>CAZTND010000006.1:2706-28117 GCA_964615285.1 uncultured Clostridia bacterium
GAATTCTGAAAGCAAGGCTATGCCTTGCGTTTTTTTATCGCCCTTTGGGCGATTGAACACGGGCAACAGGGATTTAGCCGAAGAACAACTTCCTGAGTTTTGCCGCCAGCCTGCCAAACAAAGATATGCGTTTTTTCCCGCCGTCCATCGATTCCCGACGGGAAGCCGCAGCACGAGAAACGGACGCCGGTTCTTGTACGCCCGCAGGCGCTTTCGGGGCGGTTTTTGCCCTGTTTGCGACTGCCAACGGATCTTCGCGGTCGAGCAGACGGCGGTGAAAAGCCTGTATCCATGCAATGTCGGCATCCGTGCAAAACTCCTCTTCCAGCGTACCGACTTCATGCGCCAGCTGATTGCGCATCCAACGAAAATGTTTCAACTGCCGATACACTCCGTCCCAATCGGTGCAAAATCGCCTGTCGGCATAGGACGCGGTTTCCATCGCGCGGATATACGCCGAAACGCCTTCGCCCGTCGAAAACATATCCCGGCAGAGCGCGTCCAATCTCTTATACTCTTCCTGAAAAATAATATTCTGCCGATACATTTTAATACACCGTTTCTGCCGCAAGCCGTCAGGCTTGCGCTCTTTTATTATCCTTCGGGCGATTGGCGCGAGAGCCCCGCGTCAGTTGAGCGTCAGCGTATCGCGCAGATCGGCAAGGCGTTCCACGCCGTGGCGGTCGCACCAGGCGTTCAAGCCTTCAATGATCTTCGGCATTGCCAAAGCGTCCGTGAAATTCGCTGTTCCGACCTGCACAGCCGTCGCCCCCGCCATAATGAATTCCAGCGCGTCCTCCGCGCAGGTGATGCCGCCCATGCCCACGACGGGCAGGGAAACGGAATGCGCGGCTTCGTACACCATGCGCACCGCGATCGGCTTGACGCCCGCGCCCGACACGCCGCCCGTGTTGTTGGCGAGAACGGGACGGCGGCGCTCGATATCCACCGCCATGCCCGTCAGCGTGTTGATGAGGGACAGGCAGTCCGCGCCCCCCTCTTCCGCCGCGCGGGCGTTGACCGCAATGCTCTCCACGTTGGGGGATAATTTCACCATGAGCGGCGTCTTTTTGAGCGCGCCTTTGGAAAGGCGGGTCACTTCTTTGACGTTTTCGGGGCGGATGCCGAGAGCCATGCCCCCGCAGCGGACATTGGGACAGGAGATGTTCAGCTCCACCATGTCCACCAGCCCGTCCAGGCGGGCGCATATCTTTTCGTAATCTTCCAGCGTGCTGCCCGCGACGTTGGCGATGACCGCAATGCCCTTGCCTTTCAGCCACGCAAGGTCGTGTTCGATGAAACTCTCCACGCCGGGGTTCTGCAGGCCCACGGCGTTCAGGATGACCCCGCGGCTCTCCGCGATGCGCGGCACGGCGTTGCCGAGGCGGGGCTCCAAAGTCAACCCTTTTGTGGACAGCCCGCCCAGCACGGAAATGTCGTAAATTTCATCGAATTCCCTGCCGAACCCCACCGTGCCCGAAGCACCGATGACGGGGTTTTTTAAGTTTATGCCGCACAATGCGACCGATAAATCTGCCATTTTTTCAATTCTCCTTTTCCCGCGCCTGCATCATGAGTTGGATGAGACGGTTATGCACTTTCTCCATGTCGGCGACAAAGCGATATTTTCTGTCCCCCGCCGCCGTCTGCAAAATGACCGTTCCCCACGAATCGCCCCATCGCGTCGCGGAGCGGTAAATCACGTTCCGCAAATCAGAAAGCGGACAAATCCCGTCGGGCAAATATAGATTCTCCCCGTCAAAAACAATCAGATCTTTCGGCGCGAGAAGAATTTTGATGCACAAGAATGCAAAACAGATAAACATCGCCACACCAAACGCGACACCAAAAACACTTATCACCCGACCGATAAGCTCGACAGGCATCGAGACGATCCACAAACATATGCCCGTCATGAACACGAGGGGACCATCGGCAAAAGGTAAGTGAATACCGCCGATTTTTTGGTCTTTGCAATCACTTCGGTCATAGCACGATCTCCCCGATGTCAAAGACGGGACCGTCCTTGCAGACGCGGGCATGGGCACCGTCTGTTTTGTTGCAGACGCACACGAGGCATGCACCGATGCCGCAGCCCATGCGCTCTTCCAAAGAAACATAGCAGGGAATATTTTTCCCCTGCATGACTTCTTTCAGCGCGCGGAGCATGGGGGCGGGGCCGCAGGAGAGCACGACGTCGGGTTTGACCCTATCCATGTCCGCGGCGAACGCCTGCACGGCGTTCATTTTTTTGCCGTAAGAACCGTCGTCCGTCACCACGGTGAGGGCGGTTGATTTTTGCAGTTCGTCCAGACAGCAGACGGCTTTTTGCCCACGGAAACCGATATAGGAATGGATTTCCTTGCCCTTGGGCAGATACTCGCGCAAAACGGAGATCATGGGGAATACGCCCACGCCGCCGCCGACAAGCGCGATTCTCTTTTCCTCTTCCCGCACGAAAAACCCGTTGCCGAGGGGTAGAAGGACGCTTACCTTTCCCCCGACGGGCAGGCGGGAGAGAAGGTGCGTGCCCTCGCCTTTCAACTGATAACAGACGGTGATATTCTCCCCTTCCGCCTTGCAGACGGCGATCGGACGGCACAAAAGGTGCGCCCCGTCGCCCACGCCGAGGTTGGCGAATTGCCCTGCCCTGACGGGCATGGGTGTGCCCGCGGAGAAGGTCATAGAATACACGCCCTCCGCGATGGGAGCGTTTGCAAGCACAGTCGCAAGAACTTCTTTCATGGCGAAAAACTCCTCTCTTTACTTGCCCATGGGTCCGATGACCGACGAAAGATCGCGCTGCATATCGATGCATGCCTGCCGCGCGGCTTCATAGTACTTGCCGCCCTTCTTTTTATAGGCGCAGAGCACCCCGCGGGAATTGTTGACGACGCCGCCAAGCCCCCGTCCGTCGAAGCAGCAGCGGAGCATTTCGGCATTGCCGCCCTGCGCGCCGTAGCCGGGGATGAGGAAGAACATATGCGGGAACGCTGCGCGGAGGCGCGCCGCCTCTTCGGGATGAGTCGCGCCGACGACCGCGCCGACCGAAGAATAACCGTATTGCCCAATCAGTTCCTTCCCCCACTTTTCGACAAGCCCGCCCATATATTCATAGACCGTCCGTCCGTCTTGCAGCAAGAGGTTCTGAAACTCCCCGCTCGAGGGGTTGGAGGTCTTGACGAGGGCGAATAGCCCCTTGTCGTTTTGCTTGCAGACGTCCACGAAGGGCTGTATGCCGTCCGTACCGAGATAGCCGTTGACGGTCAAGAAATCGACGGCACAGGTCGCCCTTTCGCCGAGGAAGGCGGCGGCATAGAACCCTGCCGTGTTGCCGATGTCGTTTCTCTTGCCGTCGGCGATGACGAAAAGCCCCTTTTGTCCGGCGTAATCTGCCGTCTTTTCAAAACAGGCAATGCCCGCCGCGCCGTACATTTCGTAACAGGCGATCTGAATTTTGACGGACGGCACAATGTCGCACACGTTGTCGATGATGTTTTTATTGAACTCGAAGATGCGTTCGGCAATATCGGCGTTGCCCGCCGCCCCTGCGCACAACTCCTCGGGCAGATAGTCCAAAATGGTGTCCAGCCCCACGCAGGCGGGATTTTGCATTTCGACGATCCTGTCGATGAGTTTATCGATGATCGGCATTTCTTTCTCTCTCCTTATGTATGATTTCTTTCGCTGAACGGAACGGTGTTTCCGCAACGTGGGTGTCGAGAGGGCGTTCCGCCCTTCGCGTGGTCAAGGAGCGACGCTCCTTGCGAGTGGTTTGGAGGGCTGCGCCCTCCATAATTTACCGGACTTTTATAAGCAAGGCTCCGCCTTACGTTATGTATCGCCCTATGGGCGGTTTGGACGCGGCGCATGCGCCGCTTTTTGAAAGACTTCCTTTACGCGGGAACGCTGTTCCCGCACCCTTGCCAAAGGGACCAATGTCCCTTTGGAATCCCACATTATCGCCCTCGGGCGATGGTCGCGGAACAAAGTTCCGCTTTCATAAGGCTATTTTATGAAAGGCGCCGCCCTTCACCCGTTCAAGAGGCAACGCCCCCTGAAAATCCCGGGTTACCGCCCGCGCGGCGGCTTTCGGGTTTACTCATTCAGCGCGGGCATGGGTTAGTTTCCTCTGCGATATTTCACTTTTCCGTCTACGATGGTGTACGCCACTTCGCCGCAGAGTTCGTACCCCGCGAACGGCGTGTTTTTGCCCTTGGAGCGGAAAGCGGCGGGGTCGACCGTCCATTTTTTGCCGAGGTCGGCAAGCATGATGTCGGCGACGCCCCCCTTTTTGAGCGCGCCCCCTTCCAGCCCCAGGATACGGGCGGGGTTGCGGCTCATTTTATCGACTATCTGCGGCAGGGTCAGAACGCCCGTCTTGTAAAGATAAGTAATCGCAAAGCCGAAGGATGTTTCGATGCCGCTGATGCCGAACGCCGCCAGGTCGTACTCCACGTCCTTATCGTTTTTGTGGTGGGGCGCGTGATCGGTGACGATACAGTCGATCGTGCCGTCTTTCAGCCCTTCCAAAATCGCCAGGCGATCCTTCTCTTCGCGGATGGGCGGGTTGACCTTGGTGTTCGTGGAAAAATCACGGATGATGTCGTCCGTCGCCGCATAGTAATGCGGGCAGGTCTCCGCCGTCACCCTGACGCCGTTCGCCTTGGCGGCGCGGATGAGCTGTACCCCGCTGTAGGTGGACACGTGGCAGATGTGCACGGGCACGTTCAGGCTCTGCGCCAGGCAGATGTCCCGCGCGATCATGATGTCCTCCGCCGCGCGCGGAATGCCCTTCAGCCCCGTCAGGGTGGAATTGTACCCCTCGTTGACGACGCCGCCGTCGACGAGCGTCTTGTCCTCGCAGTGACAGAGGCATACCATGCCAAAGCCGGAGGCGTATTCCATGGCGAGGCGCATCAGGCGGGAATTGACGACCGAAACGCCGTCGTCCGAGAGCGCGACCGCGCCTTCCGCCTTCATTTCGCCGATGTCGGCAAGCTCCGTGCCCTTCTCCCCGCGCGTGATGGCGCCGATGGGACGGACCTTGCACAGCCCCACCTCCTCGCCACGGCGGCGGATATAGCCCACGACCGCCTTGTTGTCCGCCACGGGGTTGGTGTTGGGCATACAGCAGACCTGCGTGAAACCGCCGTGCACCGCCGCTTCGGAACCGCTTTGGATGTCCTCTTTGTACTCATACCCCGGCTCGCGCAGGTGCACGTGCATGTCGATGAGCCCCGGGAAGGCGTGCAGCCCGCTCGCGTCGATGATCTCCTTTTCTCCGTTTTTAGGGATGCCTTTCCCGATCCCGGCGATCTTTCCGTCCTTTACCAGAATGTCGCCGTCGATGACGCCGTCGGGCAGGACGATCTTTGCGTTCTTGATCAGCATGATATTTTTATCTCCTTATCCGTATTTTCTTCAAAACTGCTGGTTGCGGTACTGCGTGATGAGGAAAAGCACCGCCATGCGCACGGCGACGCCGCTCAAAACCTGGTCCAATATCAGGCTGGCATTGTCGTCGATGAGGCTGCCCGTCAGTTCCACGCCGCGGTTGACGGGACCGGGATGCATGATGATCGCCGTCGGCTTGGCAAGCGAGAACACTTCGCGGTTGACGCCGTAGAAGTGCGCGTACTCGCCGAGGGAAGGGAAGTTGCCCGCCTGCTGGCGTTCGAGCTGGATTCTGAGCCCCATGACCACGTCCGCGCCCTCCACCGCCTCTTCGCGGCTCCTGCACACCTTGGCGCCCATTTTGTCGATGCCCTTGGGAATGAGGGTCTCGGGGGCGTACATTGTGACCTCCGCGCCCAGTTTTTTGAGCCCGAAGAGGTTGGACTTTGCCACGCGGGAGTGGGCGATGTCACCCAGGACGGCGACCTTCAGCCCCTCGATACGGCCGAAGCGTTCGCGCATGGTGCACATATCCAAAAGCGCCTGCGTGGGGTGCTCGTTCATGCCGTCTCCGCCGTTGATGACGCTGGCATGGACGTGCTCGGCAAGGAGCTTGGGCGCGCCGCCCATGGAGTGGCGCATAATGATGAAGTCGTTTTTCATGGCGTCGAGCGTTTCGCCCGTGTCGATGAGCGTTTCGCCCTTCTTGACCGACGAAGTGCTCGCCGCAATGTTGATGCACGTCGCGCCCATGTATTTGCAGGCGAGTTCGAAGGACGTGCGCGTGCGCGTGGAGTTCTCATAAAAGAGAATGGTCGCCGTCTTGCCCTGTAAATGCGGTAATTTTTTGATGCCCTGCCGGAGCAGTTTCTTCATGTTCTCCGCGGTATCCAGAATTTCCGTGATCTCTTCCGCAGAGAGGTCATAAAGCCCGAGCAGATCTTTGCGTCTTAACATACAGCCTCCCTGTTCCGTTATTGTCCGATCTTGGTGATGTACAGCCTGTCCTCCGGGGCGCCGAGTTCCTCAAAATCGACCTCGATGCGCTCCGAACGGGACGTGGGGACGTTTTTACCGACGAAATCGGCGCGGACGGGCACCTCCCGCCCGCCACGGTCGACGAGCACCAGAAGCTGGATGCCCTTGGGGCGGCCCATGGAGAATATCCCTTCGATGGCGGCGCGCACGCTCCTGCCCGTATGCAGAACGTCGTCGCAGAGCACGACCGTCTTGTCCGTCACGTCGAACCCGAAGCGATTGACCGTCGCGTCGGGCACGAAAAAGGCGGAGACCAGATCGTCGCGGTACATGCCGATGTCTATCCCCGCGCAGGGAACGTCAGCCCCCTCCTGCTGCGCAAGATAGCGGCGCACGCGATTGGCAACGACTTCCCCGCCCCGCTTGATGCCGATGAGCGCCACGTCCTTCATGTCCGAATTGCGCTCCAAAATTTCGTGCGACAGTCGGATGACGGTGCGGCGGACGGCGTTTTTGTCCATGATTACCGTATTGTTCATGCTTTTCACTCTCCGTTTCTGCGGCTGAACCGCGGCAAAAAAATGCCCCGCGTATACGGCGATACGCGGGTCTGCGGCACACACCTACCCGAGGGGAGAGGTCTATTCGGGAAAAAACTTTGTGGCATCTCCGTACCGTAGCGCGGCATCTCCGTACCGCTTTCAAGTTACGCCCATTATAACACGGCGCGCTCCCTTTGTCAAGCGTTTGGTAAAGTCTGCCGGACGGAAAATGCGGAAATCTTTTACCGAAACATGATTTTCTCAGGCAGCCTCCTCATCCTCTTTCGGCTCAAACGGACGCACGACCGGCGGCGGCTCGCGCTCTGCGGCGAACATCACTGTGTAGCAGGCCGCCCCAAAAGAGGTTCCAAAAAAACATTGTCCGCCCGCTAAAATATCCCTTCTGCCAAAAGTCTTACCGCCCGCGCGGGTCACAAGATCCTTTTGACGTGAAAATCGAGCTTGTCGCAGGAGGTGAGATAGTACTTTATCCCGTTTTTTTCGCATTCCGGCGGATAGTAGAACGATCCGTGAACGTGCCCGAAAACGACCGCCCTGACGCCGTGCTCTTCAAAAAGACGGGAAAAAAGAGTATCCTCCTTCCGCCCCGTGAAGGGCGGGTAATGGATCATGGCGATCAGATCGTCCCCCGCCTGCCGTATCTTTTCGGCGGCGGCAAAGGCAAGGCGGAAGCGCTCGGCCTCGCGCTGATAGATCTTCTCGTCCGTTTCGGCGCGGAACTCGTTGCTCTCGGGGCAGACCCAGCCGCGGGAACCGACAAAGATATACCGCCCCACCCGCACGCAGTCGTTCTGCAAAAAGAAAAAGGTGTCGTCCGGCGCGCGGTCGCGGATCTTGGTGATGCCGTTCCACCAATAGTCATGATTGCCGCGGATGAAAATTTTCCTGCCGGGCAGCCCCTGCAGGGAACGGACGTCGTACATGCCGTCCTCAAGACGCATGCCCCAGCTGATGTCCCCCGCGATGAGCACAACATCCTCCGCCTTTACCTTTTCTTTCCAGTCCTTTTTTATCTTTTCGAAATGCCCTTCCCAGCCTTCCCCGAATACGTTCATGGGTTTGTCGGTCCGGCCCGAAAGGTGCAGATCGGAAACAGCATAGATATTCATAGAAAAGATTATATCATTTCTTTTCCTTTTTGTAAATCGTTTTCGCCGTGCCGAACCCATGCGAAAGAAAGGCCCGTTTTTATCCTCTGACCCCCTCCTCCCGCACCTGTACGCGGAAATGTCCGCCGTCCTTGGTAGTGACAAAGAAGCAATCGGCGGCTTCCCGCGTATAGCGCACGTCCTCTACGGCTTCGTTCTCGATCATCAACAGTTCTCCCAGCGTATACAAAAGCTGTTCTTCGGTCATTTTTTTCATATGTGTTTCCTCCGTTGATTTTTTATACTCTCATTATAATCGACAGCCTTCGCCAAAGTCAACGGATATTTTTGTCTGTTTTTACGGTATTTTGTCTGTTTTTGTCGAAAAAAGGTTATTTTTTGAGAACACTATATTTTTATAGTTTTTATTATACTATATAATGTTAACATATTATTTTTTATTCCGATGCATTATAATATAAAACAAAATAATAAATCGTCGGAGCAAAACAATGGCGAAAGAAATCAGAATCAGCCGGAAGGAAAAGAAAAAGGGAGACGACGGATATAAGATCGTATCCGTGCGCCTGAAAGACGAAGTCATGGACAGACTGACCGAAATCGCAACCAGGACCAACCGTTCGCGCAACGAAGTCATCAACATCCTCCTGGCGGAGGCGATCCGCCTGGTGAAAGTGGAAGAGACCGAAGAGCGGAAAGAGAACTGACCTACGCCGCTGCCGCCGGACGCGATGTCCGCCCTCCGGCCGCCCTATCCCTTCTGCGATCCCGCCGCAAAAACGATATGCGTTGACGGACCGGGACGCATAGAAGAGGCGGCACGCCGCCGCGCGCCCCGTCCGCCGAAAAAAATTCCCCGTTCGTCTTTCCGACGGACGGGGAAATCGTTTCGATCCGATCACAGAATGTCGTTTGCATAGAGGGGAAAGCGTTCGCAAAGCTTAGCGACCTCGGCGCTGACTTCGTCGAAGCAGGCCTCCTTCTCGTCGATGACGCGGGAGATGAGGTCGGCGATGCGCGCGCACTCCCCTTCCTTCATGCCGCGCGCGGTGACCGCAGGCGTGCCGATGCGCACGCCGCTGGTGACGAAGGGCTTTTCCTTATCGAAGGGAATGGCGTTCTTGTTGACCGTGATGTGCACGGCGTCGAGCATCTTTTCGAGCTCCTTGCCCGTGACCCCCTTTGCGCTCAGGTCGAGGAGCATGAGGTGGTTGTCCGTGCCGCCGCTGACGAGGCGCACGCCGTTTTTCACGAACCGCTCCGCCATCGCCGCCGCGTTTTTGACGATCTGTTTCTGGTATTCTTTGAATTCGGGGGTGAGCGCCTCTTTGAAGGCGACCGCTTTCGCCGCGATGACGTGCATCAGAGGCCCGCCCTGCGTGCCGGGGAATACCGCCTTATCGATGATCTTGGCGTACTCCTCCTTGCACATGATGGCGCCGCCGCGCGGGCCGCGCAGGGTCTTGTGCGTGGTGGTCGTCACGAAATCGGCGTAGGGCACGGGGGACGGGTGCACGCCCGCCGCGACCAGACCCGCGATGTGCGCGATGTCCACCATCATGTACGCCCCGACCTTATCGCAGATCTCGCGGATGCGCTTGAAGTCGATGACGCGGGGATAGGCGGACGCGCCGGAAACGATCATTCTGGGCTTGCATTCGAGCGCGATGCGCTCCATCTCGTCGTAATCGATGGTCTCGGTCTCGGCGGAGACGCCGTAGGGCACGATGTGGAAATATTTGCCCGAAATGTTGACGGGCGAGCCGTGCGAGAGGTGCCCGCCGTGGGCGAGGTTCATGCCCATGACCGTGTCGCCCGGCTGCAGAACGGAGAAGAACACCGCAAAATTCGCCTGCGCGCCGCTGTGGGGCTGCACGTTGCAGTGGTCGCACCCGAAAATTTCTTTCAGGCGTTCCTGCGCCAGCGTTTCCACCACGTCCACATACTGGCAGCCGCCGTAATAACGCTTGCCGGGGAGCCCCTCGGCGTACTTGTTGGTGAGATGGCTGCCCATCGCCGCCATGACGGCGGGCGAAACGATGTTTTCGCTGGCGATGAGTTCGAGGTTGCCGCGCTGGCGGTCAAGCTCGTCCTTCATGGCGGCGTATACTTCGGGGTCGGCGTTTCTGACGGTGGTCATATCGATCATGCTGTTTTTCCTCTTCGTTCGTTTTTCTTTTTATTGTACCACAGGCGCGCGGAAAAAGTCAATCGTTTGCGTTATAAGTTTTCAGTCACGAACGCCTGCAGCATGGGCTTGGGCACATAGCCGAGGTTTTCGGCGATCTCTTTGCCGCCCTTGAACATTTTGACGCAGGGCACCGAATAAATTTCGTACTTTTCGGCGAGCGCCCGGTTGCGGTCGATGTCCACTTTGACGAACACCGCCTTGTCCTTGAGCTCCGCCGCGACCTCGTCCAGAGCGGGCGCAAGCATGCGGCAGGGACCGCACCAGGTCGCGAAAAAGTCGCACACCACGGGCATGTCCCCCGCCAAAAGGGCGTTGAATTCCTGCGTATTGATTTCCTTTACATTCTTCGACATATTGTTTTTCCTACTGCTCTTTGCAATGTATTTTTATCTTGTGCAATATTTCTTCTTACTTATGCAATATTTCTTCTTACTTATGCAATATTTCTTCTTATTTTTCCGAAAAATACCCGACTGCCGTCGCAAAAGGCACGCGCTCCTGGGAAGAATCGGCCATATTCTTGACATTCATGACCCCTTCCTGCAGCTCGTTGCCGCCGATGACGGCGGTATATTTTGCCCGCAGCTTGTCCGCATATTTGAACTGCGCCTTCAGGGAACGCTCCATATGGTCCACTTCGCAGGGGACGCCCGCGCGGCGAAGCGCCGCGGCGATTTCAAACGCCTTTTCGCGGCAGGCGGCATCCATGCCCGCAATGTAGACGGTCGGCGCGGGCTCGGCGGGGAACGCCGCGCCCGATTTTTCCATGAGCAGCAACAGCCGCTCCAGCCCCGCCGCAAACCCGACCGCGGGCGTGGACGGCCCGCCGATCTGTTCGATAAGCCCGTCGTACCTGCCGCCGCCGAGCACCGTGCCCTGCGCGCCGATCTCCTCGCTGAAGAACTCGAACACCGTGCGGGTGTAATAGTCCAGCCCGCGCACGATTTTGGGATCGATCTTATACGATATGCCCGCGATGTGTAAATATTTCTGCACCGCTTCGAAGTGCGCCCTGCAATCGTCGCAGAGATAGTCCAAAATGACGGGCGCGCCCGCCGCGATCGCCTTACATTCGGGGACTTTGCAATCGAGAATGCGCATGGGATTCTTGTCGAACCGCGCGCGGCAGTCCGGGCACATTTCCCCGAGGCGGGGGCGGAAGTACTCTTTGAGCGCGTCGTTGAACGCCTTGCGGCACGTTTTGCAGCCGATGGAATTGATGTACAACTGAGTTTTCAGTCCCAAAGACGCTATGAAATCCTGCGCCAAGGCGATGACTTCGGCATCCGTGTCGGGCGTTGCCGAACCGTAGACCTCCGCACCGAACTGGTGAAACTCGCGCAGCCTGCCCGCCTGGGGGCGTTCGTAGCGGAACGCGGGAATGATATAGTACATTTTTAAGGGCATGGGCGTACTGTACAGCCCGTTTTCGATGAACGAGCGCGCCACGCCCGCCGTCCCCTCCGGCTTTAAGGTGATGGAACGTTCGCCCTTATCGAGAAAGGTGTACATTTCCTTTGTGACGACATCGGTGGTATCGCCCACGCCGCGGGAGAAGAGCTCGGTGTGTTCGAACACGGGCGTGCGGATCTCGCGCAGGTCATACAGCCGCGCGACTCTGCGCGCCTTCTCCTCGATGTACTGCCACTTATACGACTCGGCGGGCAAAACGTCCTTGGTGCCTTTGGGAATGTTGATCATATATCTCTCCTGTGCAATATTTACGGGCATGCCCCGCGCAGGGCTGCGCCTTGCGCAACTTGGAATCCCAAAGGGCCGGTGACCCTTTGGCGGGTGGAGGGCAAAGCCCTCCGTATCTGAACCCTTGCAGCAAGGCTTTTGCCTTGCGTTTATTTATCGCCCGTCGGGCGATATACACGGCGCACGCGCCGCTTTCGGAAGGGCTTATCATCCCATAAGGGGCGCCGCCCCTTATGACCCCGTTCAAGAGGCAATGCCTCCTGAAAATCTCCGGTTATCGCTCCTCGGGGCGATGCGCCCGTCTTACAAAATATACTTCTTGATGTCGCGGTCGCGCGTGATGGATGAGAGGTGTTCTTCCACGTATTTCTCGTCGATCTGCACGGGAATGACCGGATAGTTGCCGCCGCCCGCGTTGAAGGAAACGTCCTCGAGCAGCGTTTCCATGACCGTATGCAGACGGCGAGCGCCGATGTCCTCGCCGGTCTCGTTGATCTCCACGCTGACTTCGGCGATCTTGGCGATGGCCTCGGTCGTGAAGGACAGATCGATGTTATCCACGGCGAGCAGCACCTTGTACTGGTCGGTGATGGAATGCTCGGTCTGCGTCAGAATGGAGATGAAGTCCTCCTTGGTCAGGCTTTTGAGCTCCACTTTGATGGGGAAACGACCCTGTAATTCGGGAATGAGATCCTCCACCTTGGACACATGGAAGGCGCCCGCCGCGATGAAGAGCATATAGTCTGTCTTGACCGCGCCGTATTTGGTCATGACCGTACAGCCCTCGACGATGGGCAGGATGTCGCGCTGGACCCCCTCGCGGGAGACGTCCGCGCCGCTCATGTTGCCCTTGCCCGCGATCTTATCGATCTCGTCGATGAAGATAATGCCCTCGTTCTCCGCACGGCGCAGGCCCTCGGCCGTCACCGCATCGTTGTCGATGAGCTTGTCGCTCTCCTCCGCCACGATGATCTTGCGCGCCTCTTTGACGGAGATCTTGCGCTTCTTGCGGCGCTTGGGCATGGCGTCCCCGAAGATGCTGCCGAGGTTGATGGCGGCGCCGCCCGGGATGAGCTCCATGGTCTTGGGCTCCTCCGCAACGTCCATTTCCAAAACGAAATCCTCGTACAGCCCCTTGCGCAGGCCGTCCAGGATGTTGGCGCGGAATACGTCCGTCGCCGTTTCGCCCTTGTCCGCCTTCTTGGCTTCGACGAGGGCGTTTAAGAGTTTCTTTTCGGCAATGCCGTTCGCCTTGACGGAGACCTCCTCCATCTTCTCCTCTTTGACGAGGCGCATGGCGCATTCCACGAGGTCGCGCACCATGCTCTCCACTTCCTTGCCCACATACCCCACTTCGGTGTACTTGGTGGCCTCTACCTTGATGAAGGGCGCCTTGACCAGCTTGGCGAGCCGCCTGGCGATCTCCGTCTTTCCCACGCCCGTGGGCCCCTTCATGATGATGTTTTTGGGCGTTATCTCCTCCCGGAGTTCGGGGGAGAGCCGGCTGCGGCGGTAGCGGTTCCGCAGAGCGATGGCGACCGCCTTTTTGGCCTCGTCCTGCCCGATGATGTGTTTATCGAGTTCAAAAACGATCTGTTTGGGTGATAGATCCATATTCCTTTCCTCCTTGCCCTTACACGGTCTCGCAGATGATGTGATCGTTCGTATAGACGCAGATCTCGCTGGCGATCCGGAGCGATTTTCTGGCGATTGTCTCGGCGTCGTAATCGGTGTTCTGCAACAGGGCGCGAGCCGCCGCCAGGGCATAGTTGCCGCCGCTGCCGATGGAACAGCAGCCGCCGTCCGGCTCGATGACCTCGCCCGTGCCCGAGAGAATGAGCAATGTATCCTTGTCGGCGACGATCATCATGGCGTCGAGCTTTCTGCCGATCTTATCGCTCCGCCACAGCTCGGCGAGTTCCACCGCCGAACGCATGAGGTTGCCCGAGAATTTATTGAGCATGCCTTCGAACCGTTCGGTCAGGGAAAAGGCGTCCGTCACCGAACCCGCAAAGCCCAGAATGACCTTGCCGCCGTAGATACGGCGCACCTTGACCGCCGTGTTTTTGAATACGATCGATTCGCCCATGGTGACCTGGCCGTCGCCCGCGATCGCCGTCACGCCGTCCTTTTTGACTGCGCATATCGTTGTTCCTCTGAATTCCATATGATAACCAACTCCTTTGCTGTCGCCTGTGGTTTTTTTATTTCTTCCGCCGCGACGGCAAAAAAATGCCGCCGGCCGCCGTATGCGTATGTATTACTTGTAAATCGTTTTAACGTTTTCTAAACGGGGAACAGGCAAAATTTCCGCAATTTTTTTCACCGCCGCCAGGGAACGCTCGGCAAAGCGGCGGCGTTTTTCCTTTTTATCCCTGCCCGCATAGTCGGCGAGCGGGGGCAGGATGCCGTAATTGGCGTTCATGGGCTGGAAGTCGGGGTTGGGGGAAGAAATGTAATCGGACAGCGCGCCGCACACCGTTTCTTTCGGAAAGACGACCTTTGCGCCGCCGAGGACGCACTGCGCAATGTGCACGCCCGCCAACAGCCCGCTCATGGCGCTCTCGACGTACCCTTCCACCCCCGTGATCTGCCCCGCAAAATACAGATCGTCCTGTGTCTTGCAGGAAAAGTCGGCGTTCAGCACATCGGGGGACTGCAGGTAAGTGTTGCGGTGCATGACGCCGTAACGCAAAAATTCGGCGTTCTGCAGGGCGGGGATCAGGGAGAACACGCGCTTCTGTTCGCCGAATTTCAGATTGGTCTGACAGCCGACGAGGTTGTACGCCGTGCCCGCCGCGTTCTCCTTTCTGAGCTGCAGCACGGCATACGGCCGCTTTCCGTTCCCGTCGTACAGCCCGACGGGCTTGAAAGTGCCGAAACGGAGAGTATCCTGCCCGCGGGAAGCCATGATCTCGACGGGCATGCAGCCCTCGAATATCTCCCGCTTTTCAAAGTCGTGCAGGGTGACCTTTTCCGCCGAAAGCAGGGCGGACACAAAGGCGTCGTACTCCGCCTTGTTCAAAGGGCAATTGACATAGTCCCCCGTCCCCCTGCCGTAGCGGTCGCCCGTGAACGTATGGGAAAAATCGACGCTCTCCGCCGCCACGACGGGTGCGGAAGCGTCGTAAAAATGCAGTCCCTTGCCGAACCGGCGGGCGATGTCCGCCGCCAGCGCGCCCAGCGTGAGCGGGCCTGTGGCGACGACCGTTATCCCCTCATTTTTCTCCGGCAACGTGCAGACCTCGGCGGCTACTCGTTCGATGAGAGGGTGCGCGCCGATCTTTTCGGTGATATACGCGGCAAACCCCTCCCGCTCGACGGCAAGCGCGCCGCCCGCGGGGACGCGGTTTTCCGCCGCCGCCTCCAGGGTGAGGGAGCCCAATATCCGCATCTCCTCCTTCAGAAGCCCGCAGGCGTTGCCGTACACGTCGTCGCTCTTCAAGGAATTGGAGCAGACCAGCTCGGCGAGGGCGGGCGAGGCGTGCGCGGGGGTATAGAAGAGGGGCTTTGCCTCGACGAGGCGGACGGGAATGCCGCGGCAGGCGAGGTAATACGCCGCCTCGCACCCCGCCAGCCCGCCGCCGACAACGGTGACTTTCTGCATGCCTTATTCCCCTTTTTCCGCCGTTGTCCCGGGCGTTTCCGCCCCTTCGCCGTCCGTCGCCTTTTTGCCCTTTCTTGCGGACATGGGCGCGGGCTTTTCGACGTAGTTGCAGCCCTTGGAGGAGCAGCGGATCGCCCCCCGTTCGGTCCGGACGATGGCGCCGCCGCACTGCGGGCATTTGTTGCCCGTGGGGATGTCCCAGCTCATGAATTTACAGGCGGGGTATCCGGAACAGCTGTAATAGATCTTGCCCGATTTGGAGCGCATGCGGCGGGTGGGCCGGCCGCACTCGGGACAGACGCCGACGAGGTCGGCGGTGCCGTTCTCCGAAAAGGGCAGGGTGGACTTGCATTCGGGATAGTTGGGACAGGCAAGGAATTTGCCGAACCGGCCGCTCTTGACGACCATATTCGCGCCGCACTTGGGGCAGCGCACTTCGGAGATCTCCGCCTCGCCCTCGCTGATGATGTTGGAGCACTTGGGGTAGTTGGTGCAGGCGAGGTACTTGCCGTACTTGCCGATCTTGCGCACCATGGGGTGCCCGCACTTGGAACAGAGGATGTCCGTCGGCTCGTCGCCCGCGTTCTGCGCCTCTTTGAGATGCTCGGCAAAGCCGGGATAGAACTCGCCCACGATGGCGTGCCAGTCCTTGCCGCCGTTCTCGATGTCGTCCAGCTTTTCCTCCATGCCGGCGGTGAACCCGACGTCCATGACGTCTTTGAAGAAGCTCTCCAGAAAATCGGTAACCTTATACGCCACGGGCGTGGGCACCATGTACTTGCCCTCTTTGACGACGTATTTGCGCTTGTTGAGCACGGACAGGATGGCGGAGAAGGTGGAGGGCCTGCCGATGCCCTTCTCTTCCATGAGTTTGATGAGGGAGGCGTCGGTGTACCGCTGCGGGGGCTTGGTGAATTTCTGTTCGGGCGTGATCTTGACGAGATCGAGCCCGTCCCCCTCCTGCACGGGGGGCAACAGTTTGGAGGAGACCCCCTCTTCGTCCTCCTTTTCCTCCTTGCGCGCCTCCTGATAGACGGCGGTGAACCCGGGGAAGAGCAGGGTTCTGCCCGTCGCCTTGTAGCCGTATTCGCCGCAGAGCACCTCGACCTGCATGCTGTTGTAGCGCGCTTCGGACATCTGCGAGGCGACGAACCGCTCGTAGATGAGCCGATAGACGTTGGCGTGCTTTTTGTCGAGCAGTTTTTTGGCCTTTTCGGGGGTCATGGAAAGGTCGATGGGGCGGATGGCCTCGTGCGCGTCCTGCGCCCCCTTCTTGCCGGCGTAAAAATTGGGCTTGGCGGGACAGTACTCCTCGCCGAACCGCTCGCGGATGTATTCGAGCGCGCGCTGCTGCGCCTCGGCGGACACGCGGGTGGAGTCCGTGCGGATATATGTGACGAACGCAATGTGCCCTTCCGCGGTGTCCAGCCCCTCGTAGAGGTGCTGCGCGACGAGCATGGTCTCGGGCGAGCTCATGCCGAATTTATTGGAGGCGTCCTGCTGCAGGGTGCTGGTGGTGAAGGGTGCGGGGGCATGCGACTTGGTGACGCTCTTTTTGACCGCGCCGACGGTGAAGGGAGAGGCCTTTGCCGCCGCCAGCACCTCGTCCGCCTGTTCCTTGTTCGCGGGGCGGAATTTTTTGCCGTTCTTCTTTTCGAGAGAGGCTTTGAAGGAGGAAAATTTCTTTTCCGCGTCCTGCACCTCGGCGGTGACCGTCCAATACTCCTCGGGCTTGAACGCGGCGATCTCCCGCTCGCGCTCGACGATGAGTTTCAGGACGACGGACTGCACGCGCCCCGCGGACAGACCGCTCTGGATCTTGTTGTTGAGAAGGGGCGAGAGCTTATAGCCCACCAGCCTGTCGAGCACGCGGCGGGCCTGCTGGGCGTCCACGAGATTGTAGTTGATGACCCGCGGGTGTTCGAGCGCGCGGCGGACCGCCCCGGGGGAGATCTCGTTGAACTCGATGCGATTGAGCGCCTTTTCATCCAGCCCGAGCACAGTCTGCAGGTGCCAGGAGATGGCCTCCCCTTCGCGGTCGGGGTCGGTGGCGAGATAGACTTTATCGGCCTTTTTCGCCTCCTCGGAGAGCCGCTTGATGACCGCGTCCTGGGCGGGCGTGGTGACGTATTTCGGTTCAAAATTGTTTTTGAGCGAAACGCCCAGGGTGCGTTCCGGCAGGTCCCTGATGTGTCCCTTGGACGCGTCCACCTGGTAGTTTCCCTTGAGATATTTGGCTATCGTCTGCGCTTTGGAAGGCGATTCCACGATGATCAGATCCATATTTTTACCATATCCTGCAATTTATTTTATTTTCCGAATCGATTGACGATTTTGATTGGTCGTGCCGGGCGTGATCGGGAAAGCCGTTTCCCGAAAAGAGGGAACTTCCCTTCACTCCCGTCCGCCGTCCGGCTCTGCCGCGGCAAGGGGCGGGATGCCGACCGAAGCATAGCGGTTGCCGCCCGCGCGGACGACCATGCCCTTGACTTCCAGCCCGGACAGGATGCCGCCGGCAAGGTAGGCGGGGATTTCCGTCAGCCGGGCAAGCTCTTCGATGTGCGCTTCGCCCCGCTCGGCCAGAACGCGCAGGAGCTTTTCCTCTTCCGCGCCCAGCGCGGGCGCGGCGCGCTCTTCCTGCCGCAGACCGTAATGCCCCAGAATGTCCTCCACGCAGTCCGCGGGATAGGCGCCGCTCTTCAAAAGAGCGTTACAGCCCGCGCCCGAGGAGATGCCGGGATTATAGGGAAAGGCGAACACGTCCCTGCCGTAATCGAGCGCGTAGTTCGCCGTGACGGCGGTGCCGCTCTTTTTGCCCCCGCTGACCACCAGCACCCCGCGGGACAGCCCCGCAATGATGCGGTTGCGCACGGGAAAGAGAAACTTCTGCGGGGCGACGGACGGGCGATGCTCGGTGAGGGCCAGCCCGCGGCGGCAGACCTCTTTCAGTATGTCCGCATGCGCGGCGGGATAGACGTGGTCGAACCCGTAAGCGAGCACGCAGACGACGTTTGCCACGCCCGTTTTTTCCCGCTCCAAAACGCCCCGCACGGCGGAGACGTCGCCGCCCTCGGCGATGCCCGTGACGATGGCGAAATGCTCCGAGAGCCGCGCCGCAAACTCCCGCGTGAGCGCCTGCGCCCAGGCGGGCGTCCGGCGGGAGCCGACCACGGCGAATTTTGCTCTTTGCAGCAGAGCGCGGTCGCCCCTGCCGTACAGGATCAGCGGCGGCGCGGGCGTCGCCCGCAGGCACTCGGGATAGTCCGCCGAGCGGATGGTCACAAAGAATATATCCTTTTCCGCGAGATTTGATAACAGCGCAGCAAGGCGGTTTTCCTCCCGCAAGGCTTTGCGCATGGAGGCAAAGGTCTCCGCCGGAACGATCTCCAGCAATTCTTCCCTGTGCCCCTCGAGATCCGCGACGAACGCCGCGGCGTGCGGGCAAAGGGACAATATCCGCGCCTTCTGCCGATACGTCAGCCCTTCGAATCCGTCCAGCCAGGCAATGACCTTTTCTTCCGCCGTATATCCGTACTTCATATTGCGTATTCCCCGCAGTGCTCTTTTATGACCGCATTTTCCGCCGAAAGATCATTTTTCCGGCGCCGTCCCCTTACGGCTCTTCCTTGTCGTTCATCCTGTAGGAGAGCGCCTCGCAGATGTGCACGGGCGATATTTCCTCGCTGCAATCCAGATCGGCGACGGTGCGCGCCACCTTGACGATGCGCGAGCGCGCCCGCGCCGAGAGGGAAAACCGTTCGAACGCCGTGCGCAGAATTTCGTTGCACTCCGCGTTCAAACGGCAGAATTGCCGTATCTCCGCCTCCCGCATGCCGCTGTTGGTGCGCACGGGCAGCCCGCGAAAGCGTTCCCGCTGGATCCTGCGGGCACGGTTGACCCGTTCGCGCACGGCGGCGCTGCTCTCCTCTTCCCTGTCGGACGACAAGTCGTCGTACCCCACGCCGTCCACCTCGACCTGCAGATCGATGCGGTCCAAAAGGGGGCCGGAGAGCCGGCTGCGGTAACGGCGGATCTGGGCCGGGGTGCAGGTGCACAGCCTGTCGCGCGAACCGAAGTTGCCGCAGGGGCAGGGATTCATGCCCGCGCAGAGCATGAACTGTGCCGGATAGGAGACGCTGCCGGACGCGCGCGAAACGGTGATGACGCCGTCTTCGAGGGGCTGGCGCAGCGCTTCGAGCACGGAACGCCTGTATTCGGGCAGTTCGTCCAGAAAGAGCACCCCGCCGTGCGCCAGGCTGATCTCGCCCGGACGGACCGTGCGGGAACCGCCGCCGCACATGGAGACGGCGGTCGCCGTGTGATGGGGCGTGCGGAAGGGACGGCGGGTGACGATGCCCTCTCCGCCCAATTCCCCCGCGACCGAATGGATCTTGGTGATCTCCAACGCCTCTTCGAAGGTCAGGTCGGGCATGACGGAAGGAATGGCGCGCGCCAGCATGGTCTTGCCCGTGCCGGGCGGCCCGACAAAGAGCAGGTTGTGCCCGCCGCTGACCGCCACTTCCAGCGCCCGCCGCGCCATGGGCTGGCCCTTGACGAATTTCAGGTCGTAGGGATCCTCCTCCCGCAACTCTTCCGCAAAAAAGGCGCGCACGGACACCGCGGGCATGGGCTTTTCCCCCGAGAGATGGGCGACCGTCTCCGCCAGGCTCTTTGCGGCGAACACCTCGATGCCGGCGATGTACTGCGCCTCCCGCGCGTTGGGCGCGGGCACGACGAAGCGTGCAAACCCCCTGTCCCTGGCGGAAATGAGCATGGGCAGAATGCCGTTGACGGGGCGCAGTTCCCCGCCCAGCCCCAATTCCCCGAGAAAGACGTATCCGTCCGCGGCATTCGCGGCCAGTTGACCGGAAGCCTTCAACAGACAGAGCGCCACGGCGAGGTCGAACCCCGCGCCCTCCTTTTTCAGCTCGGCGGGCGCAAGATTGACGGTGATCTTATGCGTCGGGAAAGAGAAACCGCTGTTCTTGATCGCCGAGCGCACGCGCTCGCGCGATTCCTTGACCGCCGCGTCGGGCAGGCCCACCAACTCGTAGGAAGGAAGCCCCTTGTTGACGTCCGCCTCGACCGTGACGGGAACGCCGTCCAGGCCGTTGAGGGCAAACGAATGAATGCTCGCTATCATGTTTTTCTCCCTGTACCGGAACAAAAGCCCCGGTATTTTTTCTCTCCGGACAAAAAGCAAAACCGCCTGCGCGGGGAAGCGCGCGGCGGGAATCGCCGTATGTTTACGCCGACGGCAGGGTCAGCAAGGGGGGCATCCAGCCGAACATGACGTCTCCCGCCGCCGAGACCTCCCAGCCGAATACGGCGGGCATACAAAGGACGAATACCGCAAACAGAAGCACGAACAGCGCGATCAATGCGACGTCCGTGGCGGCGACCCTCCTCTTTGCCCCGACGGGCTTTCTCCGCACCTCTCCGTCCCTGACTGCATTCTCCGCAATATAAAAGGCAAGGGGAATAAAAGAGAAGTAGAAAAGGCAGAACGCGCCGCTCTGCGCCGCCGTCACGTTCTCGGCAAACGCCCAGGGCAAAAGCCCCGTCAGCATGCCGAGCAACAGTCCGATATATGCCCGCAGCGCGCGCCTGTATCCCTTTTCCTCCCGATGATCGCGCGCCGCCATGGCGAGATAGACCGAACAGAAGAGGAACGCCGCCGCCGCCGCATACGCCGCGAGAAAGTTGGGCAGAGCGTACACCCGCGCGCCGCCCCCTTCATACAGCAACGCGCCGCAGAACGAGACGAACCAGCCGAAAGGCGAAGAAGCGGCCGCCGCCGTGTAAGGGGTGATATCCCCCACCGTCAGGCACTGCCTGACGCCCCGGAAGATCATATCGAGGAACGTTTCTTCGCCGTAGAACCGCACGAACGAGGCGTAGGTCGGCACGGCCGCCAACACCAAAAGAAGCACGGCGGCCGCAATGCCGCAGAAAAACCACCCCGCCGAAACGCGCAGTTTCTGCCTGTATTCCCCGTCGATGCGGGTCAGCTTCTTTTCCAGGGCGGAAGGCTCGTCCGATGCCGCCGTTTCGGCAGCCGACGCGACCGACGCAGACGATGTTCCGTCCGCCCCGTCCGTACCCGCCGCCTCCGCGGCAAGCTCGGCTTTTTCCGCGAGATAGTTCCGATGGTCATAGAGGCGCAGCAGCCCGCACACGAAGAGCAGGAGAGAGACGAGGCTCGCGAACCCCGTCATGGTGCTGACCGCAAAGGCGACGGCCGAGGCGATGCCCGAAAAGAGCACGGGCAGGGCGCTGACGGCGGGGCGTGCGGCGGAGACGCCTTCCGAAAAGAACCGATACATGAAATAGATCCCCAGCACGACGGCAAAGAGCGCGAGCGCGGCGGGCGTGCCGACCCTTCCCAACCCGAAGAGCCCCCCGCCCAGCGCGAACACGCCCGCGAACACCAGACCCCATTTATCCTTCCGCAGCAGCTTCTTTCCGAAGAAAAAAAGCAACACGAACAGACCGAACGCCGACAGGAAGGAGGGCAGCCTCAATCCGAAAGTGGATTTGCCGAATATCCAGGTGAAGAGAGCGTACACCAGAATGCCGAAAGAGTTATAATCGGAGGACATGACGTAGACGTTGTCGTCGTTCGTCTCCCCGCCGAGCTCGATGCCGTCGATCGAGGCGAGAATATACTCCTCCTGATAAGTGAAATTATACAGATTGGACGCGGAGGCGTGAAAGGAACCTTGGGCGTCCAGCGTGCGCGCGACCTCTTCCGAGGAAAAGCCGTCGCAGTACTGCACGGCAACCGAAGCGTCGATCAGATTGCCGTCCCCGTCGACGAACGCCACTTCGTTGATCTTTCCCGACGCGCTGCCCGCAATGACGGAAATGCGGATATATTCCGGGGAAAGGTTCCGGCCTTCGGAGAGCGCCAGCCAGTTATAGTTGGCGTTGCTCTTGTAGGAGGACGAAGAGTTGTCGGCATAGATGGAGGCGACATACGCGGCGGATCCGATGGAATTGTTCCAGTCCGTGCCGTTGAAATAATAGGCGCGCAGGCGCAGCGTTCCCGAAAGCGTGGCCGCGCCCGGCTCGGCATACACCGTGCCGACGTTCACATAGACGGCGGCAAGCGTCTGTCCCTCTTCGTAAGAGAGGCGGTACGCCATGGAAACCGTTTGCCCGGAGGCGGGGACGGAAACGCTTTTGCCCGTGCCGTTGAAAGCACCGAGCGTGCAGAGACCGAAAACGAACAGTACCAGCGCGGCGACCGCAAAAATTCTGGCATAGACGGACATGCCCGTCAGACGCTCCCGCAGGGAGAGCTTTTCTTCTTTTCCGTTGTATCGCATATTCTTTTTCATCCTCGTCGGGACCCCTTTTCGATGGATTGCCGTGCGCGGCGGCAAACTGCCGTGCACAACAGTCATTTTACATGAATAAGAAAAAAAAGTAAACGGTTTTGCCCTTGCAACGGATAAAAATTTTTTTTGCCGCCGAAAAAAACAAAAAAACCGGTCCGCCGTTGACTTTCGGCAGACCGCTCTTTCGCCCTTTTCCGATATTGCGGAAGGATCACTTTACTTCCTTTACCTTGGCCGCTTTGCCCGTCAGGCCGCGCAGATAGTAAAGCTTCGCCCTTCTCACCCTGCCTTTGCGGATGACCTTGATGCCCGCAATGCGGGGGGAATGCAGCGGGAAAGTCCTTTCCACGCCCACGCCGTAGGACATATGCCGCACGGTGAAGGTGGAGCGGAAGCCGTTCTTCTTTTTGGCGATGACCACGCCGTCGAAGTTCTGCACCCTTTCCTTGTCTCCTTCGATGATTCTGTACCCGACGGACACGGTATCACCGACGTTGAAAGCGGGAACTTCCTGTTTGACGCTCTCGGCTTCGATCGCTTCGATCAATCCTTTCATTTGACTCATACCTCCGTTAATTACGCAATATTCATGACCCGCTGCGGACGCCTTCCGCGCCCGCCCTGATATAAGGCAGTGGAATATCCGAAGTCGGAATTCATTATAATCCATTTCCGCGCAAATTGCAACCGTTTTTGCGCCGCATTCCAACTTTTTTCAGCTTTCAAAGGCGTTTTTCAGCCATTCCACCCCCTCGGGCGTCACTTCCAGCACGTCAAAGCGCACGCTCTGCTCCTCTCCCGTGCAGGCAAAATAATACCGCGCCACGTCCCTGTACCGCTTTTGCTTGCGCCCGTCCACCGCCGCCGCGGGGCTGCCGAACGCGTCGCCCGTGCGGGTCTTGACCTCGGCGAACACGACGTCCTCCCCGTCCCGCGCCACGATGTCCGCCTCGCCGAAGGGCGTCCTGTAATTGCGTTTCAATATCTTGCAGCCCTGTCTTCTGAGGAACGCCGCCGCTCGGTTTTCCCCCGCGCCGCCTAAAAGTTTTTTGTAAAAGTTCTGCGATGAATGGCGCATAGACCGTACTCCCGGATGGCGGCGATGTGCGCCGCCGTGCCGTATCCCTTGTTTTTTGCAAACCCGTACTGCGGGAACTCCGCCGCGTATTTGTCCATTAAAGCGTCCCTGTACACCTTGGCGAGAATGCTCGCCGCGCCGACGGAATAAGAGAGCGCGTCGCCGTGCACGATCGATCTCTGCGGCGGGACAATGTCCAGCGTCATGTTGCCGTCCGTAAGCACCATGTCCGCACCGATCGACAATTTTTCGACGGCTTTTTTCATGCACAGGCGGGTCGCCTGCAAAATGTTGATTTCGTCGATGGTCTCCGCTTCCACCTGCTCGATGGCATAGGCGACCGCGCGCTCCTTGATGACCGCCGCGAGGCGTTCGCGCTTTTTCGGGGAGAGTTTTTTGCTGTCGTCTATCCCCTCGATGAGGCACCCCTCGTCCAGCGGCAGAATGACCGCCGCGGCGACGACGGGCCCGGCGAGCGGCCCCCTGCCCACCTCGTCGACGCCTGCGACGAAGCGGTAGCCTGCCGCCAGGCATTCCCTTTCGTGTTTAAGTTTATCCATTTCAGTTCTATCTTCGGTCATGGTATGCCTCTTTTCGGTATTCATTTTTTTCTTTATTTGCCGCAACACATCTTCGTCGGCGGGACAGAAATCGTAATTTCCGATCTCGGCGGGCGTAATCCAGCGAATGTCCGTGTGCTCGATCTTCTGCGGCGCGCCGCGCACGATCTGCGCATCAAACAGCGTCAGAGAAACGGTCATGTCGGCGTATTCGTGCACGACCCCGGCAAAGACGCCGCCGACGGAAATCTCTATGTTCAGTTCCTCGCGGCACTCGCGGACGAGGGCGGCCTCCCGGCTCTCCCCTTTTTCCACTTTGCCGCCGACGAACTCCCACAGCCCGCCGCGCGCCTTGTGCGGCGGGCGGCGGCAGATGAGAAATTTTCCGTCCTCCCGAATCAACGCCGCCACGACCTCCGTCATACTGCCCCTCCCGGATATTTTTCATTCATTATATCACGTTTTCGGCATAATTTCAACCGAATGTTAACTTCCGTTGACAGATTTCCACGCGAAAGCGACAGACGAACGGCGCATTTTTTGTATAATGTTGGCAGATGTGCGGCAAGGACCGCCGCGGCGGGGCGATAAAAGCGCCCTGCCGTAACGAACAGAGGAGGAAAAAAATGTTTTACGAACGGCTGACCGCCCTGCGAAAGGCAAAAGGGCTGTCGCAGGAAGAGCCGGGAGAAAAGATAGACGTCATCCGCCAGACTATCTGATCGGCAAAGAGGAATGCCCCATGCCCGAAAATAAGAAAAAAGACGACAACGACGGCCTCTTGGAGGGGCGGCGCATCGTATACCACCGTTTCCTCGGATACGAATACAAAAGCAAAACCACGCTGTGGGGACTGCCGCTCTTGCACATCCACTTCGGTTTCG
>CAZTND010000006.1:28217-36993 GCA_964615285.1 uncultured Clostridia bacterium
CCGTCGGGGTATACGCGATCGGAGGCGTAGCGCAGGCGCCGGAAATTGCCATGGACGGCGTGGCGAACGGGCATCATTGCCATCGGCGCGGCCCCCGGCGGGGACATCGTATTCGACCCGGAAGCGGGCGGACGATTCCGCCGCACAATCAAAGGGTCCGAAAAAATTTCGAACCCTTTGATTTTTATTAAAAATTATTATACGCCGAACTCATATCGGATGTAATGCGTCGCTTTTCTGCCGCTGCGGAGGATCGGCGGGCGGAACCCCGCCGTATTGACGGCGTTGGGGAAATACTGCGGTTCCAGGCAAAAGGCGTCGTGCGGGGCATAGCGGCGCGTCTTTCCCTGCCCGCTCAACCCGTTCGCCGTGTACAGCTGCAGCCCGGGCAGGTCGGTATACAGATCCAGCTTGATGCCCGTCGCATCGCAGAACGCCGTTGCCGCATGTTCGCCGCACAGCGCGAAATTGTGGTCGTATCCGCCGCACAGCCGTATCTGCCCGTCGTCTGCGCCGATGTCGCGGCCGATCCGTTTGAAACTCCGGAAATCGAACGGCGTCCCCGCTGCCCGCCGCAATTCGCCCGTCGGCAGGTGCGCCCCGTCGATCGGCGCATAGTGCGAGGCGTTGATGCGCAGGGCGGTGTCCAACGCGCTTCCGCTCTCCTCGCCGCCGAGATTGAAATAGATGTGGCAGGTCGGCGAAAACAGCGTGTCCGCATCGCTTTCCGCCTCGTAAACGACGGTCAGCACCTTTCCCTCGACGCGGAATTTTACCTGCAGGCGCAGCGTGCCGGGAAACCCGCCCTCGCCGTCCGGGCTGACGAGCGACATGGTAACGCCGCCCCGCTCTTCCGCCGCCGCAAAGAAATGTTTGTCGAAGCCGGAAAATCCCCCGTGGTTGCAGCACTTTCCTTCGTTGCAGTCGAGCGCGTACCGCACGCCGCCGAGACAAAACGCCGCGCCGCCGATGCGGTTTGCCACCCTGCCGATCGTCGCGCCGCAGTATGCGCCCGAAGCGACGAGCGCGGTCGTCCGATTGTAGCCGAGCGTGACATCCTTTTCCCCCCGCGGGGTGCAGATGCGGATGAAGCGGACGGACGCGCCGAAATCGGTGACTCCCACCGCAAACCCGTCGCCCCGCAGGATATACAGACCGACGTCCCGACCGCGATAGCGGTCGCACACAACTTTTTCCATATTCACCTGCCGTAAAAAATTCAGTTCCGATAGCCCTTCGGGTTCTTTCTCTGCCAGTTCCAGAGGGAGGCGCACATGTCGTCCAGCGTGCGCACGGCCTTCCACCCGAGTTCGCGTTCCGCCTTGGAGGCATCGGCATAACACGCCGCTATATCCCCCGGACGGCGAGGACAGATGACGTACGGCAGTTTTTTGCCGCACGCCCTTTCAAACGCGCGGATGACTTCCAGCACGCTGTACCCCTTGCCCGTGCCGAGGTTGTAGGTGAACACGCCGGGGCGGGTGAGTTTTTCAATGGCGGCGACATGGCCCTCTGCCAGGTCGACGACGTGGATATAATCGCGCACGCCCGTCCCGTCCGGGGTGTCGTAATCGCCGCCGAACACGCCGACCTCTTTGAGTTCCCCGACGGCGACTTTGGCGATGTAGGGCGCAAGGTTGTTGGGAATGCCCCGCGGATCCTCGCCGATGAGCCCGCTCTCGTGTGCGCCGACGGGATTGAAGTAACGCAGGATAGCCACCGTCCACGCTTTGTCCGCCGCATACAGGTCGCGCAGCATGACCTCCTGAAAATATTTGGACGTGCCGTACGGATTGGTCGTTGCTCCCGTCCGGCAATTTTCGTCGAGGGGAAGGCGTTCGGGCGTGCCATACACCGTTGCGGAGGAGGAAAAGACGATCTTTTTACACCCGTGCGCGCGCATCGTTTCAAGCAGCACGAGCGTGCCGTATAAATTGTTGTCATAATATTCGAGCGGTTTTTCGCACGATTCGCCGACGGCTTTCAACCCTGCAAAATGAATGACCCAATCCGGCATCTGTTCGGAAAAGATCTTTTCCATTGCCGCGCAGTCGCGCACGTCCGCCTTGTACAATTTCATCTCCCTGCCGGCGATCTGTTGCACGCGGGCGATGCTCTCCGGCGAAGAATTGCCGAAATTGTCCACTGCAGCCACGTCCATTCCCTTTCCGAGCAGTTCCGCGCAGGTGTGCGACCCGATGTACCCGGCACCGCCGGTGACCAAAACTTTCATGCTTCCCTCCCCGCACGGTCCTTTCCGGCAAAAGAGCCGGCACCGCGCACGACCGAACAATGCCCGTCCCGCAGAGAAGTGATCGTGATCCCGTCGGAGATCTCCGCGTCGTAGATGCGGGCGGTATAGCCCGTTTCCGCGGCATAGCGCGCGGAAACGTACGATTTGAAATCGTCCAGAGCGTCCGTAGCCACGATGGAGACCGTACACCCGCCGAACCCCGCGCCCGTCATGCGCGAGCCGAGGCAGGCGGGATGGGACTGCGCCGCCGCAGCCAGCGCGTCCAACTCCCTGCCCGTCACTTCATAGAGATCGCGCAGGGAAGCGTGCGAAGCGTTCAATAAAGCCCCGAGGGTCCGGAGATCCCCCCGCTTCATCGCCGCGGCGGCGCGGCAGACGCGGTCGCACTCCTCCACCACATGGCGGGCACGGCGGCGGATCGGTTCGGGCAGGAGGGAAGCGTATTGCCTGAATGCCGCGGGCGTGACGTCGGCAAGGCAGCCGATCGGTAACTTTTCGCGCAGGATGGAAAACGCCTCTTCGGTCTCGGCGCGGCGCTCGTTGTATTTGCTCTGCATCAGGTCGTGCGGCTTGTCGCAATTGATGACGACGAGCGAATGATCGCCGAGAGTGAGCGGGACATATTCGCACTGCAGCGTGCCGCAATCGAGCAGCATGGCAAAGCCGCGTTTGCCGCAGGCGGAGGCATACTGATCCATGATGCCGCAGTTCACGCCCGCAAAGCCCCGTTCGGCGCGCTGCGCCAGCAGGGCGATCTCGAGCGGGTCGGGCGTTTCCCCCGCGACCGCCGCCAGCGCGGCGATCGTTGAAACTTCGATCGCCGCCGAGGAGGAAAGGCCGCTGCCGAAGGGCACCGTGCAGCTCTGCAGCATGTCGCAGCCGACGAGTTTATGCCCCGCCGCCTTCCAGGCGAGCGCGCTGCCCGCCTGGTAATTGCCGTACGGCAGAGACCGATATGTTTCCAGCCGGTCGATGTCGAGCGTGACGCTGCCGGACAGCGTGGTCCAGGAGAGACGGATCTTATCCGTGCCGTTGGGGCGGACGTATACCGTGTTGCAGAGGGACAGCGCCGCGGGAAAAACCTTGCCGCCACAGTAGTCCACGTGCTCCCCGATGATGTTGATCCTGCCCGCGGCAGTCACTTTGTAGTCATAGCGTTCTTTTTCATTCATGGCAAACAAACCCCAATCCTTTCAGAAATTCAGCGGTGAGAGAGGGCCGTTTGAATACGGCCGTATTTTCGAGAATGCGGCGGCATATGCCTGCAAGCTCCCGTTCGAGGGCGCGCCGCGCCTCTTTGCGCGACGGGCGGGCGGGACAGAGCCCCTTTGTCTCGCGATAGACGAGAGAAAACTCCTGCATGTCCGCGGACAGCGGACTGCCCGCGACGAGGAGATCCTCCATCGCCGCGAGGGGCCCCGAGAGCCGCCCCGGCAGTATGAACAGACCCTGCGCCTCGATGAGCCCGATCGATTCCTTTTTGACCGCATGGAACTCGGGATGGGCGTGGAAAACGCCGTCGGGATATTGCGCGCTGGTAATGTTGCTGCGCAGAATGATGTTCATGGCATAGCCGCCGTCCGTTCTGACGGCGGTCGGACTGACCGCGTTGTGCGCGCCCTCCCCGTCGAAGGGAAAGATGCCGAGGCCGTCGTTGCGGTAATTCTCCCAGCCGATGCGGATGCGGTCGGAGAGCTCGATCACCGCGTCGCGGCTGCCGCTCACGCGCACGGCGGTACCCGGCCAGTCGAGCACGTCCACCGCCGCGCCCGGAAAGTCGCCGCTCTGCATGCGGATCGCCGCCCCTGCCCGTTGCAAGGGGAGCGTTTCGCCCCCGCCCTGATAGTGGTCGTGCGCGAGCACGCTGCCGCCGATGCGCGGGAGAGGCGCGTTGCAGCCGATGAAGTAGTGCGGGAACAGATCGACGAAATCCAACAGCCGCACGAAAGTTTGCCGGTCAATGTGCATGGGAACGTGCTTTTCGTTGACGGCAATGCCGTGCCGGTAGAAATATCCGTAGGGAGAAAACTGCCAGAACCACTTTTCCCCGCCCAGGCGGATGCCCACCGTGCGCAGCGTGCGCTTGCTCCGCCCGAAAAAGCCCTCGTTTTCGCGGCAGATGGTGCAACGGGGATAGCCGCCCCTGACGGCGTTGCCGCTTGCCGCCTTTTGGGGATCGCGGAATTCGGGCTTGGCTTTGTTGACGGTGACGATCAGCCCCTCCGCTTCAAAGCGGGGGTCGGCGTCCAGCTTTGCCTTCTGCACATAATTGTTCCTGACCGAATAATCGTACAGCCAATCGGCGGCGCTCTTTGCGCCTTCGGCGGAAAATTTACGGTGAAACAGCTCCTCCGCAGCGGACGGGGAGAGAGAAAGCGCACCCATGACCGCGTCGTTATACTTTTCCCGCTCGTCCGCGCCGAAGAGCCCCGTTTCGATGCACGCCGCATCCAGCGCGGCGAGCAGGGCGTCCGGCGCACTCTCCCCGCCGCAGCGCGCCCCGCTGTCCCCCGGGTAGGCGTCTGCTCCGAGGATGCCGAGCACGGTATTGCGCGCATAGACGACGTCCCGCGGGGACAGGCAGAGATTGCCGACGGCATAATCGACCAGCCGGTCGACGGCACTATATACGCTCATACCCGTGCTTCGTCCCCTCCGTCCCGATCTCTGCCCGGCCCTGCAGCCTGCCGTCCGTCGCCGTCACGGTGACCGCGGAAGCGTCCGCGGACGCCCTGACGACCGCCATCGCCTCGCCGTAATATGTATCCGTCTCGTCCGTCATGTAGCCGCGCTCGTTGTAGGGGCACGCGCAGCCGAGCGCCAGCAGCTCGCCGCCCGACACGCGCACTTTCAGAACGCCCCGTTCGAGCGGTTTGACCGTGCCCGCCTTGTCGGTATAGCGCAGGCGCACGAAACACAGTCCGCCCGCTTTCACCGTCTCCCTTTCGGGCGCGACGGAAAGAACGGTCTCTTCCCCCGCCGTGCGCAGGGAATTGCGCGACACTTCTTTCCCCGCTTTGTCCAGCGCGACCGCCGTTATCTCGCCGCCGCAATACGTCACGCGGAAATCGAAACGACAATTCTTTCTGAATTTCTTTCTGCCGACCCTTTTGCCGTTGATATAGAGTTCCACGACGGGCGCGCGGGAATAGACCTCCACCCGCGCCCTGCGGCCGTCCAGCCCGTTCCACGACCAGGACAAACGCGCGTTGGAAAACTTCCACGCCGACGGGGAGTGCTTTTCGCCCGTATTGCCGACGGGCACGACGGCAATCTGCGGCACGTCGGTGAGCCCGAACGCCACGCGGGTGTACGCCGCTTCGCCCAGCGGGGTTCCGATGAGGTCGAGCCTGCCGCTGCCCGCGCTGATCCAGCCGGGGCCGTGGCGGAAGTCGGGCGCATAGTCCTTATATTCCCAGGCGCCCACGCCGACCTCGCCGAGGTAGTCCATGCCCGCCCAGACGAAATCGCCGATGAGCGCAGGGTGTTTTTTCGCCGATTCCATGAACCGATAGCCGTCCGAACAGAACGTTTCGCTGCCTAAAATCACCCGTTCGGGATATTTTTTCAGATCCCCTTCATAGCGGAGAACGCCGTAATTGTACCCCGCGACGTCCATCGCCGCATAGCAGCCGCGCGTCTTTCTGTCGCAGCCGGGGAGTTTTGCCATGACCTTCATGAAATTTGCCCCCAGCCGCCCCGCAAGGTCGTTGAAAAATTCGCTGCCCACCTTTTTCTGGGGATTCTCCCGCGCCTTCTTGTCGGTGTACACGCCGAAACCCAGGGCATGCAGGTAGTTGAAAAAGATGTTGACGCCCGCCGTCACGGGACGGTCGGGGTCGAGTTTTTTGCAGACCGCACGCATCTTGCGGAAGAATTCTATCCCCTTTGCCTGCCCCGTCTCCGCGACCTCGTTGCCGAGGGAGTACATCACGACGGAGGGATGGTTGAAGTCCTTTCCGATCATGTCCGCAATGTCCCGCTCGTACCAATCGGGAACGCAGTCGGCATAGTCGTACATGGTCTTGTGGATGTACCACATGTCGACGTATTCGTCCATCATCAGTACGCCCAGCCGGTCACAGGCGCGGAGCAGGGCCTTGGAGCAGGGGTTGTGCGCGCTGCGCACGGCGTTGTAGCCCGTCTCTTTCAAAAGGCGTATCTTGCGTTCCTCCGCCTCCTCGTAGCACCGCGCGCCCAAAATGCCGTTGTCGTGGTGGATGCACGCCCCCCGCAGGATGACCCGCGCGCCGTTGATGCAGAAACCGCTCTGCGCATCACACGAAACCGTGCGTATGCCGAACGTTTCCGTGACCTCGTCGCCGCCGAAGCGGGCGGTGCAGGTGTAAAGGTTCGGTTCTTCGGGCGACCAGAGCGCGGCATGCGGCACCTCGACGGCGAACACTGCCTCCCCGCCGCTCTCCGCGGTCAACGCGGCGACCGTGACGCCCTCCCGTTCCACGGAGAGGCGCACCGCCCCCGGTTCGCTCGTCCGAACGCGGACTTCCACTATGGCAGGATCGATCGTCAGGGTGCGGATACGCACGCCGTTCAGAAGGATGCGCCGTTGCTCCTGCACATACATCGTCACGGGCCGATAGATGCCCGCGCCCGAATACCAGCGGCTGTTGGGCTGGTCGGCATTGCGCGCCACGACGCGGATGACATTTTCCTTCCCGGGGCGGAGAAACTCTTCCGCCGGCACATAAAAGCCGATGTAGCCGTAGGGCCGATACATCGCCCGTTTGCCGTTGATGAACACTTCGGCGTTGCGATACACCCCTTCAAACTCAAACGTCACGACCTTGCCGGCAAACTCAGCCGGCACGAAGAAGGTCTTTTCGTATTCGTAATCGTGCCCCTCGAACCAGCCCGTGTTCGTGCCGCCGTCGCTCTCCTTCGTGCGCCGCTCGCCGATCATTGCGTCGTGCGGAAGGGAAGTTTCCGTCCACGCCGCGTCCTCCGTGCGCTTCCATTTCCAGCCGGAATTGAAATCAAAAATTTTCATCTGCGTCTCCTCCGTTGCCGACGGGCCGCCCTTTTGGCCCGCGGAAATTTTCCCATAAAATATAATAACAGATTTTTCTCTCCCGCACAAGAATTCTTTTGCCGGATATATAGACTTTTTTTGTACTTGACCGCCCGCCGAAACCGCCTTCCCGCAATAAGAGCGGTCCGAAAAACCGCTCTTACCGCAAGGGATAAAGTTGATGAAGCAGGATGATCTCGGGAAAAAAACGGATCCCCCTTTGCCAAAAGCAGAAAAAATTATGTCCTTTTCGGACTTTTTTTGTCAAAAGCCTATTGACAAAAGGGTCGAAATGGATTAGAATGACAGAGAGGAGGATCCATATGCTTGCAAAACAAGAAACCTGGAAATATGCGGGAAAAAGCAAAGTATGGGCGGGAAAATACCGCAATTCGCACAACCTGCCGCACTGGCATTACGACTGCGAACTCCTGTACGTCGAACAGGGGGCGATAGACATATTCTGCGAAAAACAGCGTCATACGATTTCGCGCGGGGAGGCGCTGTTCATCGACAGCGGACAGGTCCACTACATGCATGCGAGAGAGCCCGACACCATTCTTGCCGTATTCATCTTCGATTACAACATCATCCGCCCGTTCGCCGAAAACTTTTGCCTGGCATCCCCCCGGCTCTCCGCCGATTACGGCATTCCGGAGGCGTATGCGCGCATCAAACAGGAACTGACGGAGAAAAAGTTTTTCTGCGATACGGCGGCGGCGATCGAAATTGCGCGGCTGATGCTTGCCATCCTGCGCGCCGAACCGCTCATCCCCCGCCCCGAGACGGGCAAAACCACGCTGGAACTGAAAAAACTGCTCGGCGAGATCAATGAAAAATTCGAGTTCTACACCTTTGAAGAGGCGGCAAGCTACATGAGCATGAGCCCCGCCTACTTTTCCCGCTTTTTTCACAACGTCATCGGCATGACCTTTTCCGAATACCTGAACTATGTGCGCATCGAAAACGCCATCCGCCTGCTGCGTTCCCCGCAGCAGCTGCAAATGACGGAGATCGCCATCCGCTGCGGTTTTTCGACCATCCGGAATTTCAACCGCACCTTCAAGAAACTCACGGGGTTTTCGCCCAAACAACTGCCCGCCGATTTTGTGCTCAACGAAAATTTTTCCGCTGTGGACAGCCCGTCGTTTTTCGATCCCACGCTGCGGGACTGTGAACTGATAGAATCCACGCAGAGCGCCTGAAAGCGCCGACCCATGCCTGAAACAAAAATGAATTTCCGATACTGAAACGCGCTCCCGAAAGTTTTATCCGGCTTTCGGGAGCATGTTTCACGTTACATCATCTCGCCTGTAAACTTTAGCCTGTCAGGCCTCTTCCAGTCCGAGAACGTAATCCCATACGCCTTCGGAAAGGTCCCAGCCGATATTGGCCGCTGCATATTCGGCATAGAACGTCCCCGCATAGCCCGTTTCGGACGTGTCATTGGTCGTGCGGTTGAGCACGATGGTGAATGTGCTCTCACCGTAATC
>CAZTND010000006.1:37093-43196 GCA_964615285.1 uncultured Clostridia bacterium
AACGCCAACTCGCGCCGTAGCTGTCTGTATCACTGCCGTTCTCGTCCAAATATTGGAAGTTGCCGTAAACGGAATATTCGATTTGTTCGTCGGCGGAGTTGTCGCCGGAGTTGTCGCCGGAATTCGACGAGGAGTTCGTATCGCCGCTCTCCGAAGAGCCAGAAGTGTCACATGCCGCCAGCGCGAACATACATCCGATTGCCAGCAAGGCTGCAAGAAGCATTGTTACAAATTTTTTCATTTTTAGTTTCCTCCTGAATTTTTATTTGTTGTTTTCGTCGAACGCCGCAATGCATGCGAGCACGGTCGAACCCAGATAGAGTATCGCGCCGATTACAAAACCGGGCTGTACCCCGTTGCCGATATCCTGAATGCCTGCCAAGGCATACCCCAGATTACCGAGTTGCGAAGAAACGAAGAGACCCAGACAGCAGAAATACAAAAACGCAACGATAATCTTTCCAAACCCCTCATAATCGACGAACACCGTCACCGCCACGCCGACGATGGCAATGACGGACAAGACGATGATCGCCACATCCGCCGCACCGTCATTTGCCGTCGTTATGGCCGCAAAAACGGTTGCAACAACGGCGAGCAACGCGCCAATCACATTGAGCCAAAAACCCTTTCCCTTTGCTTTGATGTCCATGGTTTACACCTCCTTTTTTCTGCGCGAGATCACGACGACGGCTGCCATGCATCCCACCGTCAGCACGCCGAACACGACATCAAGCGTTACCACGAGCGTCTGATACCAAGGAGTTATTATGACGAGTTCGCCGCTGACCAAACCGTTCATGAGCGAAGTCTGCGCCCACAGATATAGGTTGTGATGTACTGCATCTATCATCGCTTCAAACAGCGCGGCATCCTGCACAATTGCCGTCGGGGAAAGCGTATCTTCGTAATATGCCCGCGTATCAGCGGTATCCATTTGGGACAGCCCCGCTTTAATGGAAGCAGGCCCGTCGGAATAGCCGCCCGTAGACGAGTCGGAAATAATCTTACCTACATAGCCCCATTCGCCGCGCATGAGATCGGTCAGAAGCCCCTTGTGCGCGCCGATATAGAAACAGCCGAGCCGGTTCTTGCCGACCATGGTGTCAAGCGCCTCGCCGTCTGCGAGGGGTCCTTCAAAAGCGCGCATATAGAGTTCGCGCGCCGCCTGTTCGTTGGTGAACGTCGCGATGCCGCCGCGGTTTGTCTCCTGATCGTTGAAAGCGAGATGCTTCGGACCGGACGACAGACCGTATTCCATGGTGCCCTTGCTGAACTCAGAACCGAGATAGTAGGCAAGCACGCCGTCCTCGCTGTAATATTCCGCATTGCGGCCGCCGAAAGGCGTACGATGGGTGTCGCTACCAGGTGCCCAGACGCTTTGGTAACCCGTCCATAACCCGTCGTTGCCGAACATCCTGCCCTCGTCGAGCGCCAGCTGTTTGTTGAAGGTCGAAGCGAGCACGGTATTCATGTTATACATGACCGTATATACCGCATATTCGGCTTTATCAGTGATATACGCCCCGTATATGCCCGCAGGGCCGTCGAACTGCATGTACTGCGGCATTTCGATGGATTCGAGCGCGCCACTGTTGCGCACGGCAACCGACATGCAGATGTCTTCGAGGGACATTTGACTGATGAGCTGCTCCCAAACGGGATCGTCGTATTCCAGCCCGTAAAGATCCTTAAACTTATATTCCGTGGCAGTCGAGTTATAGCTCACGCCGTCCACGATATCATCTGTCGTGATGGTCGCCTCGGTTTCCTGATCGGTCGCGCCAATGGCAAAATCTGCGATCATAGCGTCAGTAGCGGTCAGATTCGTCAAGCCATCCGACCAAGTCCCCGACCAGTTATTGCGGGACAGATACGTGATGTTTAATCCATAATAATTGATGTCCGCAGTTTCGAGACGATTGGTGATGGGCGTGTCCGTATAGTCACTCGTAGCGCAGGTCGTCGTATCCACGCCGCCCGTCTTTTCATAAGACACCACTTGATCGGTGTCGCCCTCCGCATCCATGCCGTGAGATGTCGTGTATCCCTTTGCCGCGAGAATATTATTGATCGCCTCGTGCGAACCGTTGCCGCAGGCAAAGTAATAGGTGCCCGGGTCGAGGATATACGTTTCGGCATTGGTGTAATCGTAACTTGCGACATGTTCAAGCTTGGCAGTCACGGTCACCGTTTCGGATTCGCCCGGATCAAGTTCTGCCGTCTTTTCAAAGCCGATCAGTTTGACGGACGGTTTTTCCACCTTATTCGTGACGTCGTAATCGGTATAAGGCGTATTGACGTAGAGCTGTACGACCTCCTTGCCCGCGACATCCCCCATGTTAGTGACGGTCACGTCCACGGAGACAGTTTCGTTTTCCTCATCCCAGACGAGGTTGTCCATCGTGCGGGAGAAGGTGGTATAGGACAAGCCATAGCCGAAAGGATATGTCACCTCTTCGGTATAGTCCCAGCTACCGGTCGACGCAAAGGTGCCTGTCGAAGAGGAGGCATTGCCCTGTCCGAGCACAACGTCTTCATAGCGCGTTTCATAATACTTGTATCCGACGTACACGCCCTCCTGATAGATGACGTAGGTGCTTGCCCCTTCCCCGCTGCCGACATCACTCGCATTCGACCAAGTGAAATCGCCGTAATTCTGTGCCGCGGGCGAGGACAGATTGCTCGTAGCATACGTATCGGTGAGATGCCCGGACGGCGAAGTTTCACCCGTGATGACGTCGGCAACGCCGTAAAGCCCCCAGACACCCTGACCGCCGATCCAGAGAATGGCATCGATGTCGGGATCGTCCTTCAACTCGCCGATTTCCATGGGATTATCCGCATTGAGCAGGACGATGACTTTGCCGGTTTCGCCCGCAGCTCTCTTCGCCTCTTCGATCATCTCGCGTTCAATGTCCTGTATCTGTAGAGAATAGTGTACCCCGTCGCCGTCTCGAATGATAGACGGATCGAGCGACGCGTCGAATCCTTCGCCGAAAGCACGGGTCAGCGTGATAAACACGGCATCGTCATATTCGGCATATGAACTTCTGACGGCATCGGTGTAATCATCCGGGTCCACTTCGCCGAGTTGCATCGCTCCGGACCGCGAATAACGCACGCTCCCGCTGATGCCCGTATAAAAGTTCCAAAGCGTTTCATTTACTTCAAGCCCGGAAGCCGTGAAAACCGTATTCATGTCGTCAGCTTCGGCGTTGATCTGCCCGGAACCCGCCGCCGTACCGTAAGTAAGATTGGTGCTGCTCCTGCCGAACAGGCTCACTTTGGAACCCTTTGCCAAAGGCAGTGCGTTATTTTCGTTTTTCAATAGTACGCAGCCTTCGGCACCGATCGATTCAATGAGCGACTGTTTTGCCGCAAAAAGGTCTTCGATTTCCGCATAATCCGATTGGAACAGCATATCGTCTTCGTCTGCTCCCACCACTGCACTCGTCCTGACGTTCAAAAATTGATTGATCTGAATTTCCCAGCGGTAAGCCGCATTGGTCAGGGCAATCGAAAACGCAAGAAGCAGGGCACATACCAGCACGACAATTTTTAAACTTTTTGTCGCCACTTTCTTGTTCATTTTGCAACTCCTTTTTGTGTTTTCTTGTTCCCCGGGCGAACCGGAAGCGCGCTTTTCCTTTTTCACCCGTCCTCCGCAACCCGTCGGCGCGCTTTTGCCGGCCAGACGATTATCTTGCGGAATCTGATTTCATTTTAGCATAGCCCCCTCTCGGCGTAAAGACATTTGATGCCCTGTTATGGACATTTTTTGTCCGTTTTTGTTGCAAACGACCGCTTTTTGTAAAAAATTTCCAACCATGAAATGACACCGCAAAAGCGAACCGCCCCCTCTTCGCATACGGCTCTCCGGCTTCCCATATACACGAAAAAAGCCTGCCCGAAAAATTTCGGACAGACTTTTTTCTCCCTTACAGAAGCTTATTTGAGTTCGGCAAAATGCTTGATGGTGCGGACCATCTGGCTGGTGTAGGAATTTTCGTTGTCGTACCACGCAACGACCTTGACCAGCGTGGTGCCGTCGCCGATGGGCATGCACTTGGTCTGCGTCGCGTCGAACAGCGAACCGAACGTGATGCCGATGATGTCGGAGGAAACGATCTCATCTTCGGTATAGCCGAAGGAGGCGGAAGAGGCCGCCTTCATTGCGGCGTTGACCGTAGCGGCGTCCACTTCGCCCTCGCAGATGGCGACGAGCTGGGTCAGGGAGCCGGTGGGCACGGGAACGCGCTGCGCACAGCCGTCCAGAATGCCGTTCAATTCGGGGATGACGAGACCGATTGCCTTGGCCGCGCCCGTGGAGTTGGGCACGATGTTGACGGCAGCGGCGCGCGCACGGCGCAGGTCGCCCTTTCTGTGGGGGCCGTCGAGAACCATCTGGTCGCCCGTGAAGGCGTGGATGGTGGTCATGTAGCCCTTCTTGATCTTGCAGAGTTTGTTGAGGGTATTCGCCATGGGGGCGAGGCAGTTGGTCGTGCAGGAAGCCGCGGAGATGATTTTATCGTCCTTGGTCAGCGTGTTCTCGTTGACGGAGAAGACGACCGTCTTGATGTTGCCCGCGGGCGCGGAGATGACGACCTTCTTGGCGCCGGCGTTGATGTGCGCCATGGATTTCTCTTCGGAACAATAGAACCCCGTGCATTCGAGAACGACGTCCACATCCAGCTTGCCCCAAGGGCAGTTGGCGGCGTCCTTTTCCTTGTAAATCTCGATTTCGGTACCGTTCACGATGATGGAGTGATCGGTGCAGCTGACCTTGTCCGCATACTTATATCTGCCTTGCGCAGAGTCGTATTTGAGCAGGTGCGCGAGCATTTTGGGGTCGGTCAGGTCGTTGATAGCGACGACTTCGTACCCGGGCGCTTCAAACATCTGTCTGAATGCCAGCCTGCCGATGCGGCCGAATCCGTTGATTGCAACTTTTACGTTTGCCATAATTGAAATTCCTCCAAAAAATTTTATAATTTTTTCCTTTTTTATCCGATTGCCGAGAGTTATTTTACCATATTTTCCCTCTTCCGTCAATGGTTTTGGCAGAGTTTTTGTATTTTTCTTTGCCTGCCCCGCCGCGGCGGAAAGAGCTCATACGGCTTTCTCCTCATGCTTTGCCGATGCAGCCGAAGATCTCCATCTTCTCTTTGACGGTGTCCTTGATGGCCGCCGCGCCGGGCGCGAGCAGCTTGCGGGGATCGAATCCCTTGCCCTGCAGATCCTTGCCTTCCTCGATATACTTGCGGGTCGCCGCCTGGAAGGCGAGCTGGCACTCGGTGTTGACATTGATCTTGGCGACGCCGAGCGAGATGGCTTTTTTGATCATATCGGTGGGAATGCCCGTGCCGCCGTGCAGCACGAGGGGCATATCCCCCACTTTTTCCTTGACCGCCGCCAGCGTTTCAAAGGAGAGCCCCTTCCAGTTGGCGGGATATTTGCCGTGGATGTTGCCGATGCCCGCCGCGAGCATGGTGACGCCCAAATCGGCGATGCGCTTGCACTCTGCGGGATCGGCGCATTCGCCCATGCCGATGACGCCGTCCTCTTCCCCGCCGATGGAACCGACTTCGGCTTCCAGCGAGAGGCCGAGCTGTTTGCAGACATTGACGAGCTCGCGGGTCTTTTCGACATTTTCCTCGATGGGGAAATGCGAACCGTCGAACATGATGGAAGAAAATCCGGCTTTGATGCACTTGTAGCAGCCTTCATAGGTGCCGTGATCGAGATGGAGCGCGACGGGCACGGTGATGTTCATTTCCTCGATCATCGCCTTGACCATGCTTGCGACGGTCTTGAAGCCCGTCATGTATTTGCCGGCGCCTTCGGAAACGCCCAGAATGACGGGCGCCTGCAATTCCTGCGAGGTCTGCAGAATGGATTTCGTCCATTCAAGGTTGTTGATGTTGAACTGACCGACCGCGTACTTGCCCGCGAGCGCCTTGTTCAGCATGTCCTTTGCCGATACCAATGCCATGTTTCATTCCTCCGAAACTGTTAAATTTTTACTTATTACCCTTATTATACCCCTTTTTATCTTAAAATGCAACTCCATGAGCAAATCTCCGGAAAATTATTTTCACGC
>CAZTND010000007.1:0-19946 GCA_964615285.1 uncultured Clostridia bacterium
ACCACCCGCTTTGCGGGTGGATATTTATTGCGTACAAAGGGGGCATGCCCGAATTTTACAATTCGTACGGCGTGACCTGATAGACGCAGTAGTTGAGCCAGTTGTTATAGAAAAGATTGGCGGAGGACGACCAGTTCATGTTGACTTTCCGGCAGGATTCGTCCGCGAAATAACAGAACGGTTTCTGAATGGGCAGGCCCTTTTTCAGGTCGCGTTCATATTCCTTTTTCAGCGTGTCGCGGTCGTACTCCATGTGTCCCATGACAAAGATCTGCCGGTCGTCCTTCGAGGCAATGACGGAGACGCCCGCCTTTTTGGAGGACGCCAATATCTTCAGGGCGGGGCATTTCATCACGTCCTTTTTGAGCACGGTGGCGTGGCGGGAGTGGGGCATGTGAAATTCGTCCGAAAGGCCCCGCATCAGCGGTTCGGGGTCGTTCGTGCTGCTCCGCCTGTGCGCGTACACGCCGAAGAGTTTCTCCTTCAGATTGTGCTTCGGAATGCCGAAAAAGTAATTCAGCGCCGCCATCGCGCCCCAGCAGATGAAGATGGTGGAGGTCACGTTGGTCTTGGTGAAGTCAAAAATTTCCCGCAGTTCGTCCCAGTAGGCGACCTCCGAAAAATCCATGGTCTCCACTGGCGCGCCCGTCACGATCATGCCGTCGAAGCGGCGGTTTCTGATCTCCGCAAAGGATTTGTAGAAGCGGTCAAGGTATGCCGCCTCGGTGTTCTTGGAGCGGTAGGACTGCGTGTGCACGAGGGTGATGTTGACCTGCAGGGGGGAGTTGGAGAGCAGCCGCATGAACTGCGTTTCGGTCTCCACCTTGGTGGGCATGAGGTTCAGAAGGGCGATCTCGATGGGACGGATGTCCTGCGTGGACGCCCTGTTTTTTTCCATGACAAATATTTTTTCCGCGCCCAGAATGGAATAGGCGGGGATGTCTTTATCGATGACGATGGGCATGGCTGCGCCTCCTTCTTCCGTCCGCGTGCGTCAGACGCTCTTTAAGGCCTGTTCGAGGTCGGCAATGATGTCGTCGGGGTTCTCGATGCCCACGGAGAGGCGGATGAGGTTCTGCGGCACGCCCGCCTTTTCCATGTCCTCGGCGGAGAGCTGGCGGTGGGTGGTGGAAGCGGGGTGCAGCACGCAGCTGCGCACGTCCGCCACATGGGTCTCCTGCGTGACGAGGCGGAGGGCCTCCATGAACGCGGCGCACTTCTCCACCGATCCCTTGATGCCGAAGCTCATCATGCCGCCCTGTCCCTTGGGCAGATACTTTTCGGCAAGGGCATGGTAGGGGTTATCGGGCAGGGAAGCGTGCTTCACCCAGTCGATTTTGGGGTGCTTGGCAAGGTATGCCGCCGCCTTTGCGGCGTTGGAACTGTGCCGCTCCATGCGCAGAGCAAGGGTATCGCACCCGAGGAAGGTCAGAAAGGCGTTCTGCGGCGCCATGATCGCGCCCAGGTCGCGTATCATCTGCGCGCGGCACTTGGTGCCGAACGCCACGGGCAGGTCGGCGTAGACCAGGCCGTGGTAGCTCTCGTCCGGCTCGTTGAAATAGGGATAGCGGGGGTTGTTTTTATAGACGAAGTTGCCGCCGTCCACGATCATGCCGCCCAGCGCCGCCGCGTGTCCGTCGGCATATTTGGAAGTCGAACAGATGACGATGTTCGCGCCCAGGTCGAGCGGGCGGCAGAGCACCGCCGTCGCCAGGGTGTTGTCCACGATGAAGAGAAGATCGTGCTTTTTGGCAATGGATGCGATCTTATCGAAATCGAGAATGACGATGGAGGGGTTGGCGACCGTTTCGCCGAAGATAAAGCGGGTCCTGCCGTCGATGCGTTTTTCTATCTCCTCCGCGGGATCGTCGGGGTGGAAAAAGCGGCATTCGATGCCCAGTTTGGGCAGCGTGGTGCCGAAGAGGTTGAAGCTTCCGCCGTAGATGCAGGAGGAGACGACCACGTTGTCCCCCGCTTCGCAGAGGGTGAGCGCCGTGAGCAGGGTGGCGGACATGCCCGAGGAACAGGCAATGCCGCACACGCCGCCTTCCAGCGCCGCCATCTTGTTTTCCAGTGCCGCCAGCGTCGGGTTGGCAAGGCGGGAGTAGAAATACCCGTCGCTCTTCAGGTCAAAGCAATCCGCCATCGCCTTGGTGCTGCCGTAGTAGAAGGTCGTGCTCTGGCAGATCTGCGGGATGCGGCTCTCGCCCGTCTTGGGGGTGTAGCCCGCCTGTACGCACAGGGTGTCCAGTTGATACTTTTTTTCTTGATCGTTCATGTCCGTTGTACCTCTTTTGATCTATATCGCGATATTTTTATTCAGGAATATTCTTTGATCGCCCGTTCGGTCTCCCGTTTTCTGTCCCGTTCGGCGATCGTGCGCTTCTTGTCATAGGTGTGCTTGCCCTTGCAGAGGGCGACTTCCACCTTGACCAGCGCGTCCTTGAAATACATCTGCAGGGGGACGAGGGCATAGCCCTTCTCCCGTATCTTGCCCGCAATGCGGGCGATTTCCTTTTTGTGCAGCAGCAGCCTGCGCGGGCGGCGGCTGTTTTTCTGCGCGAAGGCGCCCGACTTTTCATAGAGGGCGATGTGCGCGTTTTCCAGCGTCACCTGCCCGTTTTTGATCAGGCAGAAACTGTCGCTCAGATTGACGTTGCCGAGCCGCAGCGACTTCACTTCGTTGCCTTCCAGCACGATTCCCGCTTCGTAGCGGTCCTCAATGAAGTATTCAAAGCCCGCCGACCTGTTCTTGACGATAACTTTCATATTCACATTATACCATAAACCGCCTTATTCTGTACGGTTTTTTCATCGATTTCTCTGATTTTTTGCAAAAAATGAAAATCCACTTCGCGGTTGCCGAAGTCCACGCCCGCCACGCGCACGCGCACCTCGTCGCCGATGCGGAAGAAATGCGCCTTGCCGCGCAAAAGGAACCGCTCTTCAAAGTATTCGTATTCGTCCTCGGGCAGGGAGGCATAGGGGACAAATCCCTCCACGGTGTTGGCGAGCTCCACAAAGAACCCGTGCGAGGTCACGCCCGAGATCACGCCGTCGTAGTCCTCGCCGATCCGCTCGGACATGTATACCGTCTTGTAGAGGTCGTCCACGTCCCGCTCGGCTTCGATCGCCTTGCGCTCGCACGCGGAGGACTGCACGGACGCTTCGGAAACGAACGCGCCGTATTTGCGTTTGGCTTCCTCTTCTTCGCCCTTTAAGATGAGCTTGATGATGCGGTGGATGCAGAGGTCGGGGTAGCGGCGGATGGGGGAGGTGAAGTGGCAGTAGCAGCTCGAGGAAAGCCCGAAGTGCCCCGCGTTCACGCTGTCGTAGCGCGCCTTCATCATGGAGCGCAGCATCACGCGGTTGACCACGGCGGACACAGGCATGCCCTCGACGTTTTTCAAAATCGAACGGTAATCTTCCGGCTTGACGGCGGCGGGGTCGTAGGGGGCGGGCACGCCGATGCTGATGAGGAACTGTTTCAGCTCTTCCGCCTTCTCCGCCTTGGGCTTTTCGTGGATGCGGTAGACGAAGGGGGCCTTTTTGGCGGTCATGAACTCCGCCACCGTCTCGTTGGCATGCACCATGAACTGTTCGATCATCTCCTGCGAAGTCAGCCGTTCATAGTCGGGAATGACGATCTTGCCCGCCTCGTTGAACATGATCTTGGCTTCCTTCACGTCCAGCTCTATTTCGCCTTTTCTGCGCCGCATGGCTTTCAGAACGGCGGTCAGGTCGTAGGCGTCCCGCACGAGCCCGACGAGGTCGGGGAAGGCTTCGACCGCCTCCGTGCGGTTGCGGGCGATGTCTTCGATCTGGTGATAGGTCATGCGGTGCGCCGAACGGATGATCGAACGGGCGATCTTGCTTTTGACCACTTTGCCGTCGGCATTGATCTCCATGATGCAGGAGAGCGCCAGCCTGTCCACGCCCTCGTTCAGCGAGCAGATGCCGTTGGACAGTTCGCGGGGGAGCATGGGCAGAACGCGGTCGGGGAAATATACGCTCGTCGCGCGCTGGTAGGCCTCCTTGTCCAGGATCCCCTTGAAGGGGACGTAGTGCGAAACGTCGGCAATGTGCACGCCGAGCACATAGTTGCCGTTCTTTCGTTCGATGGATATGGCGTCGTCTATGTCCCGCGTGTCCTCGCCGTCCACGGTGACGATGAGTTTGTCCCGCAGATCCAGCCGTCCCTTCATCGCGTCCGAGGGGACGCTTTGGGGCGCCTTTGCCGCCTCGCGCAACACCTCTTCGGGGAACTCTTCTCTAAGGCCGTGCGCGCGGATGAGGGCAAGTTCCTCCGTGAAGAAATCTCCCGATTCCCCGAGAAGTTCGATGATTTCCCCGCCGGGCATCCTGTCTTTCGGATAAGAGGTGATTTTTGCCACCGCTTTGGCGCCGCTCGCCGCGCCCATGGTCTTGCCGCGGGGGATATAGATGTCTTTGGTGAATTTTTCTTCGTCGGGGCGCAGAAAGCATTCGTGCCCGTCGCGATAGAACGTGCCGACGATTTCACTGTAACCGCGGCTCAGAATGCGGATGACCGACACTTCGTCGTCGCTCTTTACGCCGCGGCGACGGACGGCGGACACCTTGTCCCCGTGCAGCGCGCCGTTCAGCCCGCGGCGGGGGATAAAGAAATCTTCGGGATATTTTTGCCTGTCGTCGGGGACGAGGAAGGCAAAGCCGTTCCGGTGCGCCGACACCGTGCCCGTGATCGCGCCCATTTGCTCGGGCGTGCCGTAACGGTATTTTTCATCGCGGCACAAGAATCCCTCGTCGCACAGCCCGCGCAGCACCTTCCAGAGGGCTTTTTCTTCGCCGCGGTGGATCCCCAGGGCGCGGCATATCTCTTTTTCGGTCTTGCCCGTCAGTTTTCCGTTTTTGAAATTGGATAAAATTTTGTCTTTCACGCTCACTTTATATTTTTTCTCCCTGTGATGAATGTATGTAAGAATTTCTGTTTTGCGCCTCTGCTTTGCCCGTGCCGCCCATGCCCGCATGATCGTGCCTTTCCGGCGCATTGCGCGGGCGCCCGTGGTTCTTTTCGGCGGATAGCGGGCGGCGAGTCCGGGAAAGGGGAGTAAAAAAGCAAAAAAGGGCAATCTCGTTTACCGAGCCGCCCCTTTTTTACCGTAGTATCGTAAAAACGAGTTTTGCCGCCGCCTTTTCTTTAAGATCCCGCAAAAATGGCGGGCAGAATATAGAAGACGACGGAAAGCACCATGATCGCGACCAAACAGATGATGGTCCATTTTTTCAGCCTGCTTTCGATGGATTTGCCTTTGTTTTTACCGAAAAAGGTTTCGGAAGAGCCCGTAATCGCATTGATGCCGTCGGAATTGCTCGGCTGCATCAGGAGGAACACGATGGAAGCAATCGAAAGAAGCACGATCAGCACCAGCGCGATGATACTGATGACGAAATAAGTCTGATAAAAATCGCTCGGAACGAGTAAATTGAAAATTGACATAGTTGCTCAGATCCTTTCCATTGTTTAGATTTGTGTAAGATCGTCGGAGCGGTCGTCCGCTCCCATACTCTTGGTATTATAACATACTCTGCAAAAAACTTCAACTTATTTTGCCTTGCATTTATAATAAATTTGCAAAGTTTCAAAGGATTTTTGCTCCCGGCGGAATGCCGGAAAATTTTTTTAACGACCGGATGCCCGCCGCAGGCGTACATATATTTTGTAGAGAAGCCCCGGCGGCAGCTGTAACAGCCATTGCAACAGCAGAAAGGGGGCGAGCGCGGGGGCCCGCTTCAGCCTGTATCTGCGATAATAATCGGCGCCGACGCCAGCAGGCCCTTATAAGACCAGGGCTTTGCGCTCCCGGCAAAGTGGATGACGGCCATTTTTTCCGGCGCGGATTTGTCCGGCTTGCCGTATCCGAGCACCTGGCCGTTGTATATGTCCCGTCGGCGTATTTTACTTTGCCTTCGTAAAGTTTGTTCAGGATGTCCTGGTCGGGATAGGTCAGGACGGGCTGCATGCGGAGGATGACGTCCATGATCTGCGGGAGTTTTTTCTCTTCCCGCATTTTTCCAAGGTTCATCAGCATCACGCCCGAATTAAAGTAGACGTGCCCTGCGGACAGGCCGAGCTTTTCTTTTATGCGGGCGATCTCATCGCTGTCCGCGTCAAAGGAAGGACAGACGACCGGCAGCCGGTCGCCGAACGGCTGATTGTAGAAGGCGCAGAGATCCTTGTTGACGATGATGTCGGCATCGAGGCACAAAGCTCTGTCCGGATCGCGCGGCAGAACAAACGGGGCGATGATCCGATAATACATTGCCGTACTGAAATGGGCGTTTCCGTCGGTCAGGGAGAGAAACAAATCGTCGGACATCCGGATGTCCGTGCATTTCACGTTTTGTTTTGAAAGCTTTCGGCAAAATCGCGCCACGGCGGCAGCCGGTATGTCTCGGTGAAGGATGAACAGGTTGACCCTTTCCCCGGCGTTGACGCCAAGGAATAGACCATCGTTTCGGATTTCTTCAAATAATTTGCGTCTACCGCGACAAAAACATTCAGAATTTTCTTTGTCTGTTCAGTTTGTCAGCCGACGATGAGGTTGACCAGCCGCCCGGGCACGACGATGCATTTTTTGACGGATTTGCCCGCGAGAAGGGGGGCGATCTCTTCGTTGGCGCAGACCGCCGCGCGGATCTCTTCGTCCGTCATGCCGTTTGCGATCATCATGCGGCACTTGATGCGGCTGTTGATCTGCACGGCATATTCCGTTTCGTCCCGCACCAGCTTGCTCTCGTCGCAGACGGGATATTTTTCTTTGAAGATGCTGCCGTTCTCCGTGTGGCCCAGCCGTTCCCAAAGCTCTTCCGAAAAGGCGGGCGCGGCGGGGGCAAGCAGTTTCACCAGATCCTCGGTCACGCTCTTCAAAAGCGCGCCGTCCTTCTCGGCAAGGCCGTCGTATTTATAGACGGCGTTGGTCAGCTCCATCAGCCGCGCCACGGCGGTGTTGAAGGAAAAGGCTTCAAAGTCGCGCGTCACCTGCTTAATGGTGTGATTGCGGGCGTATTCCAGCTCGTTCTCTGCCGTGCCGTTTTTGGCGTTCGCCCCGGGCATGGCTGCCACTTTATCGACGATCCTTTCGATCCTGTCCATGAATTTGGAGATGGATTTGATGCCGTCGTCGCTCCAGGGGCCGCCCTCGGTGTACGAGAAGGCGAACATCAGGTACAGGCGGAAGGTGTCCGCGCCGTACTGCCTTACATAGTCGTCGGGGGAAATGACGTTGCCCTTGCTCTTGGACATCCTCGACCCGTCGGGTCCCAAAATGACGCCCTGGTGCACCAGCCGCTTGAAGGGCTCGTCAAAGTGCAGATAGCCCATGTCGCGCAGCGCCTTGGTCAGGAAGCGGGCGTAGAGGAGGTGCATGCAGGCATGCTCCGCGCCGCCTATATAGGTGTCTACGGGCAGAATCTTATCGATGTACGCCCCGTCGAAGGGGGTCTTTTCGTTGTGCGCGTCGGGGTAGCGCAGGTAGTACCAGCTCGAGCAGACAAAGGTGTCCAGCGTGTCGGGGTCGCGGCGCGCCGCCTTGCCGCAGCGGGGGCACTTGCAGTTCATGAACCCTTCGTGCGAGGCGAGGGGAGATTTTCCCGTCGGGCGGAATTCCACGTCGTAGGGGAGTTCCACGGGCAGGTTCTCTTCGGGCACGGGTACCGCGCCGCAGTCGGGGCAGTGAACGACGGGAATGGGCGCGCCCCAATAGCGCTGGCGGGAAACCGACCAGTCGCGCAGGCGGTAGTTGATTTTCTTGCTTCCCTTGCCGATCTCGGTGAGATAGGCGGCGATCGCCTCGCGCGCCTCTTCGCCGTACAGCCCGTCGAATTTGCCGCTGTTGACGAGCACGCCGTTTTCGGTGTAGGGCAGAACAGTCTCGCCCTTCTTCGCCTTGATGACCTGCGTCATGGGCAAATTGTATTTTTTGGCGAACTCGAAGTCGCGTTCGTCGTGCGCCGAGACCGCCATCACCGCGCCCGTGCCGTAGGAATACAGCACATAGTCGGCGGTGTAGACGGGAATGCGCTTTCCGTTGACGGGGTTGATCGCATAGCTGCCCGTGAATACGCCTGTCTTTTCGCGGGAGGTAGACAGGCGGTCGATGTCGTTGGCCTTCGCCGCGTATTCGACGTATGCCTCCACCGCCGCGCGGTTCTCCTCGGTCGTGAGTTTGGCGAGCAGGGGGTGTTCGGGGGCGAGCACCACATAGTTCACGCCGAACACCGTGTCGCAGCGGGTCGTGAACACGCGTATCTCGTCCTTGTCCTCGTTGTCGGCGATGAAAATAATTTCGCAGCCCGTCGACTTGCCGATCCAGTTGCGCTGCATCTGCTTGGTCTTTTCGGGCCAGTCAATGGTGTCCAGCCCGCTCAACAGCTCTTCGGCGTAGTCGGTGATCTTGAAAAACCACTGCGTCATGTTGCGGCGGGAAACGGGGCTTTTGCACCGTTCGCACAGCCCGTTCACCACCTGTTCGTTGGCGAGCACGGTCTCGCAGGAGGGGCACCAGTTGACGAGGGCCTCCTTGCGGTAAGCCAGCCCGTGCTTGTAGAGCTGCAGAAACATCCACTGCGTCCACTTGTAATAGGAGGGGTCGCAGGTCTTTATCTCCGCCGACCAGTCGAAGGACGCGCCCATTTCGCGCAGGGTCTTTTCCATGTTGGCGATGTTCTGCTCGGTGGAATCCTTGGGGTGGATGCCCGTCTTGATGGCGTAATTTTCGGCGGGCAGCCCGAAGGCGTCAAAGCCCATGGGCTGGAACACGGCGTAGCCCTGCATGCGCTTGAAACGCGCATAGGAATCGGCGGGCGCGTAGTTGTACCAATGCCCGAGGTGCAGTTTTGCCGCAGAGGGGTAGGAGAACATTTCGAGGACGTAAAATTTTCGGCCGACGTCCTTGGGGTCAAAGCGGTACAATCCGGCCTTTTCCCATCTTTCCTGCCACTTTTTTTCCACGGATCTCATATCCATCATATATCCGAAACCTCCCGTTTGCCGTCGCGGCGGCAAATTCATTCTCGATCGTTAAAAATATCTCTTGTTATTTTACTACTTTTTTCCGCTTCCGTCAACTCATTTGGGGGCGTCGGACGCGGCAAGGGGCGCGCTGCGGTAAAAATATGATGCAAAGGCGGGCGTGCGGTGCCCGCGCGGTGGCGCCGTCGCGCGAAAGGGGAAAACGACCCAAAAAACGGTCGTCCGATAAATAATTCCGCGCGGACGGCATACAATAGTCATGTGGAAAAAATTCTCGTCACCGACGCTGGCGAACAGAGCGTCCGCGTCGCCTATATCTATAACGCTCTCTCCTCTGCCCTGCCCGCCGCCGTGCCGCGGCCCCGGTTCTATGTGGGGCAGGCCCGCTGTGCCATTGCCGCCGAGGCGGCAACGCTCGACGGGCGGTATCTTCGCGCGCTGCGGGAACTTCTCGCCGAAACGGTCGCCATCGGCTGTAAATACGGTTATCTCTCCGCCCGCCTGCCGCTCGAACGGCTGACCCTGCGCGAGCGGAAAATTTTCCTGTGCGCCCTCATCGCTGCCGACCTGCCCGCCGATAAAAAATACATCCGTTCGCGGCTGGAAGGCGTTGCGCCCTGCGCGCTGGACGGATTTTTTTCCTTCCGCCTGCATGCGCTGAAACGCAAGTGGGATAAGATCATTGCCTGCATCCCGCCCGATTTTTCGAGGGAGGAAATGGAGCGGTTCATGCTCTATTTTGTGGACGGCAACGCGGGGCGGGCATATGTCCGCGGGAATCGGGTGTACGATGAAAAATATCGCCTTTGCCGGCGCGGGGAACTGGTCGGCGCAGAGGGCGCGCTTGCCGCCGAGGCCGAAATTTTGCTCTGCGGCGCGGCGGAAGTGCACGTCTGCCGCCCGTTCTCCGAGGATTCCGCCGATTTTTTGCGGCGGTATTACGGTGCGCACACCGTCTTTCACGGCGAAAGCGGCGTTTGCAGCCGCGGGCGGGAAAAAGCGTAAAAATTTTCGGAAAAACGGTTGACAATCGGCTTTTGCGGTGTTACAATAGAGGCACTTAAAGATAAAGACAAGTAGCCCGAACTCCCTTTCCAGAGAGCCGCGGGGGCTGAGAGCGCGGCATGGGGGAACGACAAGCGAAACCGCTTTATTTCATCAATTCAATCGTAAAGAGCGGCGCGGGGAAAGCCTTCGCGCAATTAAGGTGGAACCGCGCGGAAAAAGCGTCCTTAAATTACCGTTGCAAGACGGCGATTTGGGGATTTTTTTGTTTCTCCCGAAGTTTTCTGCCGTTTACAGGATCCCGCACCGAAACGAAAAGCAATATCTATCAATAAGGAGCAAAGAATCATGAACATCGTTCTGAAAAACGGGGACAAACTGTCCCTCACGGAGGGCGCGACCTGCGCCATGGCGGCGGCAGCCATCTCCGAAGGGCTGGCGCGCAGCGCCGTCGCCGCAAAGGTCAACGGCAAGATGGCCGATCTTTCCACGCCCCTTACCGAGGGGGACGCTCTCGAGATCGTCACGCTGAAGGATCCCGAGGGGCTGGCGGTCTACCGCCACACCTGCGCGCACGTCCTGGCGCAGGCCATCAAGACCATCTATCCGACCAGCAAACTCGCCATCGGGCCGACCATCGAAAACGGGTTCTATTACGACATCGACTTCGTCACGCCCATCACGCAGGACGACCTCGTCAAGATCGAATCGGAGATGTCCAAGATCATCAGGAGCGACCTGCCGCTCGAGCGGTTCACCCTTCCCCGGGACGAGGCGCTCGCGCTCATGTCGAAGTACCAGGAAAAATATAAGGTCGAGCTCATCCAGGATCTGCCCGAGGGCGAAACCATCTCCTTCTATAAGCAGGGCGGCTTTGTCGACCTCTGCCGCGGCCCGCACCTTCCCTCCACGGGCAAGATCAAGGCGTTCAAACTGACCGGCATCGCGGGCGCCTATTGGCGGGGCAACGAAAAGAATAAGATGCTCACCCGCATCTACGGCACGGCGTTCCCCAAAAAGGCGGACATGGACGCTTACTTTACCATGCTCGAAGAGGCGAAGAAGCGCGACCACATCAAACTCGGCAAGGAACTCAAACTTTTTGCCTTTATGAACGAGGGCAGGGGCTTTCCGTTCTTCCTGCCCAACGGCATGATCATCAAAAACACCCTCGTCGATTATTGGCGGCAGGTGCACACCCGCGAGGGCTATGTGGAGATCTCTACGCCCGTCATCCTCAACCGTTCCCTTTGGGAGACTTCGGGACATTGGGATCACTATAAGGACAACATGTACACCACCAAAATAGACGGCGAGGACTGCGCCGTCAAGCCCATGAACTGTCCCGGCGGCATGCTCGTCTACAAACTCGAACCCCGCAGCTATAAGGACCTTCCTTTGCGTATGGGCGAACTCGGCCTCGTGCACCGTCACGAAAAGTCCGGGCAGCTCCACGGTCTGATGCGCGTGCGCTGTTTCACGCAGGACGACGCGCACATCTTCATGACGCCCGAACAGATCACCGACGAAATTAAAGGCGTGGTGCGCATCATCGACGAGGTGTACAGCCTCTTCGGGTTCAGTTATCACGTCGAACTCTCCACCCGTCCCGCCGACAGCATGGGCAGCGACGAGGATTGGGAGAACGCCACGAACGCCCTGCGCGCGGCGATGGAGGAAATGAAACTGCCCTACGTCGTCAACGAAGGGGACGGCGCGTTCTACGGCCCCAAGATCGACTTCCACCTCAAGGATTCCATCGGCAGGACCTGGCAGTGCGGCACCATCCAGCTCGATTTCCAGATGCCCCAGCGGTTCGATCTGGAATACACGGGCGAGGACGGCGAAAAACACCGCCCGATCATGATCCACCGCGTGGTGTTCGGCTCCATCGAGCGGTTCATCGGCATTCTCATCGAGCACTATGCGGGCAAATTCCCCGTCTGGCTCGCGCCCGTGCAGGTCAAGGTGCTCACGCTCACCGAGCGCACCGAGGACTACGCCAAAGCCCTTGCGGCGGAAATGGCGGAAAGGGGTCTGCGCGCGCAGACCGACCTGCGCAACGAAAAGATCGGCTATAAGATCCGCGAGGCGCTCCTTGAAAAGGTGCCCTATATCGCCGTCGTGGGCGATAAAGAAGCGGCGGAAGGCACGGTCTCCGTCCGCAAGAGAGGGGAAGAGAAGAGCGTTCCCATGAAAAAAGAGGACTTCATCGCCCTCGTCGTGAAACAGCGGGAGGAAAAGACCGCGTTTTGATGGTCTTTGATTTATGCCTTTTTTGCGGGCATGGGTGCCTTGTCTTTCAGGCAAACGACATTAAAAGAAAAATATTTGAATGGAAACGGCAGATACCCCCCGACCGCGGTCAGACGGTCGGGGGGTATCCTTTTTTCATTCTTGTGTCAACCGTGCGTGCGCTCCGCCATGATCTCTCCCGTTTCGGCGTCCAGAAGGAAGTAATCCGCCCAGCCGTCGGCGGAGATGACGCCGACAAACCAATAGCACTTTTCGTTCCAAACCAACCGTACGCACAGTTCGCCGTTGAACACGCTTCCGGCGGTCAACCCGGCGAACAAGTCCGGTTTCTGTTCGGCGAGTTTGGCAACGATCCCGGGCATGGTCAGCTCGTTTCCCGTTTTTACGCTGCTTGCCTCCAGGACGGTCTCCGTCCCGTCATAGGAGATCGTGAACGCCAGGGAAGCGAGGGAGACCGCCCCGACGGATTCGGAATAAGAGAAACGGGCATATACGCTGTCATAGGACATGTCGCCGCCGTATTTTTCGCCGTTCACGGTGAAGGAGAGGACGTATTCCTCCGTGTTGTCGGGCGCGGTCATGTAAATTTCCGCCAGGGACTCCTTTTGGGCACAGATCCCGTCGGCGGCATAGGGATATTCCCGCTCGACGAAGAAGGCGGTCAGGGAAAAGCCCTCGTTTTCGGCGATATAGATTTCGCTGCGGTATTCGGAGACGTATTGCGTATAGTCTGGAGTCTGGGCGCATCCGCCGAGGACGCACCCGAGGGACAACAGGGCGGCAGCGCCGCAGGCAGAGAGGGGGGAACGTTTCATATGCCTATGTATATGCGGGAAAATGCGCGGGATATTCTTTATTCCTGTGCAAATGTCCGATTCATATGCTTGCTTTTTTTCTGCGGATATGCTACAATAAAACATCATCGGACGTTCCTGGGAATGCGGAGGGAAGGCGTTATGGCGAGAGAAATCACAAAACTTGTTTTTAAGACGATGTTCGTCACGCTGCTGTCCATCGTGGGGCTGGCAGTCGTGTTCTTTCTCATACTCTCTTTCACCGCTCCCGCCGCCATGGCGCGGCTCACGCTTGATTTGGGCATGTACACCCAGAGCGCGTGGTTTTCCGCCCTGCAATACGCCGACGGGAAGGGCGACATCGAGAACATCGAGCTCGCCATGAACTGTTCCTCTCTGGCGGGGGACGAAGAGGGCGTCGTCAGGTACGGCTCCGCCTTTATTGCCGACGAGCGTTTCTCCGATTATGCGGACGCGCGCGAAGCGGAGGAGGCGGGACAATACAGCGAGGTGTATACCCAGTATGTCTACGGCCGCATCAGTGTGGCGCATTACCGCATCGGGCAGAAAACGGAGGGGTTGGAGCTGGCGCTTTCGGTCAATCAGACCTCCTTCGACGAATACAACGCCGTCACCGACCTCGTCAACGAGGTGATCGTCAGCGGGGATACGGAGTTCGGCGGGGAGATCCTGACCTCTCTCTCCGAACTGCGGGAGGCGGAAACGGTGGATGCGGCGGATGCGGAAAATCTTGCGGCCGTCATCGATAACCTGACGGTATTTACGGCATAACCATAAAAAATTTACGGTACAGGAGAGAAAAAACGGCACATGAATCACGAGAGAGTATTGGTTCTGGACTTCGGCGGGCAGTACAATCAGCTCATTGCCCGGCGGGTGCGCGATCTGAACGTCTACTGCGACCTGAAGCCCTGCACGATGACTATGGACGAGATCAGGGCGTATGCCCCCATCGGCATCATTTTCACGGGCGGCCCCAACAGCGTGTATGAAGAGAATTCCCCGAAGATCGACGGGGAAATTTTCAACCTCGGCATTCCCGTGCTGGGCATTTGCTACGGCTGTCAGCTCATCGCCTACACGCTCGGCGGCAAGGTCTCCCACGCGGATACCAGCGAATACGGCAAGCGCGAGATCGTGCGCCGGGGAGAGAGCAAGCTCTTTCGGGACGTGCCCGAAAAGAGCGTCAGCTGGATGAGCCACACCGATTATGTGTCCGAAGTGCCCGCGGGCTTTACCGTCGTGGCGGACACGGCAGCGGGCACCTGCCCCGTGGCGGCGTTCGAAAACGAGAAAAAGAAAATTTACGGCGTGCAGTTCCACCCCGAAGTGGTGCATTCCGAGTACGGCAATCGGATTCTGAAAAATTTCCTCTATGAAGTCTGCCGCGCTTCGGGCGACTGGACGATGAGCGGGTTCGTGGAGGAACAGACCAAAAAACTCCGCGAAAAGATCGGGGACAAAAAGGTGCTCTGCGCCATGAGCGGCGGGGTCGATTCCTCCGTCGCGGCGACCCTTCTGCATAAGGCGGTCGGCAGTCAGCTCGTCTGCGTGTTCGTCGATCACGGTCTGCTGCGCAAGTACGAGGCGGAGGAGGTCATGTCCGTGTTCCGGGAGGAACTCGGGATGAACCTCATCAAAGCCGATGAGAGCGAGACCTTCCTCACCAGGCTCGAAGGGGTGTCCGACCCCGAAAAGAAGCGTAAGATCATCGGCGAGGAATTCATCCGCGCCTTCGAGCGCGTCGCCAAAAAGATCGGCAAAGTGGACTTTCTGGTGCAGGGCACCATCTATCCGGACGTCATCGAGAGCGGCAAGGGCGCGGCGGACGTCATCAAGAGCCATCATAATGTGGGCGGGCTGCCCTCGGTCGTCGATTTCGACGAGATCATCGAGCCTCTGCGCGATCTTTTCAAGGACGAGGTGCGCAAAGTGGGCTTCGAGCTGGGGCTTCCCCGCAAGGTGGTCATGCGCCAGCCCTTCCCCGGCCCGGGGCTTGCCATCCGCATCATGGGCGAAGTCACGCGCGAAAAGTTAAAGACCCTGCGCGACTCCGACTACATTCTGCGCGACGAGATCGCCAAGGCGGGGCTGGACGAGAGCATCTGGCAGTATTTCACGGTCATCACCAATTCCCCGACGGTCGGGGTCATGGGGGATCACCGTACATATGAAAACGTCATCGCCATCCGCGCGGTCACTTCGGTGGATGCCATGACGGCGGACTGGGCGCGCATCCCGCACGACGTGCTGGAAAAAATTTCCAACCGCATCGTCAACGAGGTCGAGCACGCCAACCGCATCGTGTACGACATCACTTCCAAACCGCCCGCCACCATCGAGTGGGAGTAAGACAAAGGGGGCGGAAGGACTGCGCCCCGACAGTTTTTGGTTTCGCCCGAAGAAGTTCGAGGCGCCGCTCTATCGCTTTCTGCGCGTCGGGCAATGGAAAAAATTGCCCCCATCTACGACCCCGCAGGGTTCGATATACGCGGGCATGCCCTCGACGAACTCATCCGCGCGACGTGCACGGCAGAGCTCACGCATGAGATCGCCGCCGTTGCCGGCTGGCTGACGCTGGTCTTTGCCTTCTTTACGGACGATTGGCAGATATACATCTGGATATTCGTCGCGACAGCCTTCGTTGCGGGGGCGGCGGAATTTGCCTTATCTATTTTTATATCCGCCGGCAGGACCTGCGGGACAAAAAATTCGGCAATGTCCGCCTGATGCTGCAATGTACCTGATAAGACGGGCGGAGGGAGATATATGAATCGTATCGTAACGGAATTGGGCGACATCACAAAATCGGACTGCGAGTGCATCGTCAATGCGGCAAATCCCACCCTGCTCGGCGGGGGCGGCGTGGACGGCGCCATCCATGCGGCGGCGGGGCCGGAGCTGTTGGCGGAGTGCCGCACGCTGGGCGGCTGCCGCACGGGCGAGGCGAAGATCACCAAGGGCCATCGTCTCAAAGCCAAATACGTCATCCACACCGTGGGCCCGGTCTACGGCAGCACAGGGCAGGACGCGGATCTGTTGGCGGACTGCTATACCAATTCGCTGGACCTTGCCGCATTGCACGGCATCCGTTCCATTGCCTTTCCCGCCATCTCCACGGGGGTGTACGGCTATCCCGTAAGACCTGCGACCGAAATCGCCGTCCGAACGGTCAGGGCATGGCTGGACGGACACCCGTCTGCCGACATGACGGTCGTCTTTTGTTGTTTCGACGAAAAGACCTACCGGACCTATCGGGAAGAATGCAAACGCTAATATAAAGAAAAAGAGGTTTTTGATCATGGACAGGAACATCGGCAAAAATATAAAGTACATCGGCTGCGACGATCCGTCGCTGGACTTGTTTGAAAGCCAGTACGCCGTTCCCAACGGCGTTTCGTATAACTCCTACGTCATTCTCGACGAGAAAGTCGCGGTGCTCGACACCGCCGACGGCCGCGTGAGCGAACAGTGGTTTGAAAACCTCGCCGCCGCGCTCGGGACAAGGACGCCCGATTATCTCGTCGTTTCGCACATGGAGCCCGACCATGCCCGCAACATCGGGCGTTTTCTGGAAAAATATCCGACGGCGAAGATCGTGGGAAACGCCAAGACGTTCGTCATGTTCCCGCAGTACTTTTCGGACGATATATCCGAGCGGAAGATCGTCGTCAAGGAGGGGGACGAACTGCCCCTCGGCGAACACACCCTCTCCTTCATCATGGCGCCCATGGTGCACTGGCCCGAGGTCATGATGGAGTATGAAAAGAGCGAAAAAATTCTCTTTTCCGCCGACGCGTTCGGCAAGTTCGGCACGCTCGGGACGGACGAGCCGTGGATGGACGAGGCGCGGCGGTATTACTGCAACATCGTCGGCAAATACGGCGCGATGGTGCAGGGCGTGCTCAAAAAGGCGGCGGCGCTGGACATAAAGACCATCTGCCCCCTGCACGGGCCCGTTTTGAAAGAGGATCTCGGGTTTTATCTCGGGAAATACGACCTTTGGAGCCGTTACGTCCCCGAAGAACAGGGCGTGGCCGTCGCCTATGCCTCCATCCACGGCAACACCGCGGGGGCGGCGCGCGCCCTGCGGGACGAATTGGAAAAGTTGGGCGAAAAGATCGTTCTTCTGGATCTTGCGCGCTGCGACATGGCGGAGGCCGTGGCGCAGGTATTCCGCTTTGACCGCCTTGCGCTGCTGTGCAGCACATACGATGCGGGGCTCTTTCCCTGCATGCAGGACTTTCTGCTCCACCTCAAAGCCAAGGCGGTGCAGGGACGCACGGTCGGGCTGGTCGAAAACGGTTCCTGGGCGCCCGCCGCGGGCAAACTGATGGCGGAATTGCTTTCCTCCATGAAAAACATGACCGTGCTCGACCCCGTCGTCACGTTGCGCGGCGCGGTAAAGGAAGATACCATGTCTGCGTTGAAGGCGCTCGCCGCCGCGTTGCATGACAGATGAAAGACGGAATTATATGTGGACGGGGAGAAGTTATAAATCCTGGCCGGGATTGAAAAAAACGCCGGAAGAGCGGGTTTGCGCCGCTCTGCGGGGCAGGGTCACCTGTTTCCTTACCCGCTATCATTCGGTGCGGGACACCTACGGGCGGGCGGCGATCCGCCCGGACGGCAGGGAACTCGTTTGTTTCTCCTGGAACAACGGATATGAACAGGAAGGGGAAAGCAAGGAGGATGTGCGGGCATGATCTTGTACAGGCCGGTGGGGGAAGCAGAGATGCGCCTGATCGCGGAGAGCGGCTATACGGCGTTTCCGCCGCGGCTGCCGGAGCAGCCGATCTTTTACCCCGTGTTGGATGAACGATATGCGTGCGATATTGCCGAAAAGTGAAACGCGCGGGATGAGCGTTCGGGGTGCAAGGGATATGTCACGCGTTTTTCGGTGGATGACGGCTTTGTGCGGCGCTATGCGCCCCAAACGGTCGGCGCGTCTTATCAGCGGGAACTTTGGGTGCCGGCGGAGGACTTGGAGGAATTTAACCGCCACATCATCGGAAAAACAGAAGTCATAAAAATATTTTCGGAAGAACGGTGATCATTACCGTTTTTTCTTTGTTCCGCATACTATATAGAAGTAGGATATTCCTGCTGAATCACAAGAGAGGAACGTATTTTTATGTGTTGTTTCAATTCCCTTTTTTCCGCAAGCGGCAGTTCCTGCGGCTGCAATTCCTGTAATTCCTGCGGCTCGACCGCCGTTTCCGCGGCCTTCAACAACGGTTTCAACCGCGGCTTCCAGCGCGGCGTCAACGTGACCAGCAATATCGATAACACCGATCATTGCTGCAACGGTTCCGCTGCCTGGTGGTCGGGAACGGGCGGCGGCGATGCGTATTATGCCCGTCAGTACGGGTTGAATACCGCGCAGAACAGCGGCTGCGGCTGTTGCAATTGCTGCAACGGTTGCAACGGCTGATCTCCCGATCCTTTGCGGGAATGAGATAGGCAAAAAGGACGGCCGGATGTAAATCCGGTCGTTTTTCTGCGCATACTATGGCGGATGAAGGGACGGGGAGAACGGAAAACGGAAGAAAAAGAAGGGTGGCTGCGCGGCGCATATCATTGGATCCGCGTGCGGTATCGGGCGCTTGCAGACAAAAAATATACCACCATCGCGGGGACGCTCGTGTTTTTCCTCATCCTCTCGGTCGTGCCCTTCACGTTTTGGCTGACGCTGCTCTTCGGAAAATTCCTGGCGGGGACGGAAGAAGTGCTGGATCTTGAAATATTTTCCCAGGTGCGCGAACTTCTGCTCTTCATACAGGAGAATGCCCGCGCGGCATCGGCAAGCGCGCCCTTTGTGCTCGCTCTGACCTCGCTCTATTCCGCCAGCAATTTTTTCTATCATCTGCGCGCCAGCGGCGAGATCGTCTATGGCTGTTCCCGCAGGAAAGGGGGCTTGTGGAGCCGCGTGGCGGCGCTCCTGCTCACGCTCGGCACCATGACGGTCCTCGTCGTGTTTTTGGCTTTATTTGCGGGCATGGTATATCTCTTGCGCTGCTTTCTCCCTGCCTATGTCGCCGATCTCGGCGGCTATCTGATGCTCTTTGCTCTGGCGTTCGGCATATGCGTGGTGCTCAATCTCTATCTCTGTCCTTACCGCCTCCGTATCCGCGAAACGGTCAAAGGGAGCGTCCTGACCACGGTTTTCTGGGCGGCGGCGAGCGTCGGTTTTTCGATTTATCTGCGTTTCAGCGGTATGAATAAATTGTACGGCGCCATCACGGCGGTCATCGTCTTTCTGCTCTGGGCGTACGTCATGATGGTCTGTTTCGTGGCGGGCGTCATCTGCAATGAGTACTATGCGCGCCGCAGAAGGGAGCGGGCGGATAAAATTCCGCATGCTTCTGCCGCCGATTCGCATGAAAATCGGGTAAAAAAATGAAAAAACTGTTGACATTATTATATTTTTGTGTTACAATATATTAAAGTTCTTGAATAATTTTTATGATTCATATGGAGGTAAAAATATGGCAAACAGTGATTCTTACAACCCGAAAAAAGAGTTGCGGCGGGCGAAAGCCGGGCTGCGGCTCTGTAATTTCCTCATCGGCATTCTTTGCGTCGTGGCGGTGGCATCTTTGTACATACAGCCCTTCTTTTCGGTGCGCGTCGATTATGCCGTTTCGGCAGAACAATTGCAGTCCATTCTCGCCCAACAGATGAATGTCGACGTTTCCGAGGAGGACCTCGAGGGGGTCGGACTTGAACTCGGTTTTTCCCTGACGCTGGACGGCAAAAACCTTTCCGGGCTGTTGGCGGATGAACTCGGCGCGCTCGTCAGCCTCGGCAACGAAGGCGTGAACGCGAACCGTACTTCGGACGATTCCTCTTCCGGA
>CAZTND010000007.1:20046-42989 GCA_964615285.1 uncultured Clostridia bacterium
GCTCCGTCGGGGGAGAAGCGTCGGAAAGCAACCTTTGGAATGCTCTCGTGCAGGCTTGTAAAGACAACGAAACGGTGCGGAGCACGATTTCAAACGCGGTGGACGAGTTGCTGGCGCAGGCGTGGGCGGCGGTGCCCAAGGCGGTCGCCGTATATGTCAAAGTCGTCGTCAGCCAGCAGGTAAACGCCTCTTTGTCCGGCGGACAGACGGGCAGCCCGGAAACCCCGGACGCGTCGGCATCCGATCCCGACACATCTGCCGCGGATGATACCGCGGGCAGCGGCGAAGAGGACGTTTCCGCCGTCGCTTCGGCGATGACGGCCAGCCGTCCGTATGCGAATTTCCTTTCTTCCTCGGCGGCGGAAAATTCCGGTTTTGCAATTCCCGACGGCGTGACGGAGATGTTTGCCGAAGTGGATATAGACGAACTTGCGGCGCTCATCGAAGATATTTTGTCGAAGGAGACCGTCACGGTAGAAGAAGCGCAGAACGCCATTATGGATTATGTCAGGAAGAATCAGGAGCTTCTCGGACTGACCGACGAGCAGGTCAACAACGTGGAGGCGAATGTCGGCGAAGCGTTAAACAGCATGGCGCAGAATTTCGGCGAGCAGGCGACGGATGAAAACGGCGATCCCGTTGTGGATGAAGACGGCAACCCGGTTATGGTCATCCGTCCGGCCGAAGTCGTGACAGACCTTTTGGTGCAGGCGGGCATATTGGACGAAAGCGAAGCGGAGGACGGCGCGGAGCTGTCCGAGCTTCTGACCGATTATATTCTGAATCAGATAGGCGAAGCGGAGGACGTTCTCTACATCGTGTTCATGGCGTTCAGTTTTGTCATCGGCATTCTCTATTTGCTGTGGGGCATCCTGCTCATTAAGAGCATCGTCAAAATGTTCACGGGTACGCCCATGGGCGCATTCTTCGTCAAACTGCTGACGGGGCTGCCTTTCCTGCTCCTCGTGCTCGTGCCCACCGTCGGACTGGCGGTGCTGGGCGGCATGGAAGGAGTCATCGGGCTTCTGACGTCCGCGGGCGTCGGCAGCGAAGTCACGTCGCAGCTTGCGGGGCTGACGCTCGGCGTGTCGGGCGGCTGGGTCGCTTTTGCCTGCACGGTGGTGCTCTTCGTGTTCGGGTTCTTCTATTCGTCCTTCAAGCGTAAATACAAGAACGCGAAGAAAAATATGTGACAGATCTTATGTTCCGAAGCGCGGACGGAAGGCGGCATGGCCCTTTCCGCCCGCGCCGTTTTTTGTCGGTTTGGTGAATGAAATCGGCAATATGCGTGAATATGCCGATTATCACCCCTTTCTTTCTTGCTTTTTTCGGCGGGATGTGGTATACTCTATCATATGGTTTTGCTGCGTGCGCCGCCAAAGGGGTTTTTCCGGCGGAAGCGGGCAGTTCGGCGCGCGGGCGCCATACCGTAATTTTCGAGAGAAGTGAATTTTTATGCAAGAAAACGGACAGAAGAAAAAGATACTCTATTCGGCGGTTCAGCCCAGCGGTGACCTCACCATCGGCAACTACCTCGGCGCCATCAAAAATTGGGTGGATCTGCAAAATGATTACGAATGTTTTTATGCCATGGCGGATATGCACGCCATCACCGTGCGGCAGGATCCCGCCGTGCTGCGCCGTAAGACGCAGGAACTCGCCGCGCTCTATATCGCCTGCGGCATCGATCCCGAAAAATGCACGCTCTACGTGCAGTCCAACGTATCCTGTCACGCCGAACTCGCCTGGGTTCTGAACACGCTGACCTACGTCGGCGAAATGGAACGGATGACGCAATTCAAGGATAAGAGCGCCAAACATGCCGATAATATAAACATGGGGCTCATGGATTACCCCGTGCTGATGGCGGCGGACATTCTTCTGTACCAGGCGGACGTCGTGCCCGTCGGCGTCGACCAGAAACAGCATCTTGAGATCACGCGGGACATCGCCCTGCGCTTCAACAACCGTTATTCGCCCACGTTCACCGTGCCCGAGGCGGTCATCATGAAGGTGGGCGCCAAGATCAATTCCCTGCAGGAACCGACCAAAAAGATGTCCAAATCGGACGAGAACCCGCATGCTTCCGTCTATATGTCGGATGAGCGGGATGTCATCCTGAAAAAATTCCGCCGCGCCGTGACGGACAGCGACAGCAGCGTCCGTTTCGATCCGGAAAACAAACCCGGCGTGTCCAATCTGCTCACCATCTATTCGGTATTTGCGGGCAAGAGCGTGGCGGACGCCGAGCGGGAATTTGCAGGCAGGGGATACGGCGATTTCAAGGCGGCGGTCGGCGAAGTCGTGGCGGACGCGCTCGCACCCATTCAGAGCGAACAAAAGCGGATCCTCGAAGACCGGAGCTATCTCGAAGGCGTGCTTGCCGCAGGGGCGGAAAAGGCTTACCGCGCGGCGCGCAGAACGCTTTCCAAGGTCTACCGCAAGGTCGGTTTTTACCGCCCGGAGAAGTAGTGCCCGCCGAGCCGGCAGATCAAGAAAAAAGGCGGAAGAAAACGTCGGATGTTCGGATACATTCAATACGATAAACCAAATTTATACATCAAAGATTTTGAACTGTACAGGGCAATGTACTGCGGGGTGTGCAAGGCGCTTGGCTCTGTCTGCGGGCAGATCGCGCGGCTGGGGCTCAGTTACGATGCCGCATTTTTCAGTGCCCTGTTGCACAACATCAAAAACAAAGATGTGGAAATAAAAAAACAGTCGTGCATCACCAAATTCGGCGTCAAACATCCCATGGCATCGGTGGATGAACTGACCGAAGGGGTCGCCTGCATGAATACCGTGCTGGTCTATTACAAGCTGTCGGACGACGTGGCGGACGAAAAGAAGGGCGGGGTCAAACGCCGCATCTTCCGCGGCGCCTTCGACCGGGCGGCAAAGCGGTATCCCGCCGTCGCCGAGATTGTGGACCGCAACATGCGCCGGCAGTCGGAGCGCGAGAAGGCGAACTGCGACAGCATCGACCTGGCGGCGGACGCCACGGCGGTCATGCTGCAGGAGCTGAGCGACCAGTTGCTCGGAGAGACCGCCACGGCGGCGACGGGCGCGCTGTTCTACGACATCGGCAAATGGATATACCTCATGGACGCGGCGGACGATTATGACGAGGACAGGAAAAAGGGAAATTACAATCCTTTTTTTGCCGCTTACGGCTGCCGGGACAAGACGGAATTGGTGGAAAAGCACGGGGAGGATTTACGTTTTCTCTTCAACACGCTCTTCTTCGACATGCGCGAAAAGCTGGCGGAGATACGCTTCCACTTCAATCGGGACCTGACGGACAACATTCTTTTGAAAGGCTTGCCGAAACGGACGGAATACGTCGTGTTCGGCCCGTCCCGCAAAAATAAAATCGACGCGTGGGACAAAAAGATGTAAAATAAGGAGACAGAACAGGAATGAGCAACGCAAATTACGAACTTTTCGGTTTGGATGAAAGCGCGACGGACGAGGAGATCAAGGAGCGTTACAGACAGCTGAAGGCGAAATATAACGAGGACAGATGGCTGGAAGGCGAAGCCGGCAACGAGGCGGCGCGCATGCTCGGCAGGCTGGATGCGGCGTATAACGACATTATGTCGGAGCGCCGGGAGCGCGAGCGCTCGGGGACGGGCGCCCTGGACGAAGTGGCGGAGGCCATCCGCAACGGCGACCTCGTCGGCGCTCAGGCAAAGCTGGATGCCTGCAATGACCGCGGTGGCGAGTGGCATTATCTGCAGTCGGTGCTCTTTTTCCGCAAGAATTGGATGAACGAGAGCAAAAAACAGCTGGAAATCGCCATGCAGCTCGACCCGTCCAACGCCAAATACAAGGATGCTTACGACCGCATCAACAGTCGCATGAACTATCACAGCCAGAGCGCGCAGGCGGGCGGCGGCGCGCAGGAAGCGGAGTACAATCAGCAGACGCAGGCCGACCCGCAGATGGGCGGTTCGGGCTGTGCGCAGTGCGTGGATTTCTGTTATACCTGCCTCTGCGTCAACTGCCTGTTCAATCTCTGCTGCAGCTGCCGTTAAAGGGTTAAAGGGTTCGGAAAGAGGGGAGCAATCTGCTCCCTTTCGGTTTTTATGCCTGCCGGAACGGGAAAGAATATGAAGAGGGGGGGAGAACTGATGAAAGGAGGATGGATATGCAGAAAAAAATATCCGCCTTTGAAATCGCGCTTTCGGCAATCGCCTGCGCTTTGTCCACGCTCTTTCTGAGCCTGGGGATCCTGAATGATTTCCTGCTCGCCACGGGGTACATCGTGGGCTGTTTTGCAATGATGCTCCCGCTCACCAAGGGGTTCATCGTGGGGGATCTGCTCGCGTATGCGGCGACCGTGCTCCTCACCCTGCTTTTCGGCGGCATCAGCGTGCCGTGGCGTATCTTGCCGTTTGTCCTGTTCTTCGGGCTGCATCCGCTCGTCAATCATCTGCAACTGCGCTTTCATTGGAACAAGATATTGCTCCTCATCGTCAAAATCATTTGGTTTGACGTCATGGCATATCTCATCTGGCGGTTTGTGTTCGATATGACGACGACTTTCGATTGGATAGACGAATACATCATTCCGGTGATCGCCGTCGGCGGGTCGCTCTTCTTCATTGTGTACGATCGGCTCATTTTCCGCTGTCAGCGCGCCGTCGACCGCATCGTTTTGCGGATCGATAAAAAGTAAAAAAGAAAAACAGGAGATACCCATGCCCGAAAAAAACGAGGAATTTATCGGAACGGTGCAATCGCTCGGATCGCAGGGGGAAGGCGTCTTGCCGGTGCAAGGCGTCACTTTTTTCGTGCCCCGCGTGCTCGTGGGCGAAACGGTGCGCTTCAAGGCGCTCAAAGTGGGGCGGGGCGTCGGGTACGGAAAAGTGGAAGAGGTGTTTGTGCCTTCTCCCGATCGGGCGGTCCCCCGCTGCCCCGTCTTCGGCAAGTGCGGCGGCTGTCAGTTGCAGCACATGTCCTATGCCGCGCAGCTCTCCTTCAAGCAGAGCGTCGTCCGCAATGCCCTGCAAAAGATAGGAAACATCGAATACGACGTACCCATGCCCGTCCCGAGCGCCGAACAATACGGTTACCGCAACAAACTGCAGCTGCCCGTGGCGGCGGACGGCAACGGAGGCTTTGTGATGGGATTTTATGCCCCGCGGAGCCATCGCATCGTACCGACGGACGACTGCGCCATTCACCCCGATTGGGCAAAGTCCGTGTTTTCCGTCTTTGCCGCGTATATGCGGGAAAACGGCGTGGCGGGGTATGACGAAAGCAACGGGACGGGCAGCATCCGTCACATCGTGGTGCGGGACATGGGCGGCAAATTCATCGTCACCGTCGTTTCCCGGGAAAGCCGATTGAAAAACGCGGACGACCTCATCGGGCGTTTGAAATCCGTCTTTGCCGTCTTTACCCTCCTTCTGAACGTCAACGATAGGAATACCAACGTTATTTTCGGCGAAAAGTTCATCACGCTTTACGGCGCGGGCATGTTCGACGCCGTTGAAGGCGGCATCACGTTCGAGGCGGGCGCGCAGACCTTCGTGCAGGTCAATGCGGATATTCGCAGCAAGCTCTACGAACAGGCACTCACCGCGCTGGAAAATACGGGCGCGGAAACCGTGATCGACTGTTACAGCGGCGCGGGATTGCTGACCGCCATGATCGCCCGGCGGTTCCCGCGCGTCTACGGCATCGAAATATCCGTCGAGGCGTCGGCGTGCGCCGACCGTCTGCGGGAAAAGAACGGGCTGCAAAACATGGAGAACATCTGCGGCAGAGTGGAAGAAAAACTGCCCGCTCTGTTGGAACGGGAAAAGGGAAAAAAACTTGCGCTCGTCCTCGATCCGCCCCGTGCGGGGGTAGATCGCGGGGTTCTGCACGCGCTCATGCGCTCCGGGATCGAGCATCTCGTGCTCATTTCCTGTGATCCCGCCACGCTTGCGCGGGACCTGGGGATCCTGACGGGAACATTGTCGGAGGGGGCGGACGGCGCATTGCGCAAAGGGGACGGAAACGGTCCATACGCCGTTTCTTCTCTCCGGCCGTTTGATATGTTCCCCCAGACAAAGCACGTCGAGACTATGGTTTGTCTCGAAAGGAAATAATGTAGTATATTTTATGAGGTGGAGAGATATGGAGGATTGGAGATCACACGGCGATGAAGATGTCTTGAAAAATGTCGTCGTATATGAAATTCGGTTCCCTGCGTTTTGGGAAAAGAAGATATGAAATACTGGATCTGTGAAGAATGTTTCAATGATTTTATAGGGAAATTCAAATGGATCGTGAAAAAAGGGGAAGATTTGTGCGATAGAGAATTACACTGCCAAAGGGAAATAATCATTGCGGACAAATGATTTTTATGAATAAAAAACGGAAAACATCTTGCAATGTATGCCCGAGTGTGATATGATCAAAACGATATAATCGTGTTTGGAGAACTGCAAATGAAATTGATCGAGATTGATTCTGCCCGCGGCAAAAAGAGATTTCTGACTTTCCGCACAGAACTCTATAAAAACGATCCCGGCTATGTCTGTACGGAAAAGTTTATATTGAAAAGCGTATTGTTTGATGAAACGGATTTTGCAAAGCGCTGCAAAAAGCTCCCCGTGCAGGTATCGGAAAACGGCAGGGTATTGGCGCAGGCGATCCTGATTTATAACGACGCCCTGCCGTATGTCCAGATCTCTTTTTTCGACGCCTTGCCGGACTGTCGGACCGCGGTCGAAAGGATCGTATCGAGAGCCCGGGAATTTATGCACACGGTGGGGGCAAAGGGGATCATTGTCGGGTTGAATGCGCATATCAGCTACGGCGTGGGCATTCTGACGGAGGGATTCGAACGGAAAATTTCCTTCGACAGCCAATACAACAAAAGCTATTACCGGGAATATTTTGCCGATTGCCGGAAAGACGCGCTGTCTACATACCGGGCGCCGATAGAGAGGGCGGCCGAAAAATTTCCGGCACTGCAGGAGAGCGCGGTCAAAATACGTTTTTGCGATCTCCGCCGGTTCGCCGAGGAGACCGAACGGATGCGGCAGCTATGCGAGCAGACCATCGCGCGTACACACCTGTATTTTCGGACATGCCCCCTTCATTTTTACCAATTGATCAAGACGCTGAAACTCTTCTTGCGGCCGGAAAATCTTTTGTTTGCCGAGGACGAGACGGGCCGGGCGGTCGGCTTTCTTTTCTGGCACCCCGACTATAATCAGATGCTGGAGGGCGGAAGGGAATACAGCCTGGCGGGGATAGCGGCGCGCTGGCTTTTTTACGGGAAGAGGATCGACACTGCCAAATTGAACGCGATCGGCAGCCTGTCTTTTCGGGCGACGTTTGCGTTGATCGGCGCGTTTTACCGACTCGTCCGGGAGCGCTATTCCTTTGTGGAAACGAACTTTATATGGGACAACAACGACAGGTCTTCCCGGCTGGCGAAAAGATTTTTCGGGACCCATGACAGGAAGTACGAGGTTTACTGTCTGAAATGAGAATTTTGATGCAGAAGTGTGCTGAATCGCTGCCGCCGGAATGGGATCTTCTGACAAAAAATAATCCGTATCTGCAAAGAAAATTTCTCTCGTTTATAGAAAAGACGGAGAAAGCATATCGTCCGAATTACTATCTTTTTTATGACGGGGATCGTCCGGACAGCTGTTTCGTGGCGTTCCGCAACGGCCGTTTCGACCTTGCAATGTTCCGGAAAAACAGTTTTTTCAGGGCGGTCACGCTCATTTACCTGCCCATGAGCGTAACGCGCCCGGGGATGGTCCTGGGCAGGGGCAGGGAAGAAGTTCTGAAGACCATCCGGAAGATAAAGGGATACAAACTGGCGCTCAATCTCGAGGACGGCAATGCGCCCGGGTTCGCCACGGGTTGGACCTGCCCGAAATGCATCCTGCGCCTGCGGTGGGATTCCTTTGAAGGATATGTCTCTTCACTGCGGAGCGATTACCGGAACAGGCTGAAAAAAGTATTTGCCCGCTCCGGGCAATTGAAAATAAGGTTCATCGACAACCGGACGGAATTCGGCGAGGAACTGTATGCGCTGTACCTGAATGTCCTGGGTCGGTCGAAAACAAAGATCGAAACGCTCAGCCGGGCGTATTTTCAGGGGGAATTTTTTAAGGTATTCGTCGCTGAACTCGACGGAAGAGCGGTCGGGTTCGTGCAGCTTCTGGAAAACGGAAAGGAATTGATTTTTGAATTTGTCGGGCTGGATTATCGTTTTAATTCGGACCATCAGGTGTACCACAGAATGCTGTACGAGATCATCCGCTACGGCATCGAAAACCGATTTGAAAGCATCGATTTCGGTCAGACGGCGGACGATACGAAGTTGAAGCTCGGGTGCGAATATACCTATCTCTATGCATGGCTGCATCATTCCAACCCGGTTGTTCAGTATTTCTGCAAAAAATTTGCGTCGAAATTGGTGTATCGGCCTCTGGCGGAACAGTATCACGTCTTTAAGGAGAAAAAATGAAAATTTTACTGGTAAAGCCGCTTCCGGACAAGCATTCCATCAATTTGCAGAGCTTTATGATCTGTGAACCGCTGGAACTCGAATACTGTGCGTCCCTGCTCGCGTCGATGGGGCATCAGTCGGATATCGTCGATCTGATCATCGACAAAGATTTCCCCAAGGCGTTCCGGGCGGCGCAGTATGACGCCGTGGCGTTCACCGCCTATCAGGTGCACATCGGCATCGTGAAAAAGTATGCTGCGTATGTCAAAAAAACCGCGCCTTCGGTGACCACCATGGTCGGCGGGGTGCAGGCGGAGGTCGTGCCGGAGAGCTTTGCGGATCCGAACATCGACGTGATCCTGACGGGCGGGCTGACGGCGCTGCGGGAAGTCGTCAGGGGCATGGAGGAAAAACTGCCGCCCGAAAGGTTAAAGGAGCTCGGGCGCACGCCGCCCTGCCCGAAGTTCGACTTTCCCTTTCCCGACCGCACAAAGACCAAAAAGTACAGAAAGTACTACAATTATATTTTTCACGACCAATGTGCGACCATCAAGACCTCGTTCAGCTGCGCCTATGACTGTGAATTTTGTTTCTGTACGCGGATAGGGAAATATGCCGAGCGCGACATCGGGGAAGTGGTGGAAGAGCTTGCCGGGATCGAAGAAAAAAATGTATTCATCGTGGACGACAATTTTTTGTTCCGGCGGGAGCGCGTGCTGCGGTTCTGCGACCTGGTGCAGGAGCGGGGGATACAAAAGACGTACATAGCCTTCGGGCGGGCGGATTTCATCGCCGAAAACGAAGACGTCATCGCGCGCCTTGCGGCATGCGGCTTCGATGCGTTCTTCGTGGGGCTGGAATCCTTCAAGTCTTCGGAACTGAACGATTACAACAAGCGCACGACCGTCGAAACGAACAACAGGGCGGTGCGCATTCTCGAAAAATACGGCATGCAGTGTTACAGCGGACTGATCGTGGGGTACGACTGGGAGAAGAAGGATTTCGACCATCTCATAGAATACCTCAATTCCTTCGAGCATCCGATGGTCAACATCCAGCCGATCACGCCCATCAAGGGCACGCCCTATTACGAGAAGGTGAAGCATCTCATCACGGAAGACGAAACGCGCTATGAGCGCTTCGACATGGCGCATGTGGTCATGCAGCCGCAAAAGATGTCCGTCAGGAGGTTTTATTATCATATCCTCCGCGCCTATCTGAAGACGATGGCGTCCGTGGCAGGGAGAAAGTACATCATACGCCGCTACGGGATGCGCGTCTACCGCCGCGTGCGGCGGGGCGCATACAAGATCGCCGGGCAGTATCTGAAACTGATCTTTTATCCGTATTGATTTTTCAAGGGGGAAGAACCATGAACAAGAAAATTTTATTTATCCAACCGTCCATCTATGACGATGCGGGGAACATCGTAAAGAAGCGGAAACTGTACTTTGTGGGACTGGCATATCCCATCCTTGCGGCGCTGCTGCCCGAAGGATGGAGCTGTGATATATGTATCGAAACGATCGAGGACATTCCCTATGACACCGATGCGGACGTCGTCGGCATCGGGGGAATGGGGCATGCTGCCAACCGAGGCAAGGACATCGCGCAGGAATTCAAAAAGCGGGGGAAGATCGTGTTCATGGGCGGGCCGATGGTCAGCCTGGTGCCCGACCTCGCCAAGCAATTCTGCGATTCGGTGATGATCGGGGATTCGGAGGAAACGATGGCGGAACTCTGCCACGATCTCGAAAGGGGGGAGTTGAAGCCGTTTTACAAGAAACCGCTCACGTCGCTCTCCTATCCGTTGCCGCGGTACGATCTCGTGCTGCACAAGAGGATCGGCGATTTTTTGCCCGTACAGGCGGGCAGGGGCTGCCCGAACAGCTGCAAGTTTTGTTCCATCTACTGCATTTACCGGAGCAAATACCTGAAACGCCCGATCGACGAAGTGATCCGCGACATCCAATATGTCAAGAGCCTGGGATTCCGCAAATTCTTGCTCATCGACGACAACATCGTCGCGGACGAAGAATATATGTTCGAGCTTTGCGAGCGGATCAAACCGTTGAAGATGAAGTGGATGAGCCAATGCGCCATTCAGATCGCGGACAACCCGAAGCTGTTGAAAGCGGTGGCCGACAGCGGCTGCTATACGTTGAGTTTCGGGCTGGAAAGCATCTGCAAGGCCAATCTCGAAAGTTTTCACAAGACATGGTGCGATCCGAGCAATTATACGGAGATCATCAGAAAGGTGAACGAAGCCGGCATCGAGGTGGCAAGCGAAATGATCGTGGGCGCCGACGGGGACACGCGGGAAAGCCTGTTGGAGACGGTGAAATTTGTCAAAAATTCGGATATCATTGCGCCCAAATTTTATTGTCTGACGCCGATCCCGGGCACGGACCTGCATGAAGAGATGAAGGAGAAGGGGAAGATCACCGATTACGATTATTTTGCGTACAAGCCCTCCATTTCCGTGCTGAACACGCCGAACCTGACGGCAAAGGAAGTTACGGAGTGCTTTTGGATGGTGTACGAGAAGTTGTATACCATTCCCGCGATTCTGAAAAGGACGGTGTTTCACAGGCGGTTTTTAAGGCATCCCGGAAGGACGCTCTTCTACCTGATGGTCAATCTGGTCTATCGGTCGCAGATCAGGCGGAGGATCTCGCCGAACATCTTATGATCCGGTGCGCGCTCGTTCAAAACGAGCGCGCTTTCGTATTTTAAGGGAAGGGGATAAAAAAGGCGTCGTACCGTCTGAGATCTTCCGCTTTATCGGGCGTTTTGCCGTCCGCGCGTTCTCGATGTTATGTACGTTGGTCATCAATCACGACCTCTTTTTCCATGTTAAGCAATGCTTTTCGCGCGGCGTTTTCGGAAAAGGAAGCCTTTTTGCGGTCGGTTTGACAATTCACCTTGCAAAAATTTGACAACTTTTCTCGTTTTGTAGTATAATAAACGACATGAAACGCAATTATTATCGATTGCCCGCCGGCGTGCAGGATCTCCTGCCCGCCGAGTGCTACAATCTCAATACGATCGAAAAGATTCTGGAGAAAAAATTCACGCTCGCGGGATGTAGCCGCGTGCAGTCCGCCGCGCTTGAATTTTACGACACCTATGCCGAGATCAAGAATAAGATCCCGCAGAAGAGGATGTTCAAACTGACGGACGGGGACGGCAGCCTTTTGGTGCTCCGCCCCGACATGACCCTTGCCGTTGCGCGCATGGCGGCCGCGGCTTCCCTGCCGCTCCCCGCCAAGCTGTGTTATTTTTCCAACGTCTGGGACTATGCGGGGACGGGCAGCTATACCATCCGCGAGATCTATCAGGCGGGCGTGGAGTTTTTGGGACTGTCGGGTGCCTTTTCGGATGCGCAGGCAATCGCCTTTGCCATCGAGTGTCTGCAGGCCATCGGACTCAAAGATTTCATCATCGACGTGGGGCATGCCGGCTTCTTCAAGGGGATCCTGGAGGAGTGCGCGCTCGACGGGGATGCCGTGGAAGAGGTGCGCCTTCTGGTCAACGCCAAGGACGCGCCGGGGGCGCAGGCACTGCTTGAAAAACACGGCGCGCCCCGCAAGGCGGCGGAAGCGCTTGCCGCCCTGCCCACCCTCTTCGGCGGGGTGGAGGTGCTCTCCCGTGCGGAAAAGTACGCGGGCAGCCCGACGGCAAAGGAGGCGCTCGATCGGTTAAAACGGGTGTATGCCCTCCTCAAGGACTTCGGATTGGAAAAATATGTGTCCTTCGATCTGGGCACGGTCAAGGACCTGTCCTATTATTCGGGCGTGGTGTTCACGGGGCTGACTCGTTCCATCGGCTCGCCCGTTCTCAGCGGCGGCAGGTACGACAACCTGGCGGACGACTTCGGCAGGCATGTGCCCGCCGTGGGGTTTGCCATGGGGCTAAAACGCATCCTCATCGCGCTCGAACGGCAGGGGGCGCTGCGCCCCGCGGCGCCGCAGGCGGACGTCGTCATTTTCAGCGAGGAGGGGGCGGAAGCCAAGGCATACGCGGCCTATCTCGAACTGACCGCAGCGGGCCGCCGCGTCGATCTCTCGGCAGGGGATGCAAAGGATGCGAAAAACCTGAAAAATGCGGGCATGGTCGTCCTGAAAGCGACAAAAAAGGGGGTGGAAAAGGTATGATCACCGTGGCATTGGCAAAGGGGCGGCTGGCGCAGGAGAGCGCGGCGCTCCTGAAAGAATGCGGCGTGGATGCCGACGTGGTCTTTTCCGACACGCGCAAGCTCGTTCTGGAGAGCGGGGACGGGAAATATTCCTTTTTTCTCGTCAAACCGTCGGATGTGCCCGTCTATGTGGAATACGGCATCGCGGACATCGGCATCGCGGGGAAGGACACCCTCATGGAAGAGGACAGGGATCTCTACGAGATGCTCGATCTGAAATTTGAAAAGTGCAAACTGTGTGTGGCGGGCTATCCCGAGATGAAGAAACAGCTCACCAACTCGCACCTTCGGGTCGCCACGAAATATGCCAACACGGCGCGCCGGCTGTACGCCTCGCGCGGGGAGGACATCGAGATCATCTCCCTGCACGGTTCCATTGAGCTCGCCCCCGTCACGGGGCTGTCGGATGTCATCTTCGACATCGTGCAGACGGGCTCCACGCTGAGGGCCAACGGGCTGGTGGTCCTGGAAGAGGTGTACGACATCTCCGCGCGGCTGGTCGCCAATAAAGTCAGCTTAAAGACCAAGGCGGAAGTCTTGTTGCCGCTCATCGAAAAAATGCGGAAGAAGGTATAGAACGATGATGAAAATTTATAACGGAGAAAATTGTGCCGGGCTGCTTGCCCGCGGCGGGTTCGAGGACGAAAAACTCGTCGCGGCCGTGCGGGAGATCGTGTCGGACGTCAGGGCAAACGGTGACAAGGCGCTGTTTGCCTATGCGCGGAAATTTGACAACACCGAACTCACGGAGGAGACGGTCGCCGTTTCTCCCGCGGAGATAGAGGAAGCCTATCGGGAGATCGACAAGGAACTCCTGAACTCCCTGCGCCTTGCCATTCAAAATATCCTGGCCTACCACAGCCGCAACGTCATGCAGGACGACGTGCGTTCGGACGGGGAAGGCAGGACGACGGGTTATGTCGTGCGCGCCGTCGAGCGCGCGGGCATCTATGTCCCCGGCGGTACCGCGCCCCTCTTTTCCTCGGTCTGCATGGGTATCCTGCCCGCCAAGGCGGCGGGGGTGGAACACATCTGTGTCGCCACGCCCGCCAAAAACGGCAAGGTAAATCCCGCCACCATCGTGGCGGCGGCGGAGTGCGGCGCGGAAAAAATATTCAAGGTCGGCGGCGCGCAGGCCATTGCCGCGCTGGCATACGGCACAAAGAGCATGCCCAAGGTCAACGTCATCGCGGGCCCGGGCAACATCTTCGTCACGCTTGCAAAGAAGGAGGTCTACGGGCAGGTCGGCATAGACATGCTGGCGGGGCCGAGTGAAATTCTGATTTTGTGCGACGAAAAGGCCGACCCCGCCTATGTGGCGGCGGACGCCCTCTCCCAGGCGGAACACGACAAGCTCGCCCGCTCCATCATTCTGACAGACAGCGCGGCGTTTGCAAAAAAGGTGCAGGCGGAAATCGAAAGACAGCTTGCCGCACTGCCGCGGAACGAGATCGCTTCCTGTTCCGTCGAACACAGCGGCGGCATCGTGGTGCTCGGTTCCCTGGACGAGGCGGTGGCGCTCGCCAACGAGGTCGCACCCGAACACATGGAGATCTATGCAGAGAACGCCGAAGAACTCCTGAAAAAAGTGCGCAACGCGGGCGCGGTGTTTTTGGGCGGTTACACGCCCGAGCCCGTGGGGGACTACTTTGCGGGACCCGACCACATCCTGCCGACGGGCGGCAGCGCAAAGTTTTTCCAGGTGCTCAACCAGGATATTTTCCTGCGCAAGATGTCCGTCATCCGTTACGACCGGCAGGCGTTGCAGGCCGACGGCGAACACATCGTGCGCCTGGCGGAAAACGAAGGGCTGGCGGCGCATGCCAACGCCGTAAAGATACGGCTGCAGAAATGATCGGCGGCAACGCGGCTTCCCGCATAGTATAAAACGCAAAAAGCGAGGTAAAAACGTATGAGAACGGCAAAAATCGAACGCAACACCAAGGAAACGCAGATTTCCCTTTCCCTCGCCCTCGAAGGGGGCGAGATGTCCGTGGACACGGGCGTGGGGTTCCTCAATCATATGCTCGAACTGCTCGCCGTGCATTCCGGTTTCGGGCTGAAAGTCAAGTGCAAAGGGGACATCCAGGTCGACTTTCACCACTCCACCGAAGATGTGGGCATCGCGCTCGGGCAGGCGTTCAAAGCGGCGCTGGGGGACAAGCGCGGCATCGCGCGCTTTGCCGATAGGGTCGTCCCGATGGATGAAACGGCCGCGCTCGTCGCGTTGGACATCAGCGGCAGGGCGTTCCTCAATTTCGACTGCGGGGACGAGCTGTCCTCGGGGAAGATCGGCGATTTCGACGCCGAACTCGTGGAGGAGTTCCTGCGCGCCTTCGTCAACAATGCGGGATTGAACATCTATGTCAGGCTTTTGGCGACGGGCAACAAGCACCACGAGGCGGAGGCGATCTTCAAGGCTTTGGCGCAGTGCCTGCGCGCGGCGGTCGCCGTGGTGTCCGACAAGATCCCTTCCAGCAAGGGCGTTCTGTAAAGGAATGGTTTTATGACAGGCATCTTTGATTACGGCATGGGCAACGTGCGTTCCGTGCAGAAGGCAATGGAATACATCGGCGAAAAGGCGGTCATCAGCGGCGATTTCACGCTGCTCGACCGCTGCGACCGTCTCATCCTGCCCGGGGTCGGCTCCTTTGGCGAGGGCATGGAGGAGTTGAAAAAGCGCGGGCTGGACGGGTATATCCGCATGCGCGCCGACGACGATACGCCCGTTTTGGGCATCTGCCTCGGCATGCAGTTTTTGCTTGAAAAGTCCTACGAGGACGGCGAAAACGCGGGTCTTGGCTTCTGCAAGGGCGACGTGGTGCGCTTCACGCAGGGCAAGGTGCCGCAGATCGGCTGGAACAGCGTCTTTTCCCTGCGCTCCCCGCTCTTTGCGGGCATTCCCGAAAATACATATTTTTACTTTGTACACAGTTACCATGCCCGCACGACGGAGGAATTTTCCATCGCCGCATGCAACTATTACGAGGACTATGCGGCGGCGGTGTGGAACGGCAAAAGCGTGTACGGCACGCAGTTCCACCCCGAAAAGAGCGGCGACGCGGGCATAGAAGTGCTGAAAAATTTTTTAAGGCTGTGATTTTTGCGAGGTGACGAAGATGATCTTATTTCCCGCCATCGATATTTTGGACGGGCGCGCGGTGCGCCTTTTGTACGGTAAGAAAGACAGAGTGACCGACTACGGCGACCCCGTCGACCGGGCGAAACAATGGATGGACTGCGGCGCGGAATTTCTGCATGTCGTCGATCTTTCGGGTGCGTTCGAGGGAGAGAGCCGCATCAACGGCACGCTGGAAAAAATAGCAAAACTCGGCGTGCCCGTGCAGTCGGGCGGGGGCTTGCGCAGCGCGGCGGATGTCCGTTCCCGCCTGGAGGCGGGCGCGGCGCGGGTCGTGCTCGGCACGATCTGCTGCACCGATCCCGATCTCTTTGCCGCCCTCGCGGCGGAATACGGCGAAAGGATCGTCGCGGGCATCGACGCCAAAGACGGTAGGCTCGCCATCAAGGGCTGGACGGAGACGTCCGCGCTCACGGCGGAAGCGTTTGGCCGCAAAGCCGCGGGCATGGGCGTTCGCTATGCGGTGTTCACCGATATTTCCAAGGACGGCGCCATGCAGGGCGCCAGTGTGGAGGAGAGCCGTAAAATGCAGGAAAAGACGGGGCTTTCCGTCATTGCTTCGGGCGGCATCGCTTCGATGGAAGACCTCATGAAAATCAGGGAGGCGGGGCTGTACGGCGCCATTTTGGGCAGGAGCATCTACACGGGCGCGATCGACCTGAAAGAAGCCATCCATGCCTGTAAATAAAGGGAGAAACGGATATGTTATGCAAACGCATCATCCCCTGCCTCGATCTCAACCGCGGGCGGGTCGTCAAGGGCGTCAACTTCATCAATCTCGTGGACGCGGGTGACCCCGTGGAGTGCGCCAAGACGTATAATGCCTTCGGCGCGGACGAGATCGTCTTTCTGGACATCACGGCGAGCGCCGAGGGACGGGGCACCGTGCTCGACGTCATCTCCCGCGCGTCCGAACAGGTGTTCATCCCGCTCACGGTGGGCGGGGGCATCCGCACGGTCGGGGACTTCAAAACCCTCCTTGCCTGCGGGGCGGATAAAATTTCCGTCAACTCGGCGGCGATCAGAAACCCTTCCCTCATCACCGAGGCGGCACTCCGCTTCGGCTCGCAGTGTGTGGTGCTGGCGGTGGACGCCAAGCGGAACGAAAAGGGCCGCTGGGATGTCTATCTCAACGGCGGCAGAGTCAGAACCGATCTCGACGCGCTGGAATGGATCGTGCAGGCGGAAAAGCTGGGCGCGGGCGAAGTGCTCCTCACCAGCATGGACTGCGACGGTACCAAGGCGGGGTACGATCTGGAACTCACCCGGCAGGTCGCCGAGGCGGTCAACATTCCCGTCATCGCGTCGGGCGGCGCGGGAGCCAAGGAACATTTTTACGACGTGCTCACCGCGGGCAAGGCGGACGCGGCTTTGGCGGCGTCTCTCTTCCACTACGGCGAACTGGGGATGGGCGAACTCAAAGACTATCTCGCCGCGCGCGGCGTGCCCGTGCGCCGGGTTTAACCTTGTCGTATTCTTCGACTTCGGAGAGGGCGAAGACGTTGACGGAGCGGGCGAACCGGGCGAAACGGACGGTGCAGCCGGCGGAGAAACGTCGGATGAAAATATACAATGAAGGGAGCAAAGAGGTATACCATGACCGAAAACAATCCAAATATCAAGTTTGACGAAAAGGGGCTGATCTGTGCGATTGCGCAGGACATCGAGAGCGGCGAAGTGCTCATGCAGGCGTATATGAACGCCGAGGCGCTGGAAATGACTAAAAAGACGGGTTATGCGCACTATTGGAGCCGTTCGCGGCAGAAACTCTGGAGGAAGGGCGAAGAGAGCGGGCATGTGCAGCAGGTCGTCTCCATGGCTTTCGACTGCGACCGCGACTGCGTGCTCCTGAAAGTCCGCCAGACGGGCGTTGCCTGCCACACGGGCGCGTATTCCTGCTTTTTCGACTTTCTGCAGGGGGACAGGGAGCGCATCGGCGCGGAGATGCTCGGCAAATTGCAGCGCATCGTGCTGGACAGAAAGGAACACCCTGCCGAGGGGTCGTACACTTCCTATCTCTTTGAAAAGGGGATAGACAAGATCGCCAAAAAGGCGGGCGAAGAGGCGGTGGAAATGGTCATCGCCTCCAAGAACGAGGACAGGGAGGAACTCATCGGCGAATGCGCCGACCTTCTCTATCATACCCTGGTACTCCTTGCCGCGCGCGGCGTTTCCCTTTCGGACGTCTGCACCGAACTCAACAAGCGGCACAACTGAAAAATCGCTGTCGCCGCGGATTGATATTTTTTTTGCCGAGAGGGCGGTGACAATGGAATATAAGATCGACGATAAGGCGCTGCAGGCGTCCCGCTTTTTGCTCTTTGTCAATCAGGTCCGGAAGGGAGATTATGACTTGCAAAAGACGGAAGAGGCGTAGCAAAGGACCTTGAATATAACGGCGTATGACGGCGGCACACTCGTCGGCTGCCTGCGCATCCTTACCGACGGATATTTTTTCGGTACGATCACGGAGCTGCTGGTCCTGCCCGCTCCGGAAGAGGGAACGACCGGGAAGGACAGGGCGCAGAAGGCGAACTCTGCGGAAAAGGCTGTCTTGCACCAATGGAAAGAAAAAGCGCGGCGGGATAAAAATACACGAAAGTACACGGAGGAGTAAAATCATGGCAGAAACGGGCAATTTGTTATCGTTCCGAAAGAGCATCCGCCTGGTCGATGCAACGCTGCGCGACGGCGGGCTGGTCAATAAATTTGAATTCACGGACGAATTCGTCAAAGCTCTCTATGCGGCCAACGTCGCGGCGGGGGTCGATTTTATGGAGTTCGGCTATAAGGCGGACAGGGACATCTTTTCCGAGGATAAGTTCGGCAAATGGAAGTTCTGTAAGGAGGACGACATCTTTGCCGTCGTCGGCGAAAACCGGACCAATCTGAAAGTCGCCTGCATGGCGGACGAGGGGCGCACCAATTACCTGCGCGACATCGGCGAAAAGGCAAACAGCCCCGTCGACATGTACCGCATCGCCACCTATATCAACGCCATCCCTTCGGCGATCGAAATGATCGAGCACTGCCACAAGATGGGCTATCTGACTTCCTGCAACGTCATGGCGGTGTCCACGGCGACCGAAAAGGAGATCGACATCGCGCTGGATATGCTGGGTCGATCGTGCGTGGACGGCATCTACATCGTGGACAGCTACGGCTCGTTCTATCCCGAAGAGGTCCGCGTGCTCGCCGATAAATACCTCGAATACGGCGAAAAATACGGCAAGTTCATCGGCATCCATGCGCACAATAACCAAAACCTCGCCTTCGCCAACAGCATCGAATGCGTTGCGCGCGGCGTGGACTATATAGACGCTACCGTCTCCTCCATGGGGCGCGGGGCGGGCAACTGCGCGCTCGAACTCATGCTCGGCTTTCTGAAAAATCCTTCCTATAAGCTCCTGCCCGTCCTGAAATTCATCGAACAGCACATGCTGCCGCTGAAAAAGCAGGGCGTGGTCTGGGGATACGACGTGCAGTACATGCTCACGAGCATGCTCAACCGCCACCCCCGCGCGGCGATCGATTTTACGGCGGAAAAGCGCACCGATTACGCCGAATTTTTCAATGAACTGACGGACAGATGATTTTTTGCCGCAAAGAGGAGATCGCAGAGGGCTGTTTTGCAAAAACAGCCCTTTTTCGCGCTTTTTTCCGCGAAAACGACGTATAAAAAACGATATACTATTGACCGAAAAGGAGCAAAGTATGGCAAGGAAAATCGTTTTTACTTCGGGGAAAGGGGGCGTGGGCAAGACCACGGTGGCGGCGAACATCGGCGCGCAGCTCTCTTTGCGGGGCGAACAGGTCATCCTGTGCGATACCGATTTCGGATTGAACAACATCGACGTCGTGACGGGCATTGAAAAGCGCATCACCTATGACATCGGCGACGTCATCGAGGGGCGATGCCGCGCCCGCCAGGCGCTCGTCCAGCATCCCGATTTCAAAAATCTCTACATTCTCGCCAGCAACCACTCCTCTCCGGACAAATACATCTCTCCGCAGGCGGTGCGGCTCGTCCTCGACAATCTTTCGCCGCAGTTCGATTATATCCTCATCGACTGTCCCGCCGGCATAGAGGAGGGGTTCCACCGCGCCGTCGCCTCGGCGGAGGAGGCGGTCATCGTGACCACGCCCCACCTCTCCTCCCTGCGCGACGCCGACAAAGTCATCTCGGTGCTCAAGAGCTATCGGCTCAAGAGCGTCAGTCTCATCGTCAATATGGTGCGCGGGGATATGCTTCTGAACGGCGACATCCTCTCCCCGCAGGCGATCGCGGACATCCTGAAGATCCCGCTCCTCGCCGTGCTGCCCGAATCGGACGACGTCTATCTCAATACGCTGACGGACAAGAGGAAAATTTTCCGCATCGCGGCGAACAATCTTGCGGGCGGAAAGACAAAATATTACGACGCCACCAAGGGATACGGCGGTATTCTCGGGCGCATACGCATGGGTTTGAAGCGGAGCATATAGCCCGAAAAGCCGTGCGGCGTCCGCGGCGGCGTAAAAACGATTTTTACAGGAGGGAAGGGCGGAACCATGAAAAAGAAGACGGAGACCAAAGTCCGGAACGAGGAGAACGCACAGGCGGCTTTCGAGCGCGCCAGCCGCGTCATCGGCGCGGACAAAGCGGCAATGAGCGAGGAGTGCCGCGCCATCGCCCTGCGCGATTTTACGCATGTCGCGCTCGAATATTTCGATTTGAAGACGCCGTTGAAACTTACGATCGAGAGCGGCGCGGAGGGGGGCTATGCCGTCAGCATCACTTTTCGGGCGGATCGGGCAAAACCGTTCTATATATTGAAGTAAAGGATCCCCGGCAGGAGAAATTTCCGGATTTTTGTTTGAAAACGCCGTATACTGTTTATATATTGAATAAGTGCTTTCCCTCTTCGGCTGCGGAAGGGGGATGATCGGAATGAGAGGGCAGGGTGTGTGCTCCCGCTCGCCGCAGGCGAGGGGCAATAATAAAAATTCGGGAGTATACAGACAATGGAAAGAAAATTTGCAATCGTAACCGATTCTTCCTGCGACATGCCGGAGGAATATCTTGCAGAGCACGATGTGGAATGCGTCCGCCTCGGTTTTTTGATGGACAACGTCCTTTACGGCGGCGAGGACGGAGAAAAGATCGACACGAAAGAATTTTACGATCGGGTGCGCAAGGGCGCCATGCCCACCACCCATCAGGTCAATGCCGAATGCGCCAGGGAACACATCGAAAAGTTTTTGCAGAAGGGGCAGGACGTTTTGGTCGTCGCCTTTTCGAGCGGGCTTTCGGGCACGGCGAACAGCTTCTTCATCGCAGCGAAGGAACTGAACGAAAAATATCCCGACCGCAAAGTGCTGGTCACCGACTCCCTCTGCGCCTCCATGGGCGAGGGGCTCTATCTCGATTACGCCGTCAAAAAGGCGGATACGGGCGCGTCTTTACAGGAAACGTACGATTATCTCGAAAGCATCAAATTGAATATATGCCACTTCTTCACCGTGGACAATCTCTTTCATCTGAAGCGGGGCGGCAGGGTCTCAACGGCGACAGCTGTCGTGGGCACGCTGCTCTCCATCAAACCCGTCATGCACGTCGACGACGCGGGGCATCTCATCCCCATCGGCAAGGCCATGGGGCGCAAAAAATCCATTAAGGCGCTCTTCGATAAGATGAAGGAGACGCAGGCGATGGAGGCGGGCGATCCCGTGTTCATCAGCCACGGCGACTGCATCGAAGATGCCGAATATCTCGCGGACATGGTGCGGGCGGAGTTCCCCGGGCACGAAATTTCCATCAATTATGTCGGCGCGGTCATCGGTTCCCATTCCGGCCCCGGCACGCTGGCGCTCTTCTTTAAGGGCAGGCACAGGTGAGGCGGAGGCCCCGGGACAGGGCATATACGGCGATCGGTCAAAACGGACAGGAACGCGGGCAATGGAGTGCTGCCGGCGCACAATGAAAAATATCCACCTGCTGTGCGGGTGGATATTTTTTTCATATGTTCCGGCCGTTCCGCGGGAACTTTCGCCGCCGGCCGTCGGCCGTAAGGTCGGTCGCAAATTCAGGCGGGCACGACCTCCACGGTGATCTCCGCCTCCGCGCCCTCCATCAGGCGGACGGTCACGGCATAGGTGCCCAGATTTTTGATGGGGTCTTTGAGCAGTATCTTCTTTTTATCCACGTCCAGGCCCATGGAAGAGAGTTCCTGCGCGATCTGCGCGGACGTGACCGAGCCGAACAGTTTCCCGTTTTCGCCCGTCTTGATGGCGAGGGTGATCTTTTTGCCTTTGAGCGAAGCGGCAAGCGCCTGCATTGCCTTTACCTCTTCGGCCCTGTGATAGTCCTGTGCCTGTTTTTTCTGCATGGCTTCGTTCAATGCGGCGGCGGTGGCCGGTTCGGCGAGATTCTTTTTCAACAGGAAGTTCTTGGCGTATCCCTCCGAAACTTCAATGATGTCGCCTTTTCTGCCGGTGCCTTTTACGTCTGCTTTCAAAATGATTTTCATGATGCGTCGAGTCCTCCGTTTGACTGTGGTATATCCGCCCGACGGGCGGGACGGGGCGGAAGGGGAGCCGCATTCGGCTCTCTTCGCTCCGGTCGGATATATTGTACCCCAAAATCGTCGGAATGTCAATCCCTTTGTTTAATTTTCATGCTTTTGCGCATACTGAAAGGCAAAAGGAGGTTTGAAAATATGCAGAACATCAATACCTGCATCGGCTGCAACGTCAGCGACTGCAAGTTCAACGTGGAGGGCAAGAACTGCTCTCTTTCCCACATTCATGTGGGCTGCGGCTGCGGCAACGAACAGTGCACCTGCTGCGACAGCTTTGAAAGAAAGCACTGAGGTCCGGAAACAGGAAAAACGCCCGCCCGTCTGAAAAACAAGGCGGGCGTTTTCGCGTTATACAGAAAAGCGCTCGTTCTGAAATAACGGGTTACAACAATTTTATTGAATTTTTGCATTGATTTTTGTAATTTTTATATTTCTTAAACCATTGACAAAGCATTTACTTATAGTTTATAATAGAAACAGGAACGCAGAAAAAATTTCCTCCGTCAAAGCCGTGTAACCAAGTGGAAGCACGGCGAGCGAGCGCACTGCCGCACGGGAGCAGGAAATTTTTCCGTT
>CAZTND010000008.1:0-36610 GCA_964615285.1 uncultured Clostridia bacterium
AGTCCCGCCACCATTCCGGCCAAGAGCAAAATAGCGAACAGTTTCAGAAAGAACAGGCTGGCAAAGGAGGGGGATTTTTTTCCGCCTTCAAATTCGCCGTTCGTTACTTGTGTGTTGTTGCTCATAAGTCATTTCTCCTGTTTATATTTTTTCGCCGCCGTCCGCCACGCGTGCGCCCGCGCTTCCGGCCGACTCCGAAAATTGCCAGACAATAACAAAAAATGAAAATATATTGTCTTGATTCATTATACCATGAGAACGCCGCATTGTCAATAGTGTTTTCAATAATTTTTTTGGAAAAATTTATAAAATTTATAAAATCAAAAAGCACCCGCGTTTCCCCGGATTTTTCCTTTCGGAGCGGACGAAGCCCGGCTTGTTCCGCCGCGGGGGAATATTTTTTCCGCTCTCCCTAAAAAACTTGTCTTTCGGGGACGGAAAGGTTATAATGAAGCTGTCGGCGGGCGCGCCGCCCGCCTCTTCTCTCCGCGGGAGGAAGGAAAGGGGGAAGCCGAAGGAGAAAGGGAGAAACGCCCGCTGTATTTGTGTTTTTTCCTTGAAATAATGTATAATTATTTATAATCTCTTCACATTTTTGTTTTATAATATACCGTAGATATACCGTAAACATACCGTTCGCGGGAACGGACGCGCGCCCCGTTTCCGCGGGGAAGCGGATACAAGGAGGCGAAAAAAATGGCGGAAAACGGGCAGGCGGACGGCGGGAACCCCGCAAAGAAGGAAAACAAACTTATATTGCGCGTTCTCGGCGTGGCGCTGGCGGTTCTTTTTGCCGCGCTGGCGGGCGCGGGGGGATTCCTGCTCTGGTATTATTTGCAGGATCCCGACGCGCGCACCCTCGATTGGGTCAAGGGCATGGTGCGCCGGCACTATTATTGGGACCTCGGCGAGGACACGCTGGAAAACGCGACGCTGAGCCAATTGTTCGGGCTGAACGGGGAGGAAGCCCTGCTCGACCGGTATTCCGCCTATTACACGGCGGAGGCGCTGCGGGCGCGGACGGAAAGCCAGGAGGGAAACCAGAACGGCATAGGGGCCAGTTTTCTGCTGACGAACGAAGGGCTGCAGTTCTATCGGGTCAACGGCAATTCGCCCGCGGAGGAAGGCGGGCTGACTGCGGGGATGTATGTGCTCGGGTACGGCGATACGGCGGAGGACACGGAGGCGTATACCGATTTCAATGCCTTTTCCGATTTTATCTCTGCACAGGCGGACGGGGAGGTGTTTTATATCCTCGCCGGGGAGGAGGCGACGGGCGAAGGGACGGCGCATGCCGTGTACAAGGCGGCGTACACGCAGAATTATGTCTTTTATGCCGATGCGGAGCGTTCCTATCGTTTTGTCGGCGAGGATGCGGATGAGCTGACCTATACGGAAGAGGGCATGGAGGAACTGCCCGATGATGTCGCCTATATACGCATCGATTCCTTTGCGGGGGACGCGGCGGCGCAGTTCGAGGGGCTGCTGGAAGTGTTCGAATCGCGGGGAAAGACGGGGTTGCTGCTCGACCTGCGCAACAACGGCGGCGGGCAGCTGAGCGTTTTGGTGAAGATCGCCGCGTTCCTGTGTAAGGAGGCGGACGGAAAATTCCCCGTCCTCTCCGTGGAGTACAAGGACGGCAGCGAGGAGATCTACTGCGCCGACGCCAACGATTATTACGAATACTTCACCGACCAAACGGAAATCGTCGTGCTGGCAAACTGCAACACGGCGTCGGCGTCCGAAGCGCTGCTGGGCGCGATGATCGATTACGGAACCGTGGATTACGGGGACGTGTACCTCGCGGAGATCGGCGGCGAAGCGCGCACTTACGGCAAGGGAATCATGCAGACGACGTACAGCAATATTCTGACGGGCGAGGGGGTCAAACTGACCACCGCCGTCATCCGCTGGCCGGTGAGCGATACCTGCATTCACGACCGCGGCATCCTGCCGGCGGACGGCGCGGTTGCGGTTCCCTGCGACGGCTATCTCGACAACGGCGGCGGCATGCTGCGCGCCGTCGTCGGTCATTTCGGCTGATGGGAAAGGTAAGAACGGATCCCGTTCAGAATGGCTTCGTTTGCGATCCCCTGCAAAGGGGATCGTATTTTTTCCGCTCCGTCTTTTCTGCCTTTGCTGTCGCCGTCGGGTCCGGCTGTATCGCTTCCGCCCTGCCCGCCGTCCGGTGCGGGCGGCGGGCGCCTTTTGCTTGCCGCGGCGGCGGGGGCTACCGTTTCGGCCGCCGCGTTTCCCCGCAGCACCTGTCCCAGGACGGCGACGGCCTCCTTGTGCTCTTCCAGAAAATCCAGCGCGGGACGCATATCCTCCATGAATTGCTTGTTCTGTGTGAACAGGAGTAAGAGAACGATCATCAGATTATCTGTGTTCATATCATTATAATATTATGTCACGCAATCGTTTTGTGCTTCATAGAATGAAGTTGTGCGGCACACCGCCGCAAGCTGAAAAGGGAGGTTCGTGTATGAAGGATTTCAGAAGTTACCGGAGAGAGGAAGAGTCGCGCGGCAGGACGGAACAAACGGAAGGGGCGCAGGCGCAGAGCGGCGGTATCCCTTCGGACGGGGAGGCGGCGGAGCTGGCAAGAAAGGCGCTTGCCGCCTACAACGGCAGCAGCGAGGGGACGGTGCTTGCGGAGATCGTGCGGCAGGCCGAGGCGATGAAGCGCGCCGGCACGCTTTCCAACGACGATCTCGACGCTTTTTACCGGCAGTTTTCTCCCATGTTGGAAGGGGCGCAGCAAAAGAAGTTCCGTTCGGTCATCGAGCGGCTGAAGCGGATATGAAAGAGCGGCCGGCGGGAATGCGTCGGCCGCGTAAAAATGGTTTTGTCTCGGGCATGCCCCTTGTCAAAGGCAGGGAAAAATCACAGCCGGCGCATGGCTCGGACGAGAACGGATGCCTCTTCGCGGGTATTGAACGCCGACAGCGAGGCGCGCACCGCGCCGTTTTCGTTCGTGCCCAATGCTTTATGCATGAGCGGGGCGCAGTGCAGTCCGCCGCGGACGGCCACGGAAAAGTTTTCGGAGAGCAGGGAAGCGATCTCTTCGGATTGCTTTTCGCGGTGCGAAAAGGAGACGATGCCGCAGGGGTTGGGGCGGGAATGGACGGTCAGGCGGCTGTTGGAGCGCAGCCCTTCGCATAAAAATTCGGTCAGGTGCAGAATGTGGTCGGCGTCGTTTTTCATCTGCAGCCGCGCGTACAGCGTGCCTTCGAAGAGGGAGGCGATGGCGGGGAAATTCAGCGTGCCGCTCTCCAGTTTGTCGGGATAAAAGGAGGGCATGCCCAAATTGAAGCTCTCGCTGCCCGTGCCGCCGAAGAGGAGCGGCTCGGGGTCGAATCGGTCGGAAAAGAGAAGGGCTCCCGCGCCCTGGATGGCGTGCATGCCCTTGTGTCCCGCCACGCACAGGGCATCCAGCCCCGATTTTCGCATGGAGAGCGGCAGATGCCCGCATCCCTGCGCCCCGTCGCAGAGGAAGAGGACGTCGTCCGGCAGGCGGGCGCGGATGGCGGCAAGGTCGGGCGCGGCGCCCGTCACGTTGGAGGCGGCGGTGACGATGACCGCCTTGGTGTCGGGGCGGAGCAGCGCGGCGATCGCCGCGGGGGCTATGTTGCCCTCTTCGTTCAGCGGCGCGACCGAATAGTCGGCTTTGCCCGTGCGGCGGAGGTGTTCCAGCGGGCGGAGAACGGAGTTGTGTTCCATGCAGGTGGTAACGGCGTGCCCGCCGCCGCGCAGGGCGGAAAAGATGGCGATGTTCAGCGCTTCCGTGCAATTTTTGGTGAACACCGTGCGGTCAAAGCCGTACCCTTCAAAAAATTCATCCAGCGCTTCCCGCGCGCTCTGCACCACATAGGCGCAGCCGAGCGACAGCCGATGTCCGCTCCTGCCGGGATTGGCGCACTGTTTAAGCGCGGCGTTCACCGCCGAAAGCACGCTGTCCGGCTTTCGTCCGCCCGTGGCGGCATTGTCGAAATATATCATCTTACACACCTCGCCGATCGATTTTTCATATTATATGGTATAGGCTTCCGACGGAAGTCCCGCAGACGCGCCTGCGGGCTCATATCGGAGCTCATTGTTATATCATACGAAGGAAGGGACGGGAAAATGACGGTTCTTGCGGTTTTTCGTTCGCGCGCCCAGACCATGGATTTCGTGCTGCGGCTGCAGCGCCGCGGGGTGGCCGTGCAGACGGTGAATACGCCCAAGGAGGCGCAGGTCGGCTGCGGTCTGAGTGCAAAATTCGATTTTTCCGCTCTGCCGCAGGCCAGAATGGTTCTGCGCGGCGGGCGGTATTCGGCGTTCGTCGGTTTTCTGCGCATGGAAAACCGGTTCGGCAGCGTCGCGTTTGTGCCCTTGTAAAAGCAAATCGTTTGCGTTTTATTCGCATATGTGCTATAATGCATGCATGCAAAATCAAACGGAAGTCAAGGCCATTCTTGCCGAACTCGAAAAATTATATCCGGAGGCAAAGCCCGCCCTGCATTACCGTTCGCCCTACGAGCTCTTGGTGGCGGTCATTCTGTCCGCGCAGTGTACGGACGAGCGCGTGAACAAGGTCACGGCGGAGCTCTTCAAAGCGTACGATACCCCGCAAAAAATGCTCTCCCTCACGCAGGCGGAGCTGGAAAAAAAGATCTATTCCTGCGGTTTCTATCGCATGAAGGCCGAGCATATCCTCTCGGCGAGCCGCGACATTCTGGAAAAATTCGGCGGGGAAGTGCCCGCCACGCAGGAGGAACTGCGCACGCTGGCGGGCGTGGGCCGCAAGACGGCGAACGTGGTATATGCCGTGGGATTCGGCGGCGACGCCATTGCCGTGGATACCCATGTGTTCCGCGTTTCCAACCGCCTGGGGCTGGCGCATGCGTCCACGCCCGAAAAGACCGAGCTGCAGCTCATGGAAACGCTGCCGCGGGACGCCTGGTCGCGCGCGCACCATTGGCTCATTTACCACGGCAGGCGCGTCTGTCATTCCCAAAGACCCGACTGCGCGGGCTGTACGCTGCAAAAATACTGTGAATTTTATCGGGAAAAGAAGGAAAAAGACCGATCGTAAAGGATCATGGAAATATTTTGCCCCGCTCTGTCGCGACAGAGCGGGGCGTTTTATGAACAGGGCATGTTGTATAAGAGTGCGGAAAAGGGGCATAATAGCAGGGACAGGAGGAAAGAAATGACGCAATTGACGACGAAAGATCTGGAAGTCATCTCCCATCTGATGATCGGCGAACAGATGGCGTGCAAAAAGGCGCGCATCTATGCCAATACGCTGACCGATGTGGATCTGGCGGCGCAGATGCAGGCGCTTGCCGAGGGGCACGAACGCAGGTTCAACAACCTGCTGACCGTTCTGAGCGGAGGCGGCGTATGATGCAGGTCAGGAACAAGCGGGAAGTGACGCTCAACGAGCAGGATTCCCTGCAGGATATGCTGGAGTGCGAAAAACAGCTGATGGGTTTTTACGCCACGGCACTCCGGGAGGGGAGCAGCAAGGCGCTGCGCAAAGAGCTCATGAAAAATTATACGGCATGCGCAGACGGGCAGTTCACGGTGTTCGACGAGATGCGCACCCGCGGGTATTATCAGGTCCAGCCCGCTCCCAGACAACAGCTCGATGCCAGACTCGATTCCTTCAAAAAAATCGAAAAACAGTTGGCGCAGAAGTAAAAAATTTTATGATTTTCATGATCGTCGCGGCGGAAAGAAGTCTTTCCGCCGCGATACCCATGCCCGCGTTCAACGGCAAAAACCGAGGCGTCGTTTTGGCTTTTTCCGTTCTGCCGGAGCGGGAAGTGATTCCCTGTTATTCCCGGGCATGGGTGCCTTCGCCTCCGTCCTTCAAAAAATTCATCCCGTTTTTTCATTATCGGCAAACGAATGTTTGCAATCTTTGTAAAATCGTAGTATAATGGACGGTATGGAAGAGGTGTTGACCGCCGACCAGCGGAACGCGGAAAAAATGATACGGGAGTGGTATCTGCATACGGACGATCAGGTGTTTGTCCTCTCCGGCTATGCGGGGACGGGCAAGACTTTTCTGTTGAAGCGCGTCGTGGAAGGGCTGGGGCTGGAAGCGGGCAAACAGGCGGTGTTCGTGGCGCCCACGGGCAAGGCGGCAAGCGTTCTGGTCAAAAACGGCACGCCCGCCTCCACCATTCACAGCCTCATCTATGTTCGCGACGACGAGGATTTCGAGGTCAACGAGGACGGCGAAGTGGTCCGCAAAAGCCGCCTCAGTTTTATCAAACGGGAGAAGATCGGGGAAAATATACGGCTGATCGTCGTGGATGAGAGTTCCATGGTCGACAATCTGATCTTGCGCGATCTTTTGAGCTACGGCGTCAAATGCCTGTTCTGCGGCGATAACGCGCAGCTCCCGCCCGTGAATGGCGCAAACATTCTGTTGGAGCACCCGGACTGTCAGCTGACCGAGATCGTGCGGCAGGAAAAAGACAATCCCATCATCCGGCTTGCCGAAAGGGCACGGCAGGGGCAATACATCGAGTACGGCAATTACGGTGACAGGGCCATGGTCATTCCCCGCAATTTTCTGACCGCCGCGGAGCGCCGGCGGCTCTTTACCCGGGCAGATCAGATCATCGTGGGGCGCAACAAGACCCGCGCGGACATCAACCGGGAAATGCGGGGATACCAGGGTATCTCGCCCGAAAGAAAACTGCCCATAGACGGCGAAAAGGTCATCTGTACGCTCAACAATTGGGAGCGGTTCATCGACGAGGAACGGGCGTTCAATCTGGTCAACGGCATCATCGGCTACTGTTATAACGTGGAAGAACAGCCCGACCACTTGGGAAAAATGGACTTTCAGGCGGATTTTTTAAGTAACGTCGTCCGTTCTCTGCCCTTCGACAGCGCCGTTTTTACGCACGGGACGTATGCGCACAACTATGGCGATCTTGCGGTCCGGCTCATCGACGGCACATATGTGCATGAGAGCGATTATGCCGTTTTAAGACAGGTCAAAGCCAAGAAGGAAGAGACCATCTGCCGCTTTGAATTTGCCTATGCCATCACCTGCCACAAGGCGCAGGGGAGCGAATTTGACTTTGTCATCGTCTTTGACGAGAGTTATCTCTTCGGCGAGGATCGGGCGCGCTGGCTGTATACCGCCGTCACCCGCGCCAAAAAGAAACTGCTCATTATCCGCTGAATGCGGGACAATGCTCTTCTTGGGAGGAGAGAAAAGACACAGGCCGGTAGCGCAGAAAAAATTTTTTATCCGCGCGGGAACTGTAATGTTGGTATATCCTGTGTTTTTGGAACGGAAGTTGCATTTTGATAGAAGGGATAGCAATTGAAACACTTGCCATAACCGAAACAACGTACAACTTTGAAGTCGCCGAGCTCCATACTTATATGGACTCCATTTTCTATTGCAAATATTTCAGAGGTAGTAGTCGGCAAGCACATTCAAATTATCATATACTCCATAATTTCATTTATGCCGGGGCATGAGAATGATGTTCCTATATTGAATTGCGTTTGTGAAAAAGCATTTGTGGAATAATGTTGAGTTCAGTCGAAATTTAATCATGTAAAAACAGCCGCCCGGACGCTCTGTCTATAGCGGCTGAAACTTTATTTTATCGGGGCATGCCCGCGTTGAACGAAAAAAAGGGAAATAGCGTTCCCTTTTTCTTGACAAGGCGGAGAAATTATTCTTCTTCCGCAAAAATTTCTTCCGTCGGTTTGCGCTTCTTTGCGGGCATGGGTGCTCCTTCCGCGGCATATCCCAGCGTGATGAAGAGCGGGACGGGGTTTTCCGTCTGTAAAATTTCTTTTACGGCGGCGGGGTCGGCGTCGTAACCGATGATGCAGCTCTCCAATCCGTTTGCTTTGGCAAGCAGCACGATGTGCGCCGCCAGAATGCCGATGTCAAACGGTGCCCAGCTGTCCGGCTGCACGATGCCGTCGAAACGGGACATGTACTTTGCGGGCGTCTGTTCGACGGCGAGCAGCACGGGCGCCTCTGCGGCGTGTCCGTTCAGCCCCAATCCCTGCAGGGCGCGGGCGACGGACAGTTTCTTCTCCCCGTACAAAGCGTGCATCTTCCAGGGCTGGGAGTTGCAGGCAGAGGGGGCGAGCGCCGCTTTTTCGCAGATCTCTTTCACCAGCGTTTTGTCCACGGGCCTGTCCGCATACGCGCGGCAGCTGTAACGGGATTCAATCAGAGAGGACAGTTCCATTGTTGTCCGCCACCTTCAATTTAACGGGGCATCTACGCAGGGACGCCATCGCCTTATCGACGATGTTCTCCACGGTGAACCCGAAGTGTTCAAAGAGCTTTTTGGCGGGAGCGGACGCGCCGAACCCGTCCATGGCGACGATCTCGCCGTAGTCCCCCGCATAGCGGTACCAGCTGTAAGGGGAGGCTGCCTCCACACAGACGCGCGCCCGCACCGTGCGGGGCAGCACGCTCTGTTTGTATTCTTCGCTCTGCTTCTCGAATTCCTCGATGCAGGGCATGGAGACGACGCGCGCCTTGATGCCTTTGTTTGCAAGTTCGGCCTTCGCCTTGACGCAGAGCTCGACTTCGGAGCCCGTGCCGATGAGCAGCACGTCGGGCGTGCCCGCGCAGTCTTCCAGGACATAGCCGCCCTTGAGCGCGGCGCGGCCCGAATTTTCGTATTGCGGCAGGGCCTGGCGGGAGAGGATGAGGGCGGTCGGCTCGTGCCCGCGCAGGGCGGAGATGTATGCCGCGGCGGTCTCCTTGCCGTCAGCGGGGCGGAACACCTTCATGCCGGGGATAGAGCGCAGGGCAATGAGCTGCTCCACGGGCTCGTGGGTGGGGCCGTCCTCGCCCACGCCGATGGAGTCGTGCGTGAAGATGTAAAAGACGGGCAGCTTCATGAGCGCCGCCAGGCGCAGGGCGTTCTTGCAGTAATCGGTGAAGATGAAGAAGGTCGCGCAGTAGGCGTCAATGCCGCCGTGGAGCTGCAGTCCGTTGCACATGGCGACCATGGCGTGCTCGCGGATGCCGAAATGCACGTTCCTGCCCGCGTAGTTTTCGGGCGAAAAGTCGCCGTACGTGACGGCGTCGGTGTCCTTCATGATGGACATGTTGGAGGGGCCGAGGTCGGCGCTCCCGCCCATCAGAGAGGGCATCTGCGCCGCGATCTTGTTGAGTATGACGGAGGAAGTCTGCCTGGTCGCCATGGGTTTGGAGAAATCGAAGAGGTCGTCCTGTTCGGAAAAATCGGGGCGTTCCCCGCGCATTCTCTTTTCGTATTCCTCGGCTTCCGCGGGATAGTTCTCCGCATAGCGCGCGAACATTTCTTTCCAGGCAGCTTCCGCCGCGGCGCCGCGTTTTCCCGCTTCCGCGCAGTGGTCGATGACCTCGGCGGGTACGTCGAAGGGCTCGTAATTCCACTGCAGTTTTTCCTTGGTCTTTTGAAGGTTGTCCTCGCCGAGGGGGGCGCCGTGGCTCTTTTCGGAATCCTCCAGGGGGGAGCCGTAGCCGATGAGCGTCTTGCAGATGATGAGGGTGGGCTGTTCTTTGTTCTGTTTTGCCTTGCCGATCGCCTGGGCGATGAGTCCGACGTTGTCGGGGTCGCGCACGAGATCCACGGTCAGCACCTGCCAGTTCTGTGCCTCGAAACGCCTGACGACGTCCTCTTTGAAGGTGTAGCCGAGGCTGCCTTCGATGGTGATGTCGTTGCTGTCGTAAAAGAGGATGAGCTTGCCGAGTTTATGGGCGCCCGCAAACGCGCAGGCTTCGTAGGAGATGCCCTCTTCCAGGCAGCCGTCCCCGCACAGGGCGTAAGTGTAGTGATCCACGACGGGGAAGCCGGGGCGGTTGTAGACGGCGGCAAGGTGGGCCTCCGCCATCGCCATGCCCACGGCGTTGGCAATGCCCTGTCCCAGGGGGCCCGTCGTGGTCTCCACGCCCGCGGTGTGCCCGAATTCGGGGTGCCCGGGCGTGCGGGAACCGAGCTGGCGGAAATTCATCAGGTCGCCGCGCGTCAGCCCCATGCCGTAGATGTGGAAGAGGGCATAGAGCAGGGCGGAGGCATGTCCCGAGGAGAGGACAAAGCGGTCCCGGTCGTTCCAGCGCAGGTCGTCGGGGTTGAATTTCAGGTGATCCTGAAAGATCGCGTATGCGATGGGGGCGGCGCCCAGAGGCATGCCGGGGTGCCCCGAATTGGCTTTTTGAATGGCTTCGGCGGATAGGACCCGCAGCGCGTTGACGGCTAATTGTTTGGTGTCGGCCATAGAAACTCCTTTGTCGGTTGCATAAATTTTCTTTTCGGTCTCCATTATACTATACTCCGCGGAATTTTTCAACCTTTGAAGCGGGGCTTGCCGCAGATTATTTCGGAAAAAAAGGAAAAAATCCGTCCGCAGCGCCGTGCGGACGGAAAGACGGCGGGCAAGCCCGCCGCCCGTTTTCCCTCAAAGGTATTTGTCGAACGCCGAGAGGTTCAGGCAGGGGTAATTTTTGAGAAAAGAGTAAATTTCCCCGATCAGCAGACGGCAGCCGCCCTCGGAATTGCTCTCGCAGTTGACGGGCATGATGGGCTCGTGCAGGCTCATGCGCACCAGGACCCAGCCGTCGCCGTGCGCCTTGTCGAAGTTCATGCGCACGCCCTCGCGGTTGTCGGGGGCAAGGCGGATATATTTCGTCGAACGCGCGTGTTTGATCAGCTGTTTCATGATATCCGCGCCGAGGGACTTAAAGTCCGAATCGGGATCGGTGAAGGTCGGGCGGATCTCCGCCTCTTCCGCGGGCATGGGCAGGTCGTCGATGAGGGAAGTCAGCGTCTTGCCCTCTTTGGAGCGTTGCGCGAGCGCAATGAGGAGTTTGGTGACGAGGTAGGCGCCGTCGTCCAGAAAGTAATTTTCCTTCAATGCGGCGTGCCCGCTCGTCTCGATGGCGAGAGGGGCGTTTTTTCCCTCCGCGCACAGCCGCTTTGCCTCGTTGATGACGTTCTTGTATCCCCGCTTGAAGCGGCAGTGTACCCCGCCGTGCGCCGTTATGAACTGCGTCAGCCCGTCGGAGGTCACCGAATCGGTCACGATGTACGCGCCCGGTTCCTCTTCCAGGAGAATGGCGGCAATGAGGGCGATGAGGCGGTTGCGGTTAATCTCTTTCCCGTCCTTGTCCACGGCGCCCGCGCGGTCTACGTCGGTGTCGAATATGATGCCGAAATCGGCATGGTGCGCCCGGACGGCGCTGCAGACCGATTCCATTGCCGCCTTGTTTTCGGGGTTGGGGATGTGGTTGGGGAAGGTGCCGTCTGGCTCCAGGAACTGCGCCCCCTCCGTGTCGGCGCCCAACGGCTGCAGCACTTTGGTCACATAAAAGCCGCCCGCTCCGTTGCCCGCGTCCACAATGATCCGCTTGCCCTGCAGCGGCCGTTCCTCGCCCGTTGCCCGCCGCGCAAGCTCCACCAGTCCGCGGCTGTATTCGTCCATAAAGCCGCGGCGCACCACTTCTCCCACGCCCACGGGGAATTTGCCTTTTTGGGCAATGGCAATGAGTTCGGCAACGTCGTCTCCCTCCAACCCGCCTTCGCGCACGAAAAATTTCATGCCGTTTTTGTGGAAGGGGAGGTGGCTCGCCGTCAGCATGACAGAGGCGTCGCAGCCGAAAGAGGGGCTTTGCAGCAGCATGAACATGGAAGGGGTAGAGGCGAGCCCCGTCGACACCGCTCTCCCGCCGCAGGCGCAGATGCCGCGTTCCGCGCATTCGGCCAGATGCGGCGACGAGAGGCGCGAATCGTGCCCCACGGCGACGGTCGGGGATTGTTTTCCCGTGCGCTTTTGCAGCCAGACATAAAATGCCCTCGCCAGTGCGGTGACCGCTTCGCCCGTCAGGTTTATCTCTTCCCCGAACGGGTTTTCGGACGCCGTGCCGCGGATGTCCGTGCCGTTTTTCAGTTTCTGCCATTCCTGCAGAGTCATAAAAAAGTCCTCCTTTCTTTGATCATTTTCTCTCCGATGTTTTTTGCAGAAGATCCCTTTTCGACAATATTATATCTTTTTTTTGCGCGCATTTCAAGTCTTTTTTCGAAAAAAGATGAAAAAATTTTACGCTGCCGTGAAAAGACTTGACAAAACGGGGAAAATGTGCTAAACTGTCCGCAGAGACGGAGGGGAAAACGGCGGCAGGCGTCCGCGTTGCCCCGTCCTCCGGACGATGAAATTCAATGAAAACACGCAGACGGTACGCGCCCGAAGGGTGCGTTCAAAAGGGAAGAGAGCCGATAGCTCCGCAGCCCCCGCTACTGTTACGCGGCGTTTTTCGTTCACTGTGCTCATCGCGGGCATGGGAAGGGCGAAAACAGCAAAAGCCGCTTTTAAGCCAGGAGACCTGCCGATGCGTGAACGATCCATCTTTGCGGCGGGCGAAGAGAGAGGTCGCGGGCGAGAGGAAAGGCATTTCCTTTTTCGCCGTGCGCTCTTTTTCCCGTTCCGTCGGGGAGAAGGGCGCTTTTCGTTGCGTTTCCTGTCCGTTTTTGCAAAAATTTTTTACGGAGGTTGTTATACCATGCGATCGTTTGCAAAACGCATCTTTTTGACCCTGGCGGTTGCCGCCGCGCTGTCCTGTTCCGTTCTGTTGTTTTCCGCCTGCGACCCGCAGGCGCCGAAGGACGGCGCGGGATCCGAATACGAAGTGATCGTCAACAGGGGGAAACAGTTCATCTTCACGGCAACGGACGTCGAAGGGAATGTTTCCCTCTACGACGCGCTGGTGCAGCTGCGGGAGGAGGAACGGGTCGCCTTCGACGGCTACACGGGCGATTACGGATTTACGATCACCGCCGTGAACGGCATTGAAAATACCGCCGATTGGTCGTCCTGCTGGATGATCTACACCGATCTGACGGAATACGAAGGGGTCTTGTATGCGACGACGGAGTACGGCACGTTCACATATGGGGAAACGACGTATGCGCAGGCGTCTTACGGCGCAAGTTCCCTGCCCGTCATAAAGGGATATACATACGCCCTGCATTACGATACCTTTTCCTGAGGCGGCGCCATGCGGCTGACTGCACGGGACATCGCCTATATCGCGGTCATGGTGGCGCTGCTCATCGGGGGACAGGCGCTCTTTGCCGCCGTTCCGGGGGTGGAAGTCGTCACCGCCCTGCTGCTCTGCTTTTCCTGGTCGTTCGGCGTCGGGCGGGGCGTGCTGACGGCAACCGCCTATTCCCTGCTGCGCTGTATTTTTTTCGGGTTCGACGCCAAGACCGTCGTGCTCTATCTTGTCTATTTCAACTTTTTCGCCTGCCTTTTCGGGCTCTTGGGCGCGCACGGCGGCAAGAGAGAAAGGGGGGAGAAAAGGGGGCCTTCGCCGCTCGCACTGGTTTGCGCCGAATTTTTCTTTTTGGTCCTGTGCGGGCTTGCCGCCGTGGTGTTAAGCGGCGCCGTCAAGGTAAGCATACTTTTGCAAACGGGCATGAATATTCTGGCATGGGTGCTCCTTTTCGTCGGTTTGGCGGGGGCGGCGGTCTATAACGTACTGCTCGTTTTGTCCCGGAAGCACCCCGCGTGCGCCGCGGCGGCGGAAACGGCCGCCGCGGCTGCCGCCGCCGCCGTCTGCACAATTCTTTTTACCCTGCTCGACGACGCGCTCTATCCGCTCTTTTACGGCGTATCCGGCGAGGCGGCGGTCGCCTATTTCTACACGTCGTTCACGGCGATGCTCCCGCAGACGGTCTGCGCGCTCGTCAGCGTTTCCCTGCTCTTTCAGCCGCTCACGCGCGTGTTCCGCCGCGCTGCCTCGTCCGGTCCGTCCCTGCCGAAAGGTTGAACGGCGCAGGGGATCCCGAAAATGTTGACAGATGCCGACAATTGTGGACGGTTTGTTGACAAATATCGACAGAATGTGGATAAAATGTTGACAACTTTTTTCCGTCGGCGCGCGAAAGAGAAAAAAAGGGCGGCAAAAGGGTTGAAAAAATACGGAAAATGTGATATGATGATACTGCTTTCCGCCCGCCGGGAAGGGCGGCGCGGGCAAACGGAGCAAGTTTCGTTCAACGACAGGAGCAATCAGGAGTATTTTTTCGTATGGCAAAGGAACAGTTTGTGGCGCAGATCGCCGACATTGAAAAAGATTTTCCCCAATGGTACACCGACGTGGTGTTAAAGACCCGTCTGGTCGACTACGGCCCCGTCAAGGGCACCATGGTCATCCGCCCGTACGGCTATGCCGTCTGGGAACTCATCCAAAAGCAGCTCGACGAGATGTTCAAGGCGGAAGGGGTGCAGAACGCCTATTTCCCTCTGCTCATCCCCATGAGTTTCCTCTCCAAGGAGGCGGAGCACGTCGAGGGGTTCGCGCCCGAAGTGGCGGTCGTCACGCATGCGGGCGGGGAAAAACTTGCCGAGCCGCTCGTCATCCGCCCCACCAGCGAGACCATCATCGGCAACATGTGTTCCAAGTGGGTGCAGTCCTACCGCGACCTGCCGATGCGCGTCAACCAGTGGTGCAACATCATGCGCTGGGAAAAGACCACCCGTCCCTTCCTGCGCACGAGCGAATTTTTGTGGCAGGAGGGGCATACCGTGCATACTTCCGCCGAAGAGGCCGAGGCGGAGACGCAGAAAATGCTGAACGTCTATAAGACTTTCGCCGAAAATTGCCTCGCCATCCCCGTCATCACGGGCAGAAAGACCGAAAAGGAAAAATTTGCGGGCGCCGCGGCGACCTACGGCATGGAAGCCATGATGAAGGACGGCAAGAGCCTGCAGGCGGGCACATCCCATTATATGGGGCAGAACTTCGCCAAGGCGTTCGACATCAAATTTTTGGACAAGGACGGCGTGCAGAAGTACGCCTATACGACGAGCTGGGGGGTCTCCACCCGCCTCATCGGCGCCATCATCATGACGCACGGCGACGAGCGCGGGCTGGTGTTCCCGCCCAAGGTATCGCCCGTGCAGGCGGTCATCGTGCCCATTGCCGCCAAGAAAGGGGGCGTCAGCGAGGCTTGCGCCGCTTTGGAGGAAAAACTCAAAAAGGCGGGCGTGCGCGTGCAGACCGATAATTCGGAAAACTCTCCCGGCTGGAAATTCAACGAATGGGAGATGAAAGGCGTGCCCGTGCGCATCGAGGTCGGGCCCCGCGACCTTGCGGAGGGCAAGGTCATGCTCTTCCGCCGCGACACGCTGGAAAAGTCCGCCGTTTCGCTGGATACCGCCGCAGAGGCGGTCACAGCCCTTTTGGATACCGTGCAGAAGGACATGCTGGAAGCGGCGCGGGTGCGCCGCGACGGGCGCATCGTCTGTGCCGACGGCATGCTCGCCCTGCTGGAAGGGGTGGAAAAGGGCAACTTCGTCAAAGCCGGCTGGTGCGGCGAGCGTTCCTGCGAAGAGAAGATCAAGGAACAGACGGCTGCCACCGCCCGCGTCTATGCCGAGGGCGAGAGCGCGGAAACGTGCGTCTGCTGCGGCAAAAAGGCGCAGCACATGATCATCTTTGCCCGCGCCTATTGAGCTGAAAACGGGCGTTTGCGCGTTCGTACAGAAGGAGCATCGCGCCGCCTCCGCACGGGAAGATCCCGCCGGGTGCGGCGTTTTCCTGTATGCGTCGGCAAAAGAAGCGGGAAAAAGGGCGGCGGCGCGGCGGCCGATAAAAAATGCCGATCGTGGGCAACGCCGCAGGCGAGGGCTTGACAAGGGAGAGGAATTTTGATAAAATAAAGGCAAATTCAAGACGAAAGAGGATTTTTATGCCGTACGGATTCAAAGATTATGCCGAAGAGGTGCTGCGCACGACGCAGAAGCCGATGAGCATTGCCGAGATCTGGCAGGAAGGGGTGACCCTCGGACTGCCGCAAAAATTGGGGTCGGCGGGCAGAACGCCGTGGCTGTCGCTGGGCGCACAGATATATACCGATCTGAAAGCGGAGGGAACTTCGCGGTTCGTACAGGTCTCCAAGCGGCCCGCCTTGTTTGCGCTGCGCGGGCAGACCTTTGCGCAGAGCAAAGTCAGCGAAAGGCAGTCGGAATCGGAGCAGACGGAAATGCCGTCCGGCTATGGGGAGCGGGATCTGCATGCCGTTCTGGCAAAATATCTGCAGACGGACAGTTATTTCCGGTGTTCGGTCAAGACGGTGTATCATGAAAGATCCAAAAAGGGGAGATCCAATCAGGATAAATGGACATATCCCGACCTGATCGGCATTCATTTCCCTTACGACGACTATGAAAAGCTGACGCTGCAGATGTTGGACCTGTTCCGCGAACGGCTGTACAAGGTCTATTCGTTTGAAATGAAGAAAAAAATCGACCTCGACAACTTGCGGAGCGAATATTTTCAGGCGGTCTCCAACTCTTCCTGGGCGAACGAGGGCTATCTGGTCGCGCCGAAGATCACGACGGAAAACGAAGATTTCATGAGCGAACTGACCCTTCTGAACGGCGCGTTCGGGATCGGCGTGATCCGGCTGAACATCGAGATCCCCGCAGAGAGCGAGATCATATTGTACGGGAAACAGAGACAGCATCTGGACGGCAACATGCTCGACAAACTGATACTGAAGAATCCGGACGTGGAGAAGATATTCCGCTGTGTGGCGGAGAGCCGGAAGCTCGGCAAGATCGTCGACGGGGGTGCTGTGTTCGATCACGTGCTGAACGATGAGCAGTACCGGCAGTATGTGAGCGAAAAGAATCTGCTTTCCTGAACGAAGGGTAAAACCGGTAAAGTTCCGGTTTTATTTTTTGCCCCGCCGTTCCTCGTTTTTTGCCGGTACAGGAAAGGGCGTTCGGCCGAGTTCGGCCGTGCGGAAGAGCGCGCCCGAAAGCGTGTTCCGATGCGCCGCGCGATCGAAAAAACGGCGTTTGGTAAAACGCCGTTTTTTCAGAATGAGAAAATAGGATGTGTGATCTTGAGAAAAATCGGAAAACGCCGTTCCCGCCGCCCACTGCCGCGCATGGGGATACGGATACGTTTCCTTACGCATTCATTGTACCGCGGATGGGGCCGAAAATTCAACCTACTGAACGAAAAAAAGGTTCTACCTTCCGAAAACGGAAAAATAGAGAGGGCAAAACGGACTCTACCGGGAGTAGAATGGGCGTATTTTGCGCAAAAATACCCTCTCGGCGTTGACAAGCGGCGCAATTTATGGTATGATTATTGTCCGATGAGAGCATGAGAAATTTTGCGTATGGGCTGATCGGGAAAAAATAAAGAGACGGAGTCGGAGCAATGGAACAGGAAGAACTGAGTCGGATCGTTGCGGAAAACATGGCGAAATACAGAAAGGCTGCCGATCTCACGCAGCTGGAGCTCGCCGAGCGGCTCAATTATTCGGATAAATCGGTGTCCAAATGGGAACAGGGCAACGGCATGCCCGACGTCTTTGTGCTGTACAGATTGGCGGAGATATACGGCGTGACCGTCAACGATTTCCTCTGCCGCCACGAGGAGGCCATCCCCCCCGTGCCGGACAGGCGCAAGGGCTTTTTTACGCGCGGGATGATCATGGCGATGTCGGTGGGGCTGAGCTGGCTGGCGGCGGTCGTCGTCTTTGTGTTCATCATGCTGCTCGTGCCCGATTTTGCCTGGCCCTGGCTGCCGTTTATCTATGCTTTGCCCGTCACCTTCATCGTGATCCTGGTGCTCGGCTGCGTATGGAAATTCTACATTGTCCGCGCCGTCGCGGCGTCCGCGCTCATCTGGACGCTGCTTCTGACGATCTATCTGACCATTTTTGCGGCAATGCCGGACGCCTCCAATTTATGGATGCTCTTTCTCATCGGCATTCCCGTACAGCTTCTGGTCGCGCTCTGGTTCCTCTTCCGGCGGAAGTCGCGCGGAAAGAAGGGGCGGCAGAGATCATGACGATCCCGCATCTTCCCGGCGGTTTCGGCCATCCTTCGGCACGGCTGCGGGCGGGAGAGGCGGAACATAAGGGGACGGAGGATCGGCAAAAAATATCCGATCCCTTTCATTGAAAACAGGAGAAAAAGGCATGCTTTGTTCCCGTTGCGGCAAAAACGAGGCCAAGATCACCGTGGAATATTCCACCGATATCGGCAAGGTGAACGAATATTTTTGCGAAGAGTGTTATGAAAAGCGGCGCTTGCCGCGGAGCGAAACGGTTTCCGCTGCGCCGCGGCGGGCGGCGCGCTGTCCCTTCTGCGGCAACAGCATGGAGGACTATCTGCACAGCGGGCTGGTCGGCTGCGCCGAGTGTTACCGCGTCTTTGCGGAGGAGCTCTCTTCCTACATCGTGCGGCTGCAGGGCAGCGGCAGGCACTGCGGCAAACGCCCGTCCGCTCTGCCAAAATACGAAGCGGCGCAGTCCCTGCGCGAGACATTGGCGCAGCTGGATGGAAAGCCGAAGGACGAGGCGCAGGCGAAACGCCTTAAACGGAAGGCCGAAGAACTGGAATTGCTGATCTTCGGCGACGACGAGGAGGAATAAGAGGGTATGGACAATCTGGACAGCACCGTCATTTCCACCCGCATCCGCCTGGCGCGCAATCTTGCCGATTACCCCTTTCCGCACAAACTTGCGGGCGGGGAGCAGGCGCGCAGGATCGTCGGGCTCTTGGATCTGCCCCTGCGGAAGATAGACACCTTTCACCGCCTGTATATGAACGAGACGGGCGCGGACGAATTGGAGATGCTCAAGGAAAATTATCTCATTTCCCAGGCGCTCATTGATAAACGGGACATTTCCGCCGTATATATAAACCAGGACGAAAACGTCTCCATCATGGTCAACGAAGAGGACCATGTCCGCGAACAGTACTACATCAAGGGCTTTCATCTCTTTAAGGGATATGAATATCTGAGCGGGATAGACGACGTCATCGGCGACTGCGTAAAGTTCGCTTACGACGAAAAATGGGGGTACCTCACCGCCTGTCCCACCAACCTCGGCACGGGGCTGCGCGCGTCCGTCATGCTCTTTCTGCCCGCCATCACCAAGCGGCCCGAACTGCTGTCGGGGCTGAAAGAGCGCATGCAGCGGCAGGGGCTCACCGTCCGCGGCGTATACGGCGAAGGCAGCGAGGCGGACGGGTATATGTATCAGATCAGCAACGAGATCACGCTCGGTTTTTCCGAACAGGAAATATTGGAAGAGGTCAACGAAGCGGTGTACAGAATCGTCGAAACCGAGATCCGCGCCCGGGAAGAGATGCGCGACCGCGATCCCGTGGCGGTGCGCGACGCCTGCGGGCGGGCATACGGCATTCTGACCAATTGCGTAAAGCTGGACAACCGCGAATTTTTACAGCTGATGGCGCAGTTCAAGCTCGGCGTCTCCATGGGGCTTTACAACGTGGATAAGATGTCCGATCTGGACGATCTCATCATCAGCATGCGCGATACGAACATCAGCCGTTTCAGCAAGGAGACGCTGGACAGGGAGGAACGGGAAGTTTACCGCGCGGAATGCGTGCGCGCGAAGCTCAAAGAGCTCGTGCACGGAGAATGAACATCCGGGTCTTCCGGAATTGCGGGCGGAAGCCCGATACATGGCAAGGAGCAAGGTATAGATGGAGGACGAGTCCAGATATTCGGACGATTTGAAATGCGTCTTTGAATGCATCAACAAGACCAACGAAAAGATCCGCATCCGCTACATCGGCACCGAACACCTGGTGCTGGGGATGCTGCACGTTCCCGAATGCAACGCCTGCCGCATCCTCAACAAGGCGGGCGTGCGCAAGAAGGATTTTTCCGAATTTTTCTTTCATGTGCGGAACGTGAAGAATCTGACCGTGGGACCCACGCCCCGCACCAAGAGCGTGCTGGACAAAGCCCGCGCCCTGGCGATCGCCAACACCCCCGACAAGCGGTATTACAGCATTACCGCCGAACATGTCCTGATGGCGATCCTGCAATCGGAAGGGGGGTTCGCGCGGGAATTTTTCCGCATCAACAACATTTCCGAAGAGGACATGTGCGCCGATTTGGAACAGGCGATCCGCGAGGATTATCACGTCATCGAAGAGGCGCACGCGGGCGAGCAGGAAAAAAACACTGCGCAGAATTATCGGTATAAATACGAACCGAGCACCCTGCCGCCGCAGCTTGAAAAATACGGCGTGGATCTCACCGCCCGGGCGGGGGAGGGCAAAATCGATCCCGTCATCGGCAGGCGCAAGGAGATAGAAAAAGTCATGCAGATCCTCTCCCGCCGCACCAAAAACAATCCCGTTCTCGTCGGCGAGGCGGGCGTGGGCAAGAGTGCGGTCGTCGAAGGGCTGGCGCAGGCCATCGTCACGGGAGACGTGCCCGAACTCTTACAGGGAAAGATCGTCTTTTCGCTCGATCTCGCGGGCATGCTGGCGGGCGCCAGGTACCGCGGCGATTTTGAAGAACGGCTGAAAGAGGCAGTGGAGGCCATCCGATGCAACGGCGACATCATTCTGTTTATCGATGAGATCCATACCATCGTCGGGGCGGGCGGATCCGCGGAATCCAACCTGGACGCCGCCAACATCTTGAAGCCCATGCTGGCGCGCGGGGACTTGCAGACCATCGGCGCGACCACGCTGGACGAATACAGGAAATACATCGAAAAAGATCCCGCGCTCGAGCGGCGGTTCACGCCCGTCGCGGTGGAGGAGCCGACCACGGACGACTGCATCAAGATATTGCAGGGGTTGCGGGATAAATACGAGGCGCATCACGGCGTCATCATCGGCGAGGGCGCCATCGAGAGCGCCGTATTGCTCTCCGACCGCTACATCGCGGACCGCTATCTGCCCGACAAGGCCATCGATCTCATCGACGAAGCGGCGTCCCGCGCTCGCCTGGAGGCCTATACGGGTCCCAAGGGCGCACAGCAGCTCAACGAAAAGATCGAGCGGCTGAACATCGACAGGAAGCGCGCCCTCTCCAACGGGAACGCCGAGAAGGCCGACAAGGTGCAGAAACAGATAGAGGAGTACACCGCGCAGGTGGATTTTCTGATGGAGACATGGCGCAAGAAAGCGAATACCATGACGCCCGCCATCGATGCCGAGGACATCGCCTCCATCGTCAGCGACCGCACGGGCATTCCGCTTTCCCGCCTTTCCGAAGAAGAGAGCCGGAAGCTTTTGAAGCTCGAAGAGCGACTCCATGCCCGCATCATCGGGCAGAATGAAGCGGTGGTCGCCGTGTCGAAGGCCATCCGCCGCGCAAGGGCGGGGCTCAAGGAGACCAACCGTCCCATCGGTTCCTTCATCTTCGTGGGGCCCACGGGCGTGGGCAAGACGGACCTCGCCAAGGCGCTCGCCGAAGCGCTCTTCGGGGATGAAAAGATGATGATCCGGCTGGATATGAGCGAGTTCATGGAAAAACACGCCGTTTCCCGCATCATCGGCGCGCCGCCGGGATATGTGGGATATGACGACGTGCAGGGCAGCCAGCTCACCGAACAGGTGCGGCGCAAGCCCTATTCGGTCGTCCTGTTCGACGAGATCGAAAAGGCGCATCCCGACGTATTCAACCTGCTCCTGCAGATTTTGGATGACGGCAGGCTGTCCGACAGCAAGGGCAGGCTGGTCAGTTTCCGCAACACCGTCGTCGTCATGACCTCCAACATCGGCGCGGGCAGCGCGGGGGAGATGCAGCCCCTCGGGTTTGCCGCGTCGGAGGAAAAGGACGAATACGAACGCATGAAAGAGGACGTTTCCCGGGCGCTCAAAGAGTACTTCCGTCCCGAATTTCTCAACCGTCTGGACGATATTATCGTGTTTCACAGACTGACCGAAGCGGAGGCAGGCGCCATCTGCGGCAAGCTGATCGAGGGGCTGGGCGAACGGCTGGGCGATAAGGACATCCGGCTGTCCATCTCGGCGGCGGCGCGCAAAGAGCTCGTGCAGGAGGGGTACAGCGAGGCGTACGGCGCCCGGCCGCTCAAACGGGTCATCCGCCGCCGCATCGAGGATCGGCTTTCGGAGGAAATATTGGCGGGGCGCATCGAGGCGGGCGAAACGGTTTGCATCGATTATATCGGCGGCAATTTCGTGTTTCGGTCCGAGAAACAGTAAAAATCCTTCTTTTTTGTACGGTCCGGCGGTTTGCCGGACTGTTTTTTTGTGAAATCACGCAATATTCGGAGAAAATGCGTTTACTTTTGCCCGATTTTGCGCTACAATAAAAATATGGGCTTTTGACCCGGTCGCCGTGCGGAGAGGTCTGCGCTTCGGCGGCCGCTTGATGCAGGGGGAAAAGGAATGGGGTTTCATCCTATCCGTGCGCTCGGACAGATGTTATCTGCCCGCCGGCGGCGGAAACGGAAAAAGATCGTTGCCGTCGCGCTGGGCAGCGGCGGTGCCAAGGGCATGGCGCATCTGGGGGTGCTGCAGGCGCTCGAAGAGGAGGGGATCTCCTTCGATTGGTATGCGGGCACCAGCATCGGCAGCGTGGTCGGGGCGCTCAAAGCCTACGGCTATCGGACGGATGAAATCAGGGAGGCCGTGCTCGGCGCCTGCTTGAAACAGTATGCGCGCCGCCTGCGCCCGTACATGGATATGGGCTTTATCGAGAATTTTCTCAACGAATATCTGCACGGAGCGGATTTTTCCCGCCTCAAGGCTCCCTTCTATGCCTGGGCGACGGATAAGGAGAAGATAGAGGGCGTGCTGCTCGGCGAGGGGAGCGTGGCGCATGCCTGTACGGCGTCCTGCGCCGTGCCGCCCTATTTTCACAGCGTCAATGTGGCGGGGCGGGAACTCATCGACGGGGCATACACCAATCCCGTGCCGGCCGACGTCCTGCGCCGCCGCGGCGCCGATTTTGTGCTGGGCGTCGACCTGAACGCCGCCTTGCCGTCCGAAAGGGGCAAGCGGCCGCACCGGGCGCTTACCCGCATCCTTTCGGATACGCTGGATTCGACGGTGAAGATCGTGCCGCGGCCCGATGCGCTCTCGCGCGGCTATGAGGCGTGCGACGCCGTCATCCGCCCGCCCCTCGGTATTTTCAATCCGCTGGACGCCGCGGAACGTTCCCTGTTGGAGATGTACGACATCGGTTACCGTACCGCAAAGGAACAGGCGGCATTCGTCAGACGGAAGATCGAAGAGATAAAATAGCCGAAAACCACCTGCCCGCGCCCCGTGCGGCGGGATCACCGAAGAGAAAGGAAGAGAAGAACGTGAGCACGAAAGCGGAGAGAAGAAAAGCGATGCGCGCCTTTGCGTCCCTTTGTGCGGCCGTCCTTTTGGCGGCGGCGTTTTTCCTGTCTGCCTGCGGCGGCGGGCAGAATTCCGTTGCAGACACTCTTTGGCAGGCGGGAGAACTGAAAGTGCATTTTCTGGACGTGGGACAGGGCGACTGTGCCATCGTGGAACTGCCCGACGGCAAAAAAGTCATGATAGACGGCGGCAACGGTTCGGCGGAAAACGACCGCCGGATTGCGGAGTATCTCGATGAGTTGGGGATAGAAAAGCTGGACGAAATGATCCTGACCCACAGCGACGCCGATCACTGCGGCGGGCTGGAGAGCGTGCTCGATGCAGTCGAAGTTTCCCGCGTCCGCCTTCCCTGCAAGGCGACGCTCGCCTCGGACGCGACCTATTTTTCCTTCTATCAACGGGCGTTGGAGACGGTGCCCGCCGTGGAGTATTCCAGGCGATACGGTTACATCCGCGGCGATACATACGACTACTTTCTCATGTTCCTGTGGCCCCGCTTTGCGGACGCCGCGCCCGAGAGCGATCCCAATTACTATTCCGCGGTCATCTGGCTGGAATACGAGGGATTGAGCGTTCTCTTTACGGGGGACATGACGGCGGAGACGGAAGATGTTTTGACGAAAGAATATGCGCTCGATTCCGGCATCTTTTCCGTCGGAGACATGCAGGTGCGGCTCGAGAGCACGGAGGTGTTGAAGGTCGCTCATCACGGCAGCGACACTTCTTCGGGACGGGAATGGCTGGAACTGCTTTCCCCCGAAGCGGCGGTCATCTCCGTCGGCGCGGGCAACAATTACGGGCATCCGTCCGACCGGGTGGTCGCCGACCTGCATGCAGTCATGCCGGACGGGGAGCTCTACCGCACGGACGAATGCGGCAACATCGTCCTGTCGTCCGCGGGCGGCGGGGCATATACCATTGTCTGTGGCTCCTGACCGCTCCGTCTTTCGGGCGGCGGGATAATATCCATCGAATCATAATTACGGAGGAATTTTCGGCATGATCAGACTGACATCGGCGGGCGAATCGCACGGCAAGGCGCTCATCGGCATTTTGGAGGGGCTGCCTTCCAATCTCGAAATAGACATCGACGAGGTGAACAGATACCTCGCCCTGCGGCAGAGCGGCTACGGCAGGGGGTTCCGCCAAAAGATAGAGACCGACCGCATGGAGATCCTGGCGGGGGTGCGCAACCGCCTCACGCTCGGCAGCCCGCTCGCCTTTTGGGTGCGGAACGCCGATTACGAAAATTGGCGTCCCTACATGGCGCCCGAGGGGTGCGACGTGACCAAAAAGCGCCTGACGCGGGTGCGCCCGGGGCATGCCGACCTCACGGGGGTCAAAAAGTTCGATCAGACGGACGCCAGAAATATTCTGGAGCGCGCCTCGGCGCGCGAAACGGCGGTGCGCGTGGCGGCCGGTTCCGTCTGCCGGCAGTTCCTCGCCGGACTCGGCGTGCAGATCGGCGGGTATGTGCGCACGGTCTGCGGCATCACCGACGAGAAGGAATATACCTTTGAAGAATTGGAAGGGGTCAAGAGCCGTCCGCTCTTCATGCCCGACGACGAAAAGCAGGCGGCGGCGATGCGTAAGATCGACGAACTGAAGACCGCGGGCGACACTGCGGGCGGCATTCTGGAGATCCGCGTGAAGGGATTGAAGAGCGGCTTCGGCAGCTGCATGACGTACGGCGAAAAGCTGGACGGGCGGCTGGTCGGCGCGATGATGAGCGTGCAGGCGATCAAGGGCGCGGAAGTCGGCATGGGCTTTGGCGTGGGGCTTCGTCCCGGCAGCCGGGTGCACGACGCCATCTATTTTGAAGAGGGCAAATTCGTCCGCAAGACCAACAACGCAGGCGGCATCGAGGGAGGCATGTCCAACGGCGAGGAGATCGTCCTGCGCGCGGCGATGAAGCCCATCCCCACCTTGATGAGCGGGCTGGACACCGTCGATTACGTCACGCACGAAAAACAGACCGCCGCAGCGGAGCGCAGCGACGTTGCCGCCGTCTGTGCCTGCGAGATCATTCTCGAAAGCGTGGTCGCCACCGTGCTGGCGCAGGTCGTCTCCGAACGGCTGGGCGGGGACAACATGCGCGAGGTCATGAAAAGATACGAGGAACTGCCCCAATGAAGACAATAGAAATACACACCCCCTCACAGGACAGCGTCATCACCTGCGGGGCGGGCTGTTTCAGGCAGCTTGCGCCCGGATTTTTGGCGGGACATCAGAATTTTGTCCTCACGGACAGCAACGTATTTGCCCTTTATGAACGGGACATCAAAGCGGTGTTTGACGACGCGCCCGTCTACATACTGCCCGCGGGCGAGGAGAGTAAGAACGAGGTCAATCTGTTCAAAATTCTGCAGGCGATGATCGATGCGGGGCTGCACCGCAATTCCTTTCTCTTCGCCGTCGGCGGCGGGGTCGTGGGGGACATCGGCGGGTTGGCGGCGGCGCTCTACATGCGCGGCATCCACTGCGTGCAGGTGCCCACCACCCTTTTGGCACAGGTCGACTCCTCGGTCGGCGGCAAGACCGCCGTGGACATGGGTAAGGTCAAAAACGTCGTCGGCGCATTCTATCAGCCCGAGGCTGTGCTCGTCGACGGTACATTTTTGCAGACTCTGCCCGCTCGGGAGATCCGCTGCGGCCTGGGCGAGATCGTCAAGTACGGCGCGCTCAACGCCAAAATTTTGGACAGCCTTTTGAAGAACATGGACAGGCTCTTTGACCTTGCCTATCTTGCGGAAATAACGCCCGAATGCATCGGGCACAAGGCGGAGGTCGTCCGCCTGGACGAGCGCGAAAAGGGGCTGCGCAAGTCTCTGAACATGGGGCACACCACGGCGCACGCCTTCGAACTCTTCTACGGCGGGCTTTCGCACGGCGAGTTCGTCCTCATCGGCATGTATTACGAGTTGAAGATCGCCTTGGCGGAGGGGGTGACGACGGCGGAATACGCCGCGCTGCTGGAAGGGCTCATTCTGCGCGTTCTGAGCAAGATCCCCCGCTACGAGGGCGTGGAAAGGGCGGCGGAGTACGCGCGGCTGGACAAGAAAAACGCCGCGTCCGACGAGGTGTCCATGATCGTCCCCGCAGGCTACGGGACGTATGCCGAGCTCAAACTTCCCTATGAAAAATACCGCGGGCATCTCGTATCCCTCGCGGAGAAATAGTTTTTTCGGGAAACCGCGTTCAACGCGGGCATGGCTGGCATATTTTATGCCTTTTCGCGATTTGACGGACGGGAGAAACGTATGCAGACGTACACGGTCGGAAAACTGCCGGGGAGGGGGCCTTTGACGGCGGAAGTTCCCGGCTCCAAGAGCATCACCAACCGCGCGCTCCTTCTGGCGGCGCTGTCGGAGGGGGCGTGCCTGGTGCGCGGCGCGCTCTTTTCGGACGATTCGCGCGCTTTCTTGTCCTGCCTTTCGTCGCTCGGCTTTTCTTTGCAGGCCGACGAGGCGGCAAAGACAGTGCGCGTCGGGGGGTGCGGCGGCGTCATCCCGCGTAGGAAGGCGGAGATCGACGTGCGCAGCGCGGGCACGGCGGCGCGGTTCTTAACGGTCATGCTCGCCTTTGCGGGCGGGGAATACCTTCTGCGTTCCTCCCCCCAGATGGAGCGCCGCCCCATGGAACCGCTGCTTTCCGAACTCCGCCGCGCGGGCGCAGAAATCGACTGCTTGCGCGAAGAGGGGCATTTTCCCTTCCGCCTGCGCTCGAAGGGGCTCGCCGTCCGCGAAATGACCATCGATACGGACGCGAGTTCACAGTTCGCCAGCGCCCTTCTGATGTGCGCGCCTCTGCTGCCGGACGGGCTTGCCCTGCACCTGACGGGCGGAAGGACGGAGGGGGCGTACATCGGCATCACGGCGAAAATGCTCTCGCAGTTCGGCATAAAATACCAAAGATCGGACGCGGACTATTTTGTCCCCGCGCAGCGGTTTTTCCTTTCGGAATACGCCGTCGAGCCGGACTTTTCGGCGGCGGACTACTTCTTTGCCGCGGGCGCGCTGCTCGGGCGGAAGGTGACCGTGCGCGGTGTGCGCCGCTCCTCCATGCAGGGGGATGCAAAGCTCCTCGGCGTGCTCGAAAAGATGGGCTGTGCGGTCGGAGAAACGGCAGAGGGCGTATGGCTTGCGGGGCCCGAAAAACTGACGGGCGTGCATGTGAACATGAACGATTTTTCCGACCAGGCGCTCACCCTGGCGGCGATCGCGCCCTTCGCGTCCTCCCCGACGGTCATCGAGGGCATCGGGCACATCCGCGGGCAGGAATGTGACCGCATCCGCGCCATGTGCGTCAACCTGGCGGCGATGGGGGTGAAAGCCGAAGAGCGGGCGGACGGGGTCACGATATTTCCCTGCGACCATGTTCTGCCCGCGCGCATTCAGACGTTCGGCGATCACCGCGTGGCGATGTCCTTCGCGGTGGCGGGGCTCAAATGCGGCGGCCTGGTCATCGAGGACCCCGCCTGCTGCAAAAAGACCTTCGAAAACTTTTTCACCGTTTTGGAAGGGCTGTACCGGGGTATAAATTAAATAAGGCGGCATAACGTTTTTTATAGTATAACGAAAATTTTTACGGAGAAAAAACATGAAAAAGCTCGATCTCGCGGTGGTGGGCAAGGACGTTTCCCGTTCGCTCAGCCCCCGGATGCATACGCTCATTCTTGAAAACATGGGCGTGCAGTGCACTTATGAAAAGGTTTCGGTCGCGGAGGAGGACTTTGCGTCCGCCGCGCCCGCGTTCTTTGAAAAGTACGACGCGTTCAACGTCACCATTCCCTATAAACTTTCTGTCATTCCCTATCTTTCCGAGGTCTGCGGCGACGCCGCCGTGTTCGGCGCGGTCAACACCGTGGACGCGCACACGCGGAAGGGGTACAATACCGACGGCGCGGGCTTTTTGCTCATGCTCCGCAACAACGGCGTCGATACGGCGGGCAAGAGCGTCCTCGTTTTGGGCAGCGGCGGCGTGGGCAGGAGCGTCATCAAAAAACTGCTCGACGCGGGCGCACGGGTCTCTGCCTTCGACCTGAACAAAGAAAGCCTGCAAAAGGTGCACGCCGAGTTTCCGGGCTTCACCCCCCTCGAAAGGGTGGAGGCAAAGCCGTACGACATTGTCGTCAACTGCACGGGCGTGGGCATGCACCGCACGGAAGGCGTCTCCCCCGTCGGGGCGGACGTGCTGTCTTTGTGTTCCGCGGCGGTCGATCTCATCTATGTCCCCGCCAAGTCGGAATTTTTGCGCATCGCCGAATCGTGCGGCAAGAAGATCGTCAACGGCGAGGCGATGCTCTTCTATCAGGCGTACTTTTCCGACTGCATCTATCTCGGCGCCGCGCCGTCAGACGAAGAGGCGGGCAGGCTCTTTGCGAAATACAAGGAAAAATATAAGGAATAAGGAGAACAGCGCATGAAATTTCTGGTTATCAACGGCGTCAACCTCAACATGACGGGGCGGCGCGAAAAGGGGGTCTACGGCAGCGAGAGCCTCGACGACATCAACCGGCAGATCGCCGCGTTCTGCAAAAAGAACGGCAACGAAGTCGAGTTCTATCAGAGCAACATCGAAGGGGAACTGTGCAGTAAAATACAGTCCTGCATCGACGGGCAGTACGACGGCGTCGTATTGAACGCGGGCGCGTTCACCCACTACTCCTATGCCCTGCACGACGCCATCCGCTGCATTTCCACCCCCGTCATCGAGGTGCACATGTCCAACGTGCACGCGCGCGAGGAGTTCCGCCATCATTCAGTCATCTCCCCCGCCTGCAAGGGGGTCATCGCGGGCTTCGGCAAGAACAGTTATATTCTGGCATTGGAGAGTTTCAGGCTGTGAACATCGTACTCTGCGGCATGATGGGCGCGGGCAAGACCAGCGTGGGGCGGGCGCTCGCCGCGCTCTCGGACCGCCGCCTCGTGGACACCGACGCGTTCATCGAGGAAAAACACGGTAAGATAACGGACATTTTCGCGCAGCGCGGCGAGGGGTATTTTCGCGATCTCGAAACGGAGACGGCGCGGGAGCTCTCCGTGGCGGACGGCCTTGTCGTCGCCACGGGCGGCGGGTTTGTCCTGCGGGCGGAAAATTGCGAACTGCTGAAAAAGAACGGCAGAATTTTCTTCCTGCGCGCACAATTGCCCACTCTGCTCGCCCGCGTGGAAGGGGACACGTCCCGCCCCCTCTTGCAGGGCGGCGCGGAGAAAAAACTGCGCGAGCTTCTGCCCGTCCGCACCCCCGTGTATGAGCGGGCGGCGGATTATATCATCGACACCGACGGGCGCGGCGTGGAGGACATCGCGCGGGAGATATTGTCCCGCCTGCCTTGACATAAGGGCGTGCGCCCTTGCCCGGGCACGTTTCGGTACAGAACATTTTGTTTTTACACGGTGATCGCGGGCATGCCTGCCCGCTTTTGTATAGTATCCGATCGTTGCCGCTTTTGGAAGAGCGGCGAAAAAAAGACCGAAGAAGGAGGGAAAAACCATGCAGCAGGTGTTGATCACGGGCGGGGTGCGCGGCATCGGGCTGGCGACGGCGCGGCTGTTCGCCCGCAAGGGGTATGCCGTCGCACTCTGTTATTCCGCCGACGAGGAAAGCGCGGCACGCGCGCGGGAAGAGGGATTCCGTGCCGTCCGGGCGGACGTGTCCGACGAGGAACAGGTGCGCGCCCTCTTTGAAGAGATCGGCGGGGTCGATGTGCTCGTCAACAATGCAGGGATCTCCCTCGTCAGGCAGATCCAGGACACCTCGCTTGCCGAGTGGGACCGCGTGTTCGCTGTCAATACCGCGGGCGCGTTCCTCTGCGCGAAATACGCCCTGCCCGCCATGCTGAAGAGGGGCAGGGGGTGCATCGTCAACGTTTCCTCCGTCTGGGGGGTGGTCGGCGGCAGCTGCGAGGTCGCCTATTCTGCCTCCAAGGCCGCCCTCATCGGGTTCACCAAGGCTCTCGCCAAGGAGGTCGGCTATGCGGGCGTCCGGGTCAACTGCGTCGCGCCGGGGGTCATCGGCACGCGCATGAACGGCCGCTTTACGAAAGAAGAAAAGGCTGCGATCTGCGCCGACATCCCCGCGGGGCGGCAGGGCGCGCCCGAAGAGGTCGCCGCCGCCATTCTTTCTCTCGCCGAGAACGAATATATCACCGGGCAGGTGCTCGGGGTGGACGGCGGGTTCGGGCTTTGAAAAAAATTTTTCCGAAAATAAAGGAAATCGGAAAGTTTCGTCGAATATATAAAAATAAGAACGCAAAGAAAAAACAAAAATATTGTGAGGAGGGGAACATGCAGCCGAAAGAGCGGACGTATAAAATAGAGGACGTTTTTCTGTCGCCCTATGCCTGCAAGTCGGCTGCAAGCCGGGGCAGACTGCGGCAGGAGACGCCCTGTTCCATGCGCACCGATTTTCAGCGCGACCGGGACAGGATCATCTATTCCAAGTCCTTCCGCCGCCTGAAAAACAAGACGCAGGTCTTTTTCTCCCCCGACGGCGATCACTACATCACCCGCCTCACGCACACTTTCGACGTGTCGCAGATCTCCCGCTCCATTGCCCGCGCTCTTTCGTTGAACGAGGATCTGACCGAAGCCATCGCTTTGGGGCACGATCTCGGGCATACCCCCTGCGGACACGTCGGAGAGCGCGTTCTGAACGCCCTCTGCCCGGATGGATTTCACCACAACGAACAGTCCCTGCGCGTCGTGGACGTGCTGGAGAAGGACGGCAAGGGGCTCAATCTCACCTACGAGGTGCGGGACGGCATTGTGAACCACACGTCCGCGGGCAAACCGCAGACGCTGGAGGGGGTGGCGGTCTCCCTCGCCGACCGCATCGCCTACATCAATCATGACATCGAGGACGCCATCCGCGGCGGCTTTCTGCGCGAAGATGAGTTGCCGGCGGGTCCCATTGCCGTGCTCGGCAGAGACACCAGCGAGCGCATCAACACCGCCATCACGGACATCGTCAGAAATTCCGAGGGTAAGAACACGCTGACCATGTCCGAGGAGAAAGGGCGCGCGTCCGCGCAGCTGAGGGCGTTCATGTTTGAAAACGTCTATGTCCGCGCCAACAAGGTCATGCAGGACAGGGCGGAGCGGATGCTGACCGCCATGTACGATTATTTCGTCAAGCACACGGACAAGCTGCCCGCTCTCTATCGGGACATAGCCGAAAGGGAGGGCGCGGGCCGCGCCGTATGCGATTACATCTCTTCCATGACCGACCGCTATGCCGTCGGCATGTTCGAAGAGCTGTTCATTCCCAGGAATTTTGCCATGGGCGGGAGGGGATAATATGCCGAAGGGCGAATTTTCTCCCGAATTTATGCGGGAGCTGAAGGCGCGCAACGACCTTGTGGAGGTCGCTTCGCAGTATATGACGTTGGACAAGCGGGGGTACAATTACTGGGCATGCTGTCCCTTCCACCACGAAAAGACGCCCTCCTTCACCATTCAGGCGGCGGAACAATACTATCACTGCTTCGGTTGCGGCGTGTCGGGCGACGTGGTCAGCCTGGTCATGGAGCTGGAGAGCCTCTCCTTCCCCGATGCGGTCAAGTACCTTGCGGCGCGGGTCAAAATGCCCATGCCCGAGGTGAATTTCGACAGCGAGCGCACGGCGGAGCTCAAACACAAGAAGGACAGGCTGTTGGAGATACTCCTGACTTCCGCGCGTTTTTATCTGCAGAATCTGTACGGCGGCGATGCCGCCGCGCACATGGAATACATTGAAAAGCGCGGGCTTTTGCCGAGCACGGTCAAAAAATTCGGGCTGGGCGCCTCGCTGGACTACGGTTCTCTGCCCGAACTCCTCTTGGACAGCGGCTTCACGCGGGAGGAGATCGAGGAGAGCGGCGCGTGTTCGGTCTCCTCGCGCGGCGAACTCTTCGACGCGCAGGCGGGCAGGCTCATCATTCCCATCATCAATTCCTTCGACGAGGTCATCGGCTTCGGCGGGCGCATCCTCGGCAAAAAGACCGAGCGGGAAGCCAAATACAAGAATACCAAGGAGACCATGCTCTTCAACAAGAGAAAGACGCTCTACAACGTCAATCTCCTGAAAAAATACAAGCAGAAGAACGCCATGCCCTATGTCATCATGGTGGAGGGGTACATGGACGCCATCTCCCTCTATCAGGCGGGCTTTTGCAACGTCGTTGCGTCCATGGGTACCTCGCTCACGCAGGAACAGGCGCGCATGCTCAAACGCTACGCCGAAAACGTGCTCATCAGTTACGATGGCGACTTTGCGGGGCAGAACGCCGATCTGAGAGGACTGGAGATCTTAAAGGGCGAAAACCTCAACGTCAGGGTCGTACTCATGCCCGAGGGGGAGGATCCCGACGATGTGGTCAGAAAGCGGGGCGCCGCCGCCTATCAGCAGTGCCTGGACAACGCCCTGCCCCTCGTCGATTATAAACTGCATTCGCTCGAACGCAGGTATGACCTATCGCAGACGGAGAACAAGCGCGCCTATGCGCAGGCGGCAATGGCCGTCATCCGTGAAGCGCCGTCCGCCGCCGAGCGGGAGGACCTTTTGAAAACCGTGCGGGACAAGACGGGGTTCACCTATCAGTCTTTGGCGCGCGATCTGGAGGAATATGTCTCCGCGCCCCGTGCCAACGCTCCCGCCGCGCCCCCGCCGCCGCGCTTGCAGGATAAGAGCGACAAGGTCAAAAAGGCGTGCCGCTTCCTCATCGGCGCCGTGCTTTTCCGGCTGCCGTATGCGGAGGATTATGTGCCGAACGAGGAGGATTTTTCGGATGATGTGCACCGCGCGCTCGTGCGGTATATCGGTTTCTGCCGCGAAAAGGGACAGGAGATCCGCGTATCCGACCTCTTTGAGCTCTTCGGCGAAGATGCGCCCGAGTTCAATGCGATCCTCGATCTGAACACCGAAGAGCGGCTCTTCGGCAGCGGCGCGGAGAAATATTTTGCCGACTGCGTCAAAACGGTCGCGCGGCGGCGGCTGCAAACGAAGATGGACGAGATCACGGCAAAGATCAACGCCGAAACGGACCTTTCCGTCCGCCGTGCGCTCGCAGAGGAACTGACGGCGCTCACGCGGGAACTGAAAAATTACTGAAACATACATTTCAATCGAAAAACGATCGATTCATTGAACGGAGGAAAAAAGAAAGAAAATGAGCATCAGCGATCAGAAACTGACGGACATCGTCAACGGGATCATCAATGCGTATAAAATGAAGGGAAGCATCACTTCCAACGCGCTCTTCGATATCCTCGAAAAATACGATATCATGTCCAATCAGATGGACACCGTCTACAAGGCGCTGCCCGACGCGGGCATCCAGATCATCGACGAGGCGGAGCGGGACAAGGAGCTCTTCGACCGCGTTCTGATGGATGTGGGGCTGGACGATCCCGTCAAGATGTACCTGAAGGACATCGGGCGGGTGCCCCTCTTGTCCGCGGACGACGAGATCGAGCTCGCCCGCCGCATGCAGGAGGGGGACGAGGAGGCCAAGCGTCATCTTTCGGAAGCCAACCTCCGTCTGGTCGTATCCATTGCCAAGCGGTATGTCGGGCGGGGCATGCTCTTTCTGGATCTCATTCAGGAGGGAAACATGGGGCTCATGAAGGCGGTGGAGAAGTTCGATTACCAGAAGGGATATAAATTCTCCACGTACGCCACCTGGTGGATCCGGCAGTCCATCACCCGTGCCATTGCCGACCAGGCGCGCACCATCCGCATCCCCGTGCACATGGTCGAAACCATCAACAAGCTCACCCGCGTTTCGCGCATGCTCCTGCAGCAGACGGGCAGGGAACCCACGCCCGCGGAGATCGCGCAGGAGATGGGCGTGTCGGAAGAGCGCGTCTGTGAAATCCAGCGCATCGCGCAGGATCCCGTCTCGCTCGAGGCGCCCATCGGCGAAGAGGAGGACAGCCACCTCGGCGATTTCGTCGAGGATGACAAATCGGTGACGCCCAGCGACAGCGTCGCCGCCACCATGCTCAAAGAACAGCTTCTGCACGTGCTGGATACCCTCACCCCCCGCGAGGAGAAGGTGCTGCGTCTCCGTTACGGCATCGACGACGGCAAGCCCCGCACCCTCGAAGAGGTGGGCAAGGAGTTCAACGTCACGCGCGAGCGCATCCGCCAGATCGAGGCGAAGGCCCTCCGAAAGCTCCGCCACCCCAGCCGCAGCAAGACGCTGAAAGACTTTTTGGAGTGATCCCGTGCCCACCCGTTCGGCGCGGATCGGCGCGCTCTGTTCGCTCCTTCCGTCCGTGAAAACGTTTGCCGATATCGGCTGCGACCACGGGTACTGCGCGGAATACATGCTGCGGAACGGGCGGTGCGAAAGGGCGGTCGTGACGGACATCAGCGCGGACTGTTTGGAAAAGGCGCGCGTTTTATTGAAAAAATACATCGACGGCGGCGTTTGTACGGCGCTCTGCACGGACGGGCTATGCGGCGTCGATCCCGAGACCGATTTGGTTCTCATTGCAGGCATGGGCGGCATGGAGATGGCGCATATCCTCACGGGGACGGGCGGGTTTATTCCGAAAAAATTTGTCCTGCAGCCCATGCGGGACGTCCCCTTGCTCCGGCGGCTGCTTCTGGAGCGGGGCGCGCGCATCGAGCGGGATTTTACCTTTCGGGACGGCAAATTTTACGACGTCCTCGTCGGGGTCCGCGCGGGCGGCACGCCGCCCTACACGCAGGCGGAACTTGCCTTCGGGCGGGAAAATCTGCGCGAAAGGGGAGAAGATTTCCTTTCCTTTCTGCGCGCGGAAATACAAAAAAAAGAAGCCCTGCTCTCCCGCCCTCTGGGCGCGGGGACGCGGGAACGGATATTGTCGGAAAAGAAATATTTACAAGGAGTGTTGTCCGGTGCAATTAAATGAGCTGTATGCCGTTTTGGAAGGCTTTGCGCCCAAGAGCCTGAGCGACGAGTACTGTAAAAAATACGACGGCTACGACAACAGCGGCATTTTGATCGACTGCGGCGGGGAGGCGGAAAAGATCCTCTTTGCCCTCGACCTCTCTTCCGCCGCCCTCGACGCCGCCGAACGGGCGGGCGCAAACGTTATTGTCACTCACCATCCCGCCATCTATGCAAAGATCGGCAACATCCTCTGCACCGACCCGCAGGGGAAAAAATTGCAGCGGGCGCTCAAAAGCGGCATCTCCGTCATCTCCATGCATCTCAATTTCGACTGCGCGGCGGAGGGCATCGACGAGTGGCTCATGCGCGCCGTCGGCGGAGAACGGGGAGAGATCTTTGAACCGCTTTCCGTTCCCGGCTGCGGTTACGGCAGGGTATACGGCCTTGCCCCCCTGTCGGCGGGAGAGCTTGCCGCGCGGACGAAAGAGAGGCTCGGCGCCGACAAGGTATGGGTATATGGAGAGCAAAAGACCGTCCGCTGCGCGGCGAGTTTCTGCGGCGCGGGCGGGTCGGAAACGGCGGTAAGGCAGGCAGCGGCGGCGGGTGCGGACTGCATCGTTTCCGCCGATTTCAAACATCACGTCATTGTCATGGCGCTCGAATACGGCATGAGCGTCATACAGTTCACGCATTACGCGAGCGAAAATTACGGTTTTCGGAAAATATATGAAAAAATAAAGGAGCGGCTGGGTGCGGAAAGCTGTTATTTTTCCGACCGACGGCTGCTTTGAAAAGGACAAGGAGACGGAAAGACATGTCAAATTTACAGACGCTGATCGGCTATCAGGCAATGGACAAGAACCTTTTGAACATCGAAAAGGAGCTTGCCGCCACGGAAGAAAAGAAGAAATACGCGCAGGCGCGCAAGTTTCTGAAAAATGCCCAGGTCACGCTGGACGGGTACGAAAACAAGGCGGTCGCGCTTTCGGGCGAACTCTCCCGCCTGGAAGCGCAGTACAACGAAATCGCCTCGGAACTCAAAGAGTTTTCCGAGATCGATTTTTCGGAAATGGAAGAGAACGAAGGGGAGGCGGCATACCTGAAAAAGAACGCCCAATCGCTCGCCGATAAACTTCGCGTCATCAAGAGGGACCTCGCCTCCGTCAAAGAGAGGATGGATGCGGCGACCAAGGATTACCGCGAATTGAAGAAAAAAACCCTCGCCATGCAGAAACAGTTCCGGGAATATAAGGAGAAATATGCCGTCGTGGCGCAGGGCAAAGAGGCGGAAATCCAGTCTGTCCGTTCGCAGCTTGCGGCAATGGAAAAGGATATTCCCGCCGACGTGCTCGAACGGTATAAGAACCGCCGCAAGGAGGGACTGTGGCCCGTGCTTTGTCCCTTGAAAGGCGATCGCTGCGGCGTGTGCAGCATGGACCTGCCGCGCGCGGCCATCAGCCTCCTCAACGAAAAGGGCGTCATCGAATGCGAAAATTGCCACAGGCTCATCTATAAGGAGTGAAGAGGAAGGGGCGTCGCGGTTTTCTTTCGGGGAGATAACAGCGGAAACGCCGCGCCGAGCGCGGCGTTTCGGGCAGA
>CAZTND010000008.1:36710-42562 GCA_964615285.1 uncultured Clostridia bacterium
GCAGGAATTTATAAATTTGCGTTTTTCCGCATATATTGCAGTATGCAGGAAAACATCGCCGTCATATCGCTCAAAAACATCGCTCACAACTTTTCCGTATTCCGCGCGTTGCTTTCAAAGGGCGCCCGCTTGTACGCGGTGGTCAAAGCCGACGCCTACGGTCACGGCGCCGAACGCGTGGCGGAGCGTCTGGAAGGCGCAGCCGACGGGTTTGTCGTCACTTCCGTGCGCGAAGGCATTGCGCTTCGGATCGGCGGCGTGCGGGGAGAGATTCTCGTTCTCACGCCGCCGCTCGGGGAGGACGACGTCTTTTTCGGCATGGCGCACGGGCTTACGTTCACCGTCTGTTCTTTTGCGTCCCTGCGCGTCCTTGCCGCCGCCGCGGAAAAATTCGGCAGGACGGCGGAAGCGCATGTCAAGATCAATACGGGCATGAACCGCCTGGGGCTCAGCGGCGCGCCGCTCCGTCGCCTGTTTTCGGAACTTGCCGAAAGGCAGAGCGTCAGGGTGAAAGGGGTCTATTCCCATCTCTATGCGCCCGCGGACGAAGAGGCGTCCGAACGGCAGCGTGCCCTCTTCCGGGATGCCGCCGCGGCGGCGCGGGATCGGTTCGGGGACATTGTTTGTCACCTGAGCGCGACGGGCGGGATATTGCGCGGAGAAGCGTACCATTTCGGCGGTGCGCGGCTCGGCATCGGCATGTACGGATACCTGCCCGAGGGGTTTCGGTCCGAGGCGGAATGGCTCGGGCTGCGGCCCGCCATGCGGCTGTATACCCATGTTTTGCAGAGCCGCCGCTTTGCGGGCGGCGGCGTGGGGTACCAAAGAGCGCCGCGGGAATACGGGTTCCTTACGACCTGCCGTTTAGGATATGCGGACGGGTTCCTGCGCGCGGGCGGAGGCGGGCGGCTCCGTGCGATCGGCAACCTCTGTATGGACGGCTGCGTGCGCGAAGGGCGGGCGGTCTACGGGTGCAGGCGTGCCGTATTCTTTTCGGCGGATGCGGTCGCCCGGGAAGCGGGCACCATTCCCTATGAAGTGCTCTGTGCAGCGGCGAGGAGGGCCGTGCGCGAATATGTCGAATACTGAAGAAGAAAAGAAGAAATTGCGGCGCGGGATGAAATCGCGCCGCGGCAAAGAGCGGGGCGATGATGCCGCCGTTGCCGCAAATTTTCTTTCCCTGCCCGAGATCCGGGGAAAAGACACTTTTTTCATTTATCACGCTTTCGGTTCGGAGGCGGATACCATGCCCGTGATCGAGCGGTTATTGGAAGGGGAAAAGTCTGTGTTTTTGCCCCGCGTGGAGGGGGCGGACATGGCGGCGGTGCCCTATCGGCGGGGGACGCCCTTGCGGGCGGGCGCTTACGGGATAGCGGAACCTGCGGGCGCACCCTTTCCGGGTCTCCTCGACGTGGTCGTGCTGCCCCTTCTGGCGGCGGACGAACGGGGCGGCAGGCTCGGCTACGGCGGCGGGTATTACGACCGATTTCTTGCGGGCATGTCCGCGAGAAACGCCCTGAAAGTGGGATATTGTTACGATTTTCAGGTGTTGGCAGAGGTGCCGTCCGCGCCGCACGACGTGCCGCTCGATGTCATTGTAACGGACAAGCGGGTCATCCGCGTGAAAAAATAGAAACGCCGCTTGCGCGGCGGCGGGCAGGCATACGAAGGAGGCGAACAGACATTGCGCATCATCGGCGGACAATTCCGAAGCCGCGTTCTGGCTTCGTTCAAGGGGGAAGACATCCGTCCCACGGCGGACAGGGTCAAGGAATCCCTCTTCAACATTCTCTCGCCGCGGCTGTACGGCGCGCGCGTTCTCGACCTGTTCTGCGGCAGCGGCGCGCTGGGATTGGAGAGCCTCTCCCGCGGCGCGCGCGAGGCGGTCTTTAACGACGTTTCCGAGGACAGCCTTGCCGTCCTGCGCAAAAATATAGCCATGCTCGACGTGCAGGAAAAGGCAAAGGTGTACCGCCTCGATTACGCGCAGTGCCTGAGCGCGGTCCGGGGCCCGTTCGACATCATATTCGTCGATCCCCCGTATCGTTCGGCTTACGGCATGGATGCCGTGGCGCGCATCGCCCGAAGGGGGATACTCTCCGCGGAAGGGGTCGTCGTGTTGGAACGGGACATGCCCTGCGCGGACGAAACGCCGGCGGCTCCGTTCGTTCTGGCGGACGAACGGAAGTACGGCAAGACGTATCTCTCCTTCTTTTCCCGTCGGGAAGGGGCGGAAGAACGTTGAGCGGACAGAGGAAGAAAGGAGGGAACGGTATCATGAAAAAATGTGTATTTGCGGGCACGTTCGACCCGCCCACGCTGGGACATCTGGACACCGTCCGCCAGGCAGCGGCGGTCTTTGACGAGGTGGTCGTCGCCGTCTTGGTCAATCCGTCCAAACAGCCTTTTTTTACGACGGAAGAGCGGCTGGAGATGCTGCGCATTCTCTGCGGCGGCATGCCGGGGATAAAAATCATGCAGTGGCAGGGGGCGGCGGTCGACCTGCTGCGGGCGGAAAACACCGTGTTCTATGTGCGCGGTATCCGCAACACCGTCGATCTGGAGTATGAAAACGCGGCGTTTTACGCCAACCGCAGGCTGTACGGGGACATCGTCACCGTCTATTTCCCCGCCGCGCAGGAACATATACATATCAGTTCCACGCTGGCAAAGAGCTGTATCCACTTTGAAAAACCGGTCGAGGCGTGCGTGGGAACAGCCGTGGCGGAATACATCGGGCGCGTCATGCGCCGAAGAGGAGAATAAAAAATGTTTGAAAAACAGATGAAGATACCCTCCCCCGAGGAGATGAAGGAAAAGAACGGGCTTTCGCCCGCTTTGGCAGCACGCAAAAAGGAGCGCGACGAACTGGTCAAGGACGTTTTGGCGGGCAGGCAAAACAAGATCCTGCTCATCATCGGCCCGTGTTCGGCGCATGAGAGCGCGCCCGTGCTGGAATATATCCGCCGCCTTGCCAGGGTCAACGAAGAGGTAAAGGACAAAATCGTCATCGTGCCGCGCATCTATACGAACAAGCCGCGCACGCGGGGGGTGGGGTATAAGGGCATGTTCTCCCAACCCGACCCCAACAGCAGAGAGGACATCGCAAAGGGGATCGAGACCATCCGCCGCCTGCACATCGACGCCATGGAGCTATCCGGGCTTTCCGCCGCGGACGAGATGCTCTATCCCGAAAATTATCCGTATGTGGACGACCTGCTCTCCTATGTCGCCATCGGCGCGCGATCCTGCGAAAACCAGATGCACCGCCTGGTGTCCAGCGGCATGGAAGTGGCTGTGGGCATGAAGAACCCCATGAGCGGCAGCATTCCCGTGCTCATGAATTCCGTTTTTGCCGCGCAGAGCAGGCAGGTGTTCAAATACAACCATTACCAGGTCGCGACGGGGGGCAATCCCTATACCCACGCGGTGCTCCGGGGCATGGTGGACTCCTACGGCAACGATATTCCCAATTTCCATTACGAGACGATTATGGACGTGGCGCGGCACTATGAACAGAGCAAGGACATTCTGCAGAATCCCGCCATCGTCATCGACACCAACCACTCCAATTCCGGCAAGCAGTGCCGCCAGCAGATCCGCATCGTCGAGGAGGTGCTGCAGAACCGCAAATACGACCCGACGTACAAAAACATCGTCAAGGGATTCATGATCGAGAGTTTTCTCGTCGAGGGCAACCAGCCGCGCGACGAGGTGTTCGGGCAGTCCATCACCGATCCGTGCATCGGCTGGGAGGACACCGAACGGCTGATCTATAACATCGCCGAAAAAGTCTGACGGCGTTCCCGCCGCAAAGAAGGAGGAAAAAAATATGAAGATCGGATGTCTCGGCCCTGCGGGCAGTTATTCGGAAGTGGCGGCGGCAAAACTGTCGCCCGAAGCGGAGGTCGTCCTTTTCCGCAATTTTCCCGCGGTGGTCGCCGCGCTCAAAGAAGATAGGGTGGACGAGATCGCCCTGCCCATCGAAAACACCATCCAGGGCGGCGTGCTGCAAAACATGGACTTGCTCGCCGACGAACCCGACCTGTTCGCCGTCAGGGAGTACACACTTCCCATCGAACACCGCCTGGTATACCGCAGGGGCGCGTCGCCCGCCGATATAGCGAAAATTTATTCCCATCCCCAGGCGCTCGGGCAGTGTTCGGTCTTTCTGAGCGAAAAGCTGCCGCACGCGCAGCCGGTGCCCGTGGAGTCGACGGCGGAAGGGCTTTCGTACATACGGGAGAAGAACGAGGCGGCCATCGTCGGCGCGCACGCCTGCCGGGGCTTGGAAGAGCGCGGGCTGGAAGTTTATCCCGAAAACATCGCCGACGAAAAGAAGAATTTTACCTGTTTCGAGTTGGTCAAAAAGGGGGCGCAGTGGCTGAATCGGCCGACGGAACACGTCTATTTCGTGGCAAAACTCCTGCACCGCCCCGGCAGCCTGTACCGCCTTCTGGGCGTCATCAACAGTTACGGGCTGAATATGACCAAGATCGAAAGCCGCCCCATCAAGGACACGCCGGGGGAATACCGCTTTTTCATCGAAGTGGAAGGCAACTACCTCTCCCCCGAAATGGAGCGCGCGCTTGCCGATATGCGCAAGATCTGTCAGGATTTCAAATTGCTGGGTTGCTATTGACGCGCGCCGCCGTCCCGCTGCTCGGGCGGCTGCTGCCGTATATGTCCTTCTCTGCGGGCATGGTGGCGGCATTTTACGGATTTACGGAAAGGCGATCGACAGGGCAAAGGCGAATGTGGCGGCAAGGCAGGCCTGCAGTAGCTTTGCCGGCAGAAAAAAGCGCATTTTCACGCCCGCTTTTTTGAGATAGACCGCCTGCTGGAAGAGGACGGAGATCCCGCCGAAGGTGATGAGAAAGGCGCAGCCCGCCACGTTCAGCGGCGAGGGAGTCCCCGCAAGCGCGCGGCAGCCGCCCGTCATTTCCACTAGCCCGCGTGCAAACCCTTCCGCCGTTTCCGCGGGCACGCCCAGGGCGGAAAGCCCGGCGGAAAGGGGCGTTAAGACCTGCCGGTCGGACAGCATGACGGACAGCGTGTAAAAGACGGCGATGAATCCGCCCACGCACAGCACGGACAGCACCGAGGAGTACATGCAGTCATAGAGCACGTTGTCCGCCCGTTTCAGGGCGGGCAGATATTCCCGGGCGGGCACGGTTTTATAAAAGCGGAACGCCGCGCCGCTCAACAGCACGGCGGCAAAGTGCGCGGCGAGCAGGATGATGCCGATCTTTCCGTCGGAGAACATACCCATGCCCACGCTTCCCAGGATGAAGAGGGGGCCGGAGGTCGAGCAGAGGACGCTCATTTTCGTGGCTTCGGAAGGGGACGCCGCGCCGATCTCTTTGAGGTCGGAAAGGGTCTTTGCGCCCACGGGATAGCCCGAAAGGAAGCTCATCAGCAGGCAGTAGCCGCTCACGCCGGGCAGCCGGAAGATCGCCGCCGTGGCGGGCGCGAAAGTTTTGGACAGGCGGTTAACGTAACCCAGGCGGGTAAACAGCCCCGTCAGGAACAGGAAGGGAAGGGTGGAAGGCAGCACGCAGGCCGCCCAAAGGTTCACGCCGTCCAGGCATGCCTGCATATACCGTGCCGGAAAGAAGGAAAAGAGCACGAGCAGCGCAAATAAAAACAGGAAGAGCGCCGTGCGGGAAATTGTTCGGAGAATGTGGGTGTTCATACACTATTTTTATTGTCCGCCGCTGTAAATTATGCCCGCAGAGCGGGCACGGAGAAGATCATGGATCTGTTTGATTTTACCGATCATGAAGAAAAGGCAAAGCCGCAAATTATATTTTTTTCATCAACCTATTGACAAAACAGCCGTTTTCACTTAT
>CAZTND010000009.1:0-2343 GCA_964615285.1 uncultured Clostridia bacterium
GGAAAAGGCGGCCGGCGGACTTTTTTCGGCCGGGGGAAGTGGTCAGGAAGAGCGGGGCGGGCAGTCCGCCGTATCCGGACAGAGGCGCATCGGTAAGGGACATCGGTAAAAAGCGCATCCCTTTTTCGCCGCAACAGGACCGGGCGAGGAAAATTATTTGAAAAATGCTCTTTTCTTCGGGCATGGGTGTGACGCAATGAACATTCATAAAATTTGCCGCGAATGATTTTTGAAAACCGGGGGGACGGGATCAAAATTCCGGCTTGTCATAGGAGCGCGGAAAAGACGAGCGAAAAAAACAGCGAAAAAGGCAGATTTTTTCAAATCCGTTTTCGTTTTTGATTGCTTTTTTCGACGCTTTATGATAGTATGGATACCGTTATGAGAAAAAAAGAAATTCTTGATTTTATCGTCAGGGCCTGTTTTGCGGGTCTTGCCATCGGGCTCGGCGCGGTCGCTTCCCTCTATGCCAATTCTCTCCTCACGGGGCTGGCGGGCCGGTTGGTCGGCGCTTGTTTCTTTACGGTGGGCATGTTCGTCATCATTACATATGAAATGAAGCTCTTCACGGGCATGGTCGCTTCCGTTCCGTCCCTGGGTGTAAAAAATACATGGCAGCTGCCCGTCTGTTTTCTGTGCAACGCCGTGGGGATCGGCGTCGTTGCGCTGCTCGCCCGTTTTTCCTTTCTCGGCGATGCCGTTGCCGCGCAGGCCGCGGCGCTGATGAGCGGAAAATTGAGCGATGCGCTTTGGTATGTAAGGGATATTTGTTCCGCCGTCCTCTGCGGCGCGCTCATCACTTTTTCCGTGCGTTCGGTGCATGTCGCGCCCAAAAAGGGGCTGAATCCCACGCTCGGCGTCGTGCTGCCCATCGCCGTATTCGCCTTCTGCGGGTTCGATCATTCGGTGGCAAACATGCTCTACTTTTATTACCTCGGCGAAGTTTCCTGGCGGGTGTTGGCGTATATCCTTCTCACCGTCGTCGGGAATTTCTTGGGCGGCGCCGCATATCCCTTCTGGCTTTGGCTGTCCGAGCGGAGGCAAAGGGAAAAAGAACCCGCGGCGCAGGCGGCGGGAACATGCGATGGACGGGGCAAGGACAAGCTGTCGGATACCCCTACAAAGTCCTGAAGGCATACCCTTTTCCCTTATAATAGGCGATGATCTTTCTGAGTGCTTCCGCTGTATTCGCGTGATGCGCAGAATCGTGCAACAGCATGACGGTGTGGTTTTTGTCGGCGGGCGTGTCTATCGCCGCGCGGAAGAGTTCGTCGGCAGTCGCGCCGACCAGTTCGGCGTCCCGGCAGCTGGCGTTCCAGTCCACATAGCGGTAGCCCGCTTTTTTCACGCAGTCCACCAATTCTTCCCGCAGGGAAAAACTTCCCCCGGGGAAGCGGTACAAATCGGTCTCCAATCCCAGGATGCTCTCCAGTACGGCAGAGCATTTTTTGATGTCCCGCAGAAGGGCGTCGGGAGAACTGTAAATGGAGGCGTATTCATGCGAATAGGAGTGGATGCCCAGGGCATGCCCGTTTTGAAAGATGCGTTCGACGATGGCGGGGCGCAGTTCCGCCTGTCTGCCAATGATGAAAAAAGTCGCCCGCACGTCCTCCTCTTTCAGTATATCGAGGACGAGGGGCGTCGTGGAGTCGGAGGGACCGTCGTCGAAGGTCAGATAGATGCTCTTGTTTTCCTGTCCGAGCGCAAAGACGGGCTTGTGCAGCGTCTGGTAGCGGCTGTAGCAAAACAGCATGACCACTGTCAGGAACATACAGAAGCCGATGCGCAGGATTTTCCTTCTCATGCTCTTAGTTTGTCCCCGTTTTTCCGTATTATGCCAAATTTTCCGCCCGAAATGCAGGGAGGGGCACCTTTTCGCCCGGACGGGGCATACACTGTGGATAGGGTTTACTTTTACCGAGGAGGACGATTCACAGATGGATTGGTTTCTGGGGCTGCACAGCGTTTGGCAGGCGTTGCTGGCGTCGCTGTTCACCTATGCTATGACGGCGCTGGGCGCAAGCCTGGTGTTTTTTTCCAAGAGGGTCGATGAAAAATTTCTGACGGCAATGATGGGCGGCGCGGCGGGTATCATGATCGCCGCGAGCTTCTTTTCCCTGCTCCTGCCCGCCATGGAATGCGAGACATCTCTTCCCGTGTACGCCGTCGTGACGGTCGGTTTTTTGTTGGGCGGCGCGTTCATCGTGGGCGGCGATCTTTTTTTCGGCAGGGCGGAGCGGCGGACGGGGGAACGGCGGCGCAGAAGCGCGCTCCTGTATACCGCCGTTACACTGCACAATATCCCCGAGGGTATGGCCGTCGGCGTGGCGTTTGCCTCGGCCG
>CAZTND010000009.1:2443-17493 GCA_964615285.1 uncultured Clostridia bacterium
TCGGCCGTCATGCTCGCGGTCGGCATCGGCATTCAGAATTTTCCCGAGGGGACTTGCGTCGCCTACCCCCTGAAGGCGCAGGGGTACAGCGTCGGAAAGGCTTTTTTTCTGGCGCAGGCTTCGGGACTCGTGGAGGTGTTTGCCGCGGTTTTCGGGGCGCTCGCGGTCGGGTTTGCCGCGGGGCTGATGCCCTGGACGCTCTCCTTTTCGGCGGGTGCCATGATCGCCGTGGTCTGTTCCGAACTCATTCCCGATTGTTTTGAAAGGCACAAGATCATCGCTTCCGCGGGCGTCGTGCTCGGCTTTGCGCTGATGATGGTCCTGGACCTCGCGCTCGGCTGAAGGGCGCGGGCAGGAAAAATACGGCAGGCGCGCATAATTCTGCTTTCCCGTGCAGATACTGTCGGCATGGAAAAGAATCGGACGGAAAAGAAAAGCGAAATCAGTACGGAAGAGGGCGAAAGAGCCAAAAAGAGGGAGAAGGAAGGGGCGAAGGAGGGCCGCGGCGCCTCTTCCCGGCCTGCGGCGGTGGTCGTCGGCGGGTCGTCGGGCATCGGTCTGGAGGTCGCGCAGTCCCTCCTTTTGAAGGGGTATGCCGTCGTCAACATTTCGCGCAACGTGGCGAAGAACGAACGGATAAAGAATATCACCGCGGACATCACGCAGGGGGAGGAATTGGAACACGCCCTGCAGGCGGTCGGCGCGGAATACGGGAACATTGCGCTCCTCGTCTATTCGGCGGGCTTTTCCATGGCGGCGCCCGTCGAGTACGCCAAGGAAGCGGACATCCGCTATCTCTTCGAGGTCAATTATTTCGGCGCGGTGCGCGCCATTCGCGGCGTCCTGCCGTATATGAAACGGCAGGGCGGCAAAATTTTCCTTGTCAGCTCGCTGGGAAGCGTCTATCCCGTGCCCTTCGACAGTTTTTATTCCTCCTCCAAAGCCGCGTTGGACATGCTGGTCAAGTGCGTCCGGACGGAGCTGAAGCATTACGACATCACGCTCACCGCCGTGCAGCCGGGCGGCACTTCCACCTCCTTCACCTTCAAACGCAAGGTCTATTCCGACGAAGAGAACGGCGAATATGCCAAGGACGTGCACAAGGCGGTGGCGGCGCTCGGCAACATCGAACAGGGCGGCATGGACCCGCAGGCGGTCGCCGAGGAGATCGTCGCGCAGACGCTGCGGGTCAATCCCGCCATCACGTTTGCCCCCGGCGGCAGGAACAAGGTCTATCGCATGATGGAGCGGCTGCTGCCCGAAAAGGTCACCGAATATTTCAACAACCGGAAATACAATCAATGAAAGTTGCCGTGAAAAAACGGTTGACAACGCCTTTGAAATTTTCTATAATAGAAAAAAGGCGTTGAAGAAGACAGGCATTTCCCGAAAAGCCGTTCGAAAGAGAGCGCGTCCGCAGGCTGAAAGGCGCGCGAAGGGCGGGGCGATCGCCGTTTCACTTCGGAGCTCCTTTCCTGAACGGACGTAGGGAAGGGCGCATTCCCGGCGTTATCGGGAAAAGAGGGGAGAGTTTTTCTCCCGAATGCAGGTGGTACAGCGGAAAATTTTCGCCCTGCGGGTCGCGTTTCGGCCCGCGGGGCGATTTTAATTGTTTTCATAAAAATCATAAGAGAGGAGAAACCATGGACAATCGGCAGATCGAAGAATTGCGGCAGTATGCGGCGGACGAGGCGGCAAAGGCCGCTTCGGGCAAGGAACTGTATGCGGCAAAGACGGACGTGCTTGCCCGTCTCAAGACGGTCATGGGCGGCATGCGCGACCTTCCCAAGGAGGAACGCCCCGCCTTCGGCAAGACGGTCAACGCGCTGAAAGAGGACATCGAATCGCTGTTCGCGGCGCGGCAGGAAGAGCTGAACCGGGCGGAGCTGGAGGCGCGCTATGCGTCCGAACGGATAGACGTCACCCTGCCCGGGCGGAAGCATACGGAGGGGGCGCTGCATCCCGTCACTCTGGTCCGGAATCAGCTCATCGACATCTTTGCGGGCATGGGGTTCGGCGTGTTTGAAGGGCCGGAAACGGAGACGGAATATTATAACTTCACGGCGCTCAATACGCCCGCCGACCATCCGTCCCGCGACATGCAGGACACCTTTTATCTGGGAGAGGGCATGCTCCTGCGCACGCAGACCTCGGCGGGGCAGATCCGCGTCATGCAGAGCCGAAAGCCCCCCATCAAGGTGCTTTCGCCCGGCAGGGTCTTTCGTCCCGACGACGACGCCACCCACTCGCCCATGTTCCATCAGATGGAGGGGCTGGTCGTGGACAGGGGCGTCACGCTGTGCGACCTCAAAGGCATGCTCGCCGAGTTCGCCGCCAAGATGTTCACGTCCGAGACAAAGGTGCGCCTGCGCCCGTCCTATTTCCCTTTTACGGAACCCTCCGTGGAGGTCGATCTGAGCTGCTTCGTCTGCGGCGGCAAGGGTTGCCGCCTGTGCAAGGGCACGGGCTGGATAGAGGTGCTCGGCGCGGGCATGGTCAACCGTCATGTGCTGGAAAACTGCGGCGTCGATCCCGACGAATACACGGGGTTTGCCTTCGGCATGGGGCTCGAGCGCATCGCCATGCTCAAATACGGCGTCAACAACATCAAGAATTTCTACGACAATGATGTGCGGTTTTTGACGCAATTCAAGGACTGAGATTTGATAAGGAGAGTTTTATAAAAGTATGAAAGTACCTTTTTCATGGCTCAAAGATTATGTGGATATAGACTGCTCCGCGCAGGAACTGCAGGACAAACTCTTCTCCTGCGGGTTCGAGGTGGAGGAACTTTTGTACCTCGGCAAGGACGTGACGGGGGTGTATGTCGGCGAGATCACGGCGATCGAAAAGCACCCCGACGCCGATAAATTGCAGGTCTGCCGGGTGTATTTCGGCGAGGAGATCGGCACGGTGCAGATCTGCACGGCGGCGACCAATGTCTTTGTCGGCGCCAAGGTGCCCGCCGCATTGAACGGCGCCACCGTCCTGCACGACGGGCAGGCGATGAAGATCAAGAACGGCAAACTGCGCGGCGTCGCTTCGAACGGCATGATGTGTTCGGGCGAAGAGCTGGGCATCAACGACGACTTCTATCCCGGTGCGGACGTCTACGGCATTCTGATATTGGACAAAGATACGCCCGCGGGAGTGGATGCGCGCAAGGTCGTGGGGCTGGACGATTACGTCTTTGACATCGCCGTGACCGCCAACCGTCCCGACTGCCAGTGCGTTCTGGGCATCGCGCGCGAAGTGGCGGCGGTGCTGCGCAAACCGCTGAAAATGCCCTCATTTGAATATACCATGTCCGAGGCGAAAGGGGAGGAGCGCAGCATGAAGGTGCGCGTGGAGGATACCGAGCTCTGCCCCCGCTATATCGGGCATGCCGTCACGGACATCAAGATCGGCCCGTCGCCCGCGTGGATGCGCCGGCGGCTCGCGCTCTGCGGCATCCGTTCCATCTCCAACATCGTGGACATCACCAACTTCGTGCTTCTGGAAATGGGGCAGCCCATGCACTCCTTCGACATGGACACGCTCTCCGGGCGGGAGATCGTGGTGCGCCGCGCCGCCGACGGGGAAAAGATCACCACCCTCGACGAAAAAGAATTTACGCTGACGCATGAGAATCTCGTCATCTGCGACGGCAGCAAGCCCGTCGCGCTGGCGGGCATCATGGGCGGGCTCAACAGCGAGATCACCGAAAACACGAAGCGCGTGTTCTTTGAAAGCGCCAAATTCGCCCGCGACAACGTGCGCCGCACCTCCCGCGCGCTGGGGCAGAGTTCGGACTCTTCCGCCCGCTACGAGCGCGGCGTGGACGCCTACACCACCGAATTCGGCATGGCGCGGGCCCTGCACCTCGTGGAAGCGCTCGGCTGCGGCAGGGTGACAAACGTGCACATCGACTGCAACCACGCCGAGACCAAGGGCAAAAAGATGACGGCGAGCATTGCAAAGATCAATTCCCTGCTCGGCATTCAGGTGCCCGCGCAGACGGTCAGGGACATCCTGAAGAGCCTGCACTTTGAAGTCAGGCTGGCAAGGGACGGCGACACCATGTCCGTCGTCGTTCCCCCTTACCGCGAGGACGTGGACGGCTGGCCCGACCTCGCCGAAGAAGTCATCCGCATGTACGGGTACGACAACATAGCGCCCACCTTCCTCGAAAGGGCGTCTGTCACCGCGGGCGGGCTCAGCGAGGAACAAAAGCGCATGAACCGCTTCAAGGACGTCCTGCGCCTGCAGGGGTTCTCGGAGTCGATGAGCTACTCCTTCTTCTCGCCCAAGTCCTTCGATCTCTTCGGCCTGCCCGCCGACGCGCCCGAACGGAGGGCCGTGAAGATCGTCAATCCGCTGGGGGAGGATCTTTCCGTCCTGCGCACCTTCCTTGCGCCCTCCATGCTCGACAACGTCGTGCGCAACCTCCGCCGCGGCAACGAGAACGGCAGGCTCTTCGAGGTCGCCAACGTCTATATCCCCGAAGAACTGCCCTTAAAAGAGCTGCCCAAGGAAAAAAAGACGCTCTGTCTCGGCGCGTGGGGGGACTGCGATTTCTTTGACGTGAAGGGGGTGTTCGAGGCGGTCGGCGACGCTTTCGGCGTGAAATTTGCGTTCCGCCGCGCGCAAAGACCTTTTCTGCATCCGGGGGCGACGGCGGAAGTGTGTCTCGGCGAAAAGGCCGTCGGGTATCTCGGCGAGCTCGACCCGCGCCTCGCCGCGGCGTTTGCCGTCGAGCGAAAGGTGTATCTCGCCGAATTGGATTACGATGCCGTTTCCCGCAAGTTCACGGGCGGCACGAAGTACGAGGGGCTCCCTAAATTCCCCGCCGTCAAGCGCGACCTGGCGCTGCTCGCGGACGAGGAAACGGCATGCGGCGACATCGTGGCGGCCATTTCCCGCGCCTGCCGCGCCGTGAAGGACGTGCACCTCTTCGATGTGTACCGCGGCGGCCAGGTGCCCGCCGGCAAGAAGAGCATGGCGTTCACGCTGACTTTCGAGCCTGCCGCCGACGCCGAAAAACCGCTCTCGCCCGAGGCGGTGGACGGGTTCGTCCGCAAGATCTTGGGCAACCTGAAACACTGTCTTAACGTGGACATACGCATGTAGATCATCCCTTGCGGAACGATCGGAAAGAGGACGCGTCTTGCCCGAAAAATGCGGGAATGGGCAGGTCCTCTTTTTTATATGGAGCGGAAAAAGGGAGCGGCGCGGCCGGCGGCGGTGCGGGGGAGCTTTTCCGGAGGGCCGATTTTCAGAAAAAATTTCCCTGCCGCCCCTTGCTTTTTCGGCGCGGTTGTGGTACAATGAAAGGCAGACAGGCAACAAAGACCAAATTCAAGAGATAACGGAGCAAAGATATGGCAGGCAGCAAAGCAATCAAAACTTTACAGGAACAACTGAAACTGACGGTTCAGCCGCAGAAATTTCTGTCCTATGCGGATTTTGTGAACCGGACGTCCGTATTTTCGGTCCTGACGTTAAAAAACAGCGGCGACACCGCGGTCAACGACATCACGGTCAGCGTGTCCGCCGACGAAAACATTCTGCTCGAAAGCAGTCACGCCATCGAGGAGATACCCTATCAGAGTACGGTGGAGGTGGTATTCGACTACATCCTTTCGCCCGTCTGGTTCATCGAGTGCAACGAGGTCAAGACCGTCGGGCTGACCGTCAAGGTGACCAAGGACAAAGCGGTCGTTGTCGGCGAACGGGTGGAGAGCACGGCGCTGCCCTTCGATTATTGGTGCGGGCTGGAGGGCAACAGCGAAAATCTTGCCTGTTTCGTCCGTCCCAAGCTCGCCGACTGCGACAAGGTCCTCTCCGATGCCGCCGAACAGCTCAAAAAATGGAAGATGGACAGCGAGATCGCCGGGTATGCCGCGGCGGATAAGAATAAGGTGCGGCAGATCGCCGCCGCCGTCTTTATGGCGATCAAACACCTCTGCCTGACCGAGAGCGAGCCGGTGGATATGAGCTTTCCCGTCCCGGCGGGCTGTGCCAATGTCATCAAGACCCGGCAGCTGAATAAGCTGCAGCTCGCCGTCTTTGCGGCGGCATGCCTGGAGCGCGCGGGGCTGCATCCCGTCCTGGTCGTGGGCAAAGAGAACGCCGCCTGCGGCGTATGGCTGTACGACACCTGTTCCCTGGACAGCGTCAACGACGATATGCAGCGGCTCGGCAAGTACATCTCCCCCGGCATCAACAATCTGAGCCTCTTCGACGTCAACGACCTCTTCGACAACAAGAGCATCGGCTATCCCACGGCGGAGGCACACTTTGCGCAGAAACTGCGGGACGACGCATATGAAAATTTTGTGGACATCCGCCGCTGCCGCATCGACAACCGCCGCCCCCTGCCCCTGCGCGCGCAGGGCGTGAAGGGATATGAGATCCTCACGGAAAAGGAGATGGCGTCCGATGCGCCGCAGGATCTGCCCGAACTCCGGAAACTGAGCCTGGAGGGCAAACAGTCCAAAAACAAACAGTGGGAACGGCGGCTTCTGGATCTCTCCATGAAGAACACGCTTTTGAGTTTCGACGTGCGGCGATACGTCCTGCACATCGTGGCGGCGGACGCGGACAGCGCCTATGCCAGCCTTTCGGGCGCGGAGAAGAATATCTGCGGGCGGGACGCCAAGAGCGCCTTCGAGACCCGCCTGTTCTTCGGCGCGTCGGCGGAATTGCAGGCAAAGAAAGATCTGATCCGGCTGGAAAACGAAAACGGCATCCTGCGCACATATGCGGACGTGCATACCATGAACGAAGCGCTCTCTTACCTCGTTCGCCGCGGCAGGGAGGCAAGCGAGGAATCGGGCACGCAGGTCTTATATGCCGCCTTCGGCTTTCTCAAATGGAAGTCCAAGGAGGACGGCAAAGACAAGTACGCGCCCCTCGTGCTGCAGCCCGTCGCCATCCGCCGCAACCGCGGGCGGGACAATTATACCGTGGCGGCGCTCGACGAGGAGTTCAGCGTCAACGCCACGCTGCTGGAATTTCTCAAACAGGAATTCGACGTGGACATCCGCGGGCTGGGCGGCGACATTTCGGCGCTCAAGATCTCCGAGATCCTCGCCATGGTCAAGATGGAGATCGTCGACAGGAAGGGCTGGGACGTGTACGACGACGTATATCTCGCCGCCTTCTCCTTCTCGCGCTATCTCATGTGGAACGATGTGCGGAAAAACATCGAAGAATTCAAAAAGAATCCGCTCATTTCTTCCCTGCTGAACAACCGCAACGAACTCGGGGACGGGGCGGCGGACATCGAAGGGGAGGACGACGCGCCCCCCAAGCGCACCCTCACGCCGCTCGTCGCGGACAGTTCGCAGTACGAGGCGATCGCGCTCTCGCAGACGGGCAAGACCTTCGTCCTGCACGGGCCGCCCGGCACGGGCAAGAGCCAGACCATCACCAACATGATCGCCAACGCGCTCGACGACGGCAAGCGCGTCCTGTTCGTCGCCGAAAAGCAGGCGGCGCTCGACGTGGTCAAAAAGCGGCTCGACTCCATCGGCATCGGCGATTTCTGCCTGGATTTGTATGCCAACAAGACGGATAAATCCGAAGTGGTCAAAAAGCTGGAAACGACGCTCGCCCTTGCGCAGGATCCCCAGAACCCGCCGGCGGACGACGGGCTGGAGGGGGATTACGACCAGTGCGCGGACAGCATTGCGGAAATGCGTTCGCTCATCAACGACCCCCTGTCGGCGCTGCACAAAAAGCGCCGTTTGGGCGTCTCCGTGTACGAGGCTTTGCTCATTTATCTTAAAAACAAGAACGCGCCCGAGATATTGAACATCGAAAGCACGTTCTATGACAGCCTGACGGAGGAGAAGCTCAAAAAATACGAGACCATGCTCCTGAACGCCTCGGCGGCGGCGAAGGAGTGCGGGGGCGTGTACAATTCGCCCTTTGAAAACGTCAACCTCACCGAGTATTCGCAGGAAGTGCGCGACGCCGTGTACTGCGCCTGCGAGGTCATGCTCGTGGAGATCAAGCATCTCAAAAATTATCTCGGGCTGTTTCTGGAACTCTACCGCCAGCGCATCAGCACCTTCACGCGGCGCAAGATAGAATTGCTGCGCGAACTGGTCGCCATCCTCTCTTCAGGCAGGCTCAATAAATTTTTCTCGGTGGACGAGGCGGAGTTCTACGTATTTTTCAATGCCAACAAGCGGCTGGACAGCTGCCTGGAATATTATTACAAGCACTTCAAGTCGCTCGTCGACATCCGTCGGGAGTATCCCCGCATGGGGGCGGCGCTCGAAAACTGGAGCGGCAGCTATCACACCTCGCGCGAGCTGACGGACGTCATGAAAAAACTTTCCCGCGCCGCCTACAACAAGATCGCCGAAGAGGACGCCAAGAAATTTTTGGAAACGATCTACGACATCCATGCGGCGATGGACCGCATCACCGAAAACACCGCGCTGTCCAAGAGTTTTCTCACCCTCTTCGGGGGCATCGATTTCAAAAAGCGCGCCGAGTTCCTGCGCGAACTCTATCACATGCACGACATCTGCGCCGAACTCTTTATGGACTACAATGCCGACAGTTTCAACAGCATGTGCCACCGCGCCGTGTGCGGGTATTCCGCGCCCGCGCTCGAGGGGCTCATCTTGGCGGCGGACGGGTTCGAGCGCGCGGAGAGCAGGTTCTGCCTCGCCATCCATGCCCGGAAAGAGGACCTTGCGAGCGACGACCTGCTGGATTATTATACCGCCAAGGCGGGCGCGCTCATCGACAACATCGACATGCTGGCAAGCTGGTGCGCCTATTCCAAGACCGCCGAGGAGCTCAACGGCTGCGGGCTCAAATTCATCGTGGACGCCTTGGAGAGCGGCAGGATATCGAGCGAAAACATCACGGCGGCGTTCCACAAGAACATCTACCGCAATTTCCTGGACATCAACATCCCCGCCGACCCCGTGCTCTCCCGCTTTTCCGCGGCGGTGTTCGAGGAGACCGTGGAACAGTTCCGCATGACGACGGATAAATTCAACGAACTTTCCCGCGAACATATCCGCAGGAATCTCATTTCCCGTCTGCCCGCGCCCAATACAGACGGGCCGCTGAGCCTCGAACTTGTCACACTGACCCGCACTTTGAAGGGAAAAATGCGCGGCATGGGGATCCGCAATTTGCTGAAAGATACGCCCGAGCTGATGAAGGTGCTGGCGCCCTGCATGCTGATGAGCCCGCTGACCGTCGCGCAGTATCTGCAGCCGACGGCGGATTTCGATCTCGTCATCTTCGACGAGGCTTCGCAGATGCCCACTTCCGAAGCGGTGGGCGCGCTGGCGCGCGCCAAGAGCGCCATCGTTGTGGGCGACCCCAAACAGCTCCCGCCGACCGCCTTTTTCTCGGCGGCATACGTGGACGAGGAAAATCTCGAAAGCGAGGACATGGAGAGCATTCTGGACGACTGCCTGGCGCTGGGCATTCCCGAGCGTTCGCTCATCTGGCATTACAGGAGCAAGCACGAAAGCCTCATCGCCTTCTCCAATCATATGTATTACGGCGGCAAACTCTGCACCTTCCCGTCGCCCGACGCGCTGAACAGCAAAGTCAAACTGGCGTTGGTGGAGGACGGCGTCTACGACCGCGGCGTGACCAAGCGCAACGAGGCAGAGGCGGCCGCGCTCATCGCCGAGGTGGTGCGCCGACTGAAAGATCCCGTCCTCAGCCGTTCCAGCATGGGCATCGTCACCTTTTCCAGCGTACAGAAGGACTACATCGAGCGCAAGCTCACCCGCGCCATCGTGGACAACCGGCTGGAAGAGGCGGCATACGAACGGGAGGAGCCGCTGTTCGTCAAGAACCTCGAAAACGTGCAGGGCGACGAGCGGGACGTCATTCTCTTCTCGGTGTGTTACGGCCCCGACCGGCAGGGACGGGTGTCCCTGAACTTCGGCCCGCTGAACCAGGCGGGCGGCTGGCGCCGTCTGAACGTCGCCGTGTCCCGCGCGCGGGAAGAGATGGTGGTGTTCTCCTCCATGACCTCCGCGCTCATCGACCTCTCCAAGACCAATTCCAAGGGCGTGGCGGGGCTGAAGGCCTTCCTCGAATTTGCGCAGAAGGGCAGGACGTCCCTCGCCGTGGACAGCACGCAGACCGTGCGGACGGAGAGCATCGGCAAATATGTCGCGCAGGAGCTTTCGTCGTACGGCTACGATTGCCGGCAGGACGTCGGCGCTTCCAGCTTCAAGATAGACGCCGCCGTGGTCGACCCCAAAAACAAGTCCCGTTTCCTGCTCGCGATCGTCATGGACGCTTCCACGCAGTTCTCCATCAAGGACAGGAACGTGTTGCAGATCCGCACGCTCAAGCGCAACAATTGGAACGTCATGCGCCTGTACAGCGTCAATTATTATAACAATCCAAAACGGGAGATCAAGAAGATCAAGGAGACGCTCGACAGGCTGACGGGCGCGGACAAACGGGGCGGCAGCGCATTGACGCGCAGCAAGCGCGTGTATAAGGCGGCAAAGCTCGAACAGCGCACCGAATCGGCGGCATTCGTCACCGAAAGCGGCAACGAGGCGGAGATCGTTTCCCGGCTGAAACAGATCGTGACGGCGGAGGAGCCGATCGCGGCGGGATTTTTGAAGCGCCGCTGCCTGGCTTCGCTCGGGGTGACCAAGTACGGCGCCAAGGTGGACAGCCGGCTCGATTGGCTCATCGATTCCTGCGGGTTCAAATGCGAAAAGCTCCTCGGCGAGACCTATTACCGGCGGAGCGACCGGTACAACAATTTTGACCGTTACCGCGTGGAGGAGGGCGAGCCGCTGCGCAGGAGCGAGACCGATCTGACGCCGTACGACGTGGTCGCTCTCATCCGCGCCGCGCTGGAAGATAAAGTCGCGCTGTATGTCGACGAGATCGTTTCGCTGGTCACGGCCTCTTTCCGGCTGCAAAAACCCAGCGACCGCACCACCGCATTCGTCAATGCGTGCATCACGCTGGGGGAAAAGGAGGGGCTCTTCCTGCGCTCCGTTTCCGACCGCATTTCGCTGGCGTAGGGGCGTTTGTGAAAGGCGGCGGTAAATCATGCCATCTGCGGCTTCGGCCGTTGAAAAAATAATCAAAAGGGGAAATGTTTTATGGAAGTTATCGTTTTGGGTTGTAACGGACCTTATCCCGCCGCGTACAGCGCTACCGCAGGGTATCTGGTGCGTACAAACGAGGGATTCGTCATGCTGGATATGGGCAGCGGCGTGTTCGCCCGTATCGGCAAACTCTGCAAGCCCGAGAAGATCGCGGCGGTGGTTTTGTCCCACCTGCATTTCGATCATATCTCGGACATGGGGGTGTTCAATTATTACCTTGAATCCCTCACCAAGAGGGGGAACTTCAAGGGGCGCATCCCCTGTTATGTCCCGCCCGTGGAAGAGGATATCGCCAAGCTCGGACGGCTGTATCCCTATTTTCGCTTTGTCGGCGTAAAGGAGGGGGCGGTGTACGAATTCGGCGGCGTGCAGGCGGAGTTCTCCCGTCTCAATCACGGCGTGCCGAATTACGGCGTGCGCCTCACCGAAAAATCGAGCGGCCGCCGGCTGGTCTATTCGGGCGACACGAACGACTGCCCCAATTTGAACCGGATGCTCCGCGAATGCGACCTGTGGCTGGGCGGCGCGCCGCTCATCGGCAAGGAGTACAAGAGCACGGGCGGGCATCTGAGCGCGGAAAAGATGAAAGATCTCGTCATCAAGTACGATCTGCAGGCGGTGCTCACGCACCTTCTTCCCACGCACACCGAACGGGAATACGAGGACGCCGTGTTCGACGACCGCGTGCAGATCGCCAAGGCCCTCAAGAGTTACAACGTCTGATTTTTCGATCTGCGGCACATGTTGGAAGTACATAGAGAAGAGAATACGCAGGAGCGTTTCATCAATCTGCGCCCGTTCGCCTTTTCGGCGGCAGCGTTGGCGACGGGCGCGGGTTTTTGCTATGCCGTGATTTTTTGCGGCGTGCATTTCCTGTATTCTCTTCTCTTTCTTTTGCCGCTCGTTTTCTTCGTGGCCTTTTCAAAGAAAAAGTCCCGCGCGCTCGTGTGGGCGTTTCTCTTCCTTTTGCTCTTCTGCCTGGGCATGGGCGGCTTTGCCTGGCGGGTAGAGAATTATTCCTCGCAGCGTTTTGCGGCGGGGAAATACGTTTTGTCGGGCGAGATCTCGGAACTGTCGGAGACGGAGAACGGGTATGTGCGCGTGCTGCTCACGGACGTTTCTGCGGATGGGGAAGAACTGGACGGCAACGTGACCGTCTATTTCTATGCGTCGCTGCAAAACGGGGAAGAGGGCATGCGCATCCGCTTTGCCTGTGATCTTTCGCCCGCGGGCAGCGCCTATCGCTACGGGGCGTTCCGCGCGGACATGGTGCTGGACGACATCAAGTATACCGCAACATCGTCCGAATCTCCCGTCTATATCGGCGAAAGCGGCAATGCGTTTGCCGCCGTGCGCGTTGCGATCCGGAAAACGCTGTACGGACATCTGCCCGAAGAGGAGGCGGCGCTCGCCTACGCTTTGACCACGGGCAATACCGACGGCATCGAAGAGGGGCTGTTGGAGTCGGTCCGTTACGGCGGCGTGGCGCACATCTTTGCGGTGTCGGGCATGCACATCGGCGTGTTTTACGGCGTGCTGGCTTTTCTTTTGAAAAAATTGCGCGCGCCGAAACTGATTTCCGTGCCGCTGCCGCTCGCGGCGGCTTTTCTCTTTTGCGGCGTATGCGGGTTCTCCGCCTCTGCCATGCGCGCCTTTTTGCTCTGTGCGGCCTGGGCCGTGTGCGCTCTGCTCGGGATCCGGCGGGACGGCATCGAGGGCGCCGGGTTTGCCTGCGGGCTCATTCTGCTTGCCGATCCCGTCTATCTGCTCTCCGTCGGCTTTCAGCTCTCCGCGGCGGCGTACATCGCCATCGTCGCGCTTGCCCCTGCGATCGAAAAGAGGTTCGCGCCCGTCTGCCGCGTCCTTCCCGTGCTGCAAAAGCCCTTGTCGTCCCTGTCCGTTACGCTGGCGGTGCAGGTCTGCCTGCTGCCCGTCATGCTGAACGCGTTCGGATACGTTTCGGTCTGGGGACTGCTGTTGAATCTCATTGCCCTGCCGCTGTTCACCTTCTATTTTCCCGTTCTGCTCGCGGGCGTGGGGCTTTCCTGCCTGTTTCCCGCCGCGGCGTCCGTCATTCTCTTTCTGCCCGCGCCGGGACTGCGGCTGTTCGCCCTCTTCTTCCGCGCTTCCGATTTTTCTTCCGCCCTCATCAAGGGGTTTTCCTTCGGCTTTGCCGCCGCGCTCGCCTTTTATTTGTTCCTGCTCCTGTCGAGCGGCAGGGTCAATGTAAAGTCCGGCGCGGCCGTTCCGCTCGCCTGTTTTCTGGCGGCCTTTGCCTTCGCCTGCGGCGCAACGGTCAACTACGTTCCGCCGCAGGCCTGCCGCATCGTGCAGATGTGCTACTACGGGGACTATTGCTGCGCGCTGGTGCAGACGGCGGAAGCGGACGTGCTGCTCGTCAACGGGCAGGTGCGTTCTTCCCGCCTGCAGACCTTCCTCTTTTTGCACGGGGCAAACCCGGACGCCGTCGTCATCGTGTCGGAGGACGCCAACGCCGTGGCGGGCAGCCTGCTCTTCACCGATTTTCAAACGGCCTATGTCCGGGAAGGCGTCGTCCTGTCCCTGCGCACGCGGGAAACGGTGTCGGCGGATGCGTTTTCCGTCGGCGGCGTGGAGTATGCCTTCCTCGCGGACGGCGGGCTGTCCGTTTCCTTCGACGGCGTTACGGGCATATTCAACGGTACGGGCGCGGGCGCCGATTTTTCCGTTTTTGCCGCAGAGGCGCGCGACGGGTTGATTTTTACCGTCGAAAGTGGTATACTGTCGGTGAGCCGTTGAGCGCACGAGGCGGTTAAGGGACATCGTCGGGGACAGGAGAACAGCGATATGAAATTCACCGCATTGAAAAAACATTTGGAGAGCGAAGGGGTGCAGCCCGTCTATCTCTTCGAGGGGGAGGAGATGTATTTCCGCGACAAGGGGGCGGAAATGATCAGGGCGGCGTGCCTCTCCCGCCCCGAACTCAATTATGCCGCCTTCGACGGCGGCTCGCTGAAGGGGGATAGGATCGCGCGGCTGACCGAGGCGGTATATGCGCTGCCCTTTTTGAGCGAAAAGCGCGTGGTGCTCGTCAGCGATTTTTATCCCACGGAGCGGGAATACGAGACATACCTGCGCGCTCTGTTGGAGCGGCCCGTGGAGACAACGGTGCTGATCATCGTCAACGGCGGCGGCAAGCCGAAGACGGGCGCGTGCGATTGGAAGAAAAAACCCAACGTCACGTTTGTGGATTGTTCCCGCGCCGACGAACAGGACGCCGTCAAATGGGTGTTCGTCACCTTCCGCCGCGCGGGCGTCGAAGTGAGCGGCAGCGTCTGTACGGACATCGTGCGCTACTGTAACGGCGACATGGCGCGCATCGCGGGGGAGACGGAAAAACTCAAAGAATATGCCGAATGCGGGGAAAAGATCACGCCCGAAACGGTGGACGCCCTCGTTTACCGCGATTCGGAGTATAAATTGTACGAGCTTTCGCAGGCGGCCGCGCGGAAGGACTATACCCGTTTCGTGCAGATCATGGACGGCATGGTGGGAAAGGGGCACGACGAAAACGCTTTTCTCAATGCGCTCTGTTTCCATTTTCGCACCCTGTATGAGGTCGCCGTATACAAGGGCAGCGACCGGCAGGCGGCGGAGGCGCTGGGCATGAAGGAATACGCCGTCAAAAAGAGCCGGCAGCAGGCGGCGCGCTTTTCTCCCGATGCGCTCGGGGGGTATTATGCCGACCTGTACGGAGCCTTGGCTTCGGCGCGGGCGGGCGAAATCACCTTTTCCGCGGCCCTGAAAACGGCAATCGGCAAAATATTTTTCAAAACGTATTGAATTTTACTTTGAAATTTTGTCTTTTTTCTATATAATGATACTATACTCATTTTTCGGCGGATGTCCGGCGGAGCGGGTGACGCTCCGGGGATGCCGCGGCAGTGGCGCGAAGAATAA
>CAZTND010000009.1:17593-41120 GCA_964615285.1 uncultured Clostridia bacterium
CGCGAAGAATAAAAAGAAGAATAAAAACCGGATGCGCGGGCGCGCAGGAGGTGTGAAAAAAGGATATGACCTGGCAGGAGATTGCCGACGCTTTCGTCGGCGTGTTTACGGGATTTTCGTTCATCTGCATTCTGGAAACGATACTCATCTTTTTGCTCGTATACTATGTTTTCAAGACCCTGAAAAACAACGAGGCCGAAAAACTCATCATCGTCTATGTCGTCGTCATCGTGCTCATGGGGGTGCTCTGCCTGTTTGTCAAAGAGTCGGGGTCGGTGCTCTTCCTGCTGTCCGTGCTCCTCTTGTCCATGTTCATGCTGCTCCTTTTCAGCCTGGAGATCAAGCGCAGCATCCGCGAAAAAAAGAACGGTGCCTTTTCCGGCGGCTCCGTCAGCTGGTCCCGGCCGGAAACCGAGGCCTGCATCGAGGCGATCATCAAGGCGTTGCAGAATATGTCCAAAAACGATATAGGCGCGCTGGTCGTGCTCTCCAACGGCAATCTGCCCAAGCAGATCCTGGAGAGCGGCACCATGCTCAACGCGGATATTTCTCAGCAGCTCATCGAGGGGATATTCTTCCCCAAGGCGCCCCTGCACGACGGCGCGCTGGTCATTGAAGAACATAAGATCCGCGCGGCGGGCTGTTTTCTGCCGCTGACGCAGAACAACGACAAATACCCCAAAGATCTCGGCACCCGTCATCGCGCGGGCATCGGCATCACCGAAGTCACCAACGTCACTTCGCTCATCGTGTCCGAAGAGACGGGCATCATCTCCATCGTCAGGCAGGGCAAGGTCACGCGCTATGCCGATTACAACATGCTGCGGGCGGTGCTGCAGGAATATTACTGGAAAGACTTCACGGCGCAGTCCGGGCGGAAGCGGGTGTCGAACGATAAGGAGAAACGGGCATGAAATTTTTCAAATGGCTCAAAGATGAAATCGTGAACAATGCGGGGATCTGCATTCTCGCGCTCGCGGTGGCGTTCTTCTGCGCCATCGTGTTCAATATGCTTGCGTGAATGTCATGAATTTCCCCGAGAATACCGTTTCCGTTCCGCAGATCCTTCTGCCGGCAAACGCCGCCGATCCCGCTTTCATGCGGTCATGGTCGGTCGTTGCGTGCGATCAGTTCACTTCGTGGCGGGAATATTGGGACAGCCTGGATGAGGAGATCGGCGCCGCGCCCTCTTCTCTGCGGCTCGTGCTGCCCGAAACCTATTTGCAGGACGGGGACGCGGCGCAGAGGATAGAGGCGGCCGATCGGACAATGAAAGACTATCTCTCCGCGGGCGTGTTCCGCCGCCTGCCGCAAGGGTTCGTGCTCACCGAGCGTTCCTTCCCCGGCGTAAAGGCCAGGCGGTACGGATTGCTGTTGGCGGTCGATCTGGAATCCTATTCCTTTGCGCCGGGCGCTTTGTCCGCCGTGCGTGCGACGGAGGAGACGGTGCCCGACCGGCTGCCGCCCCGCGTGGCGGTCAGAAGGGGGGCAAAACTGGAGCTGCCGCATACCATACTGCTGTATGACGCGCCCGAAGAAGAGATCCTGCAGGGACTTGCGGGCGGCGCGGCGGAAGCGGGGCTTGAAAAGCTGTATGATTTCGACCTGAATCGGGGCGGCGGGCATCTGCGCGGGTGGTTTTTGGACGAAGCGCGTTCAAAGGAGATCAGGGCCCGCCTGTATGCCTCGGCGGGGGACGGCCTTCTGTTCGCCGCGGGCGACGGCAACCATTCCCTGGCGGCGGCAAAGCTCTGCTGGGAGGAGAAGAAGAAAACTCTTTCCGCCGCGGAACGGGAAACGCATCCCGCGCGGTTCGCGCTCTCGGAAGCGGTGTCCGTCCATTCCGCCGCCGTCGTCTTTCATCCCATCCATCGCATCGTTCTGGACGTGGACCCCGTCGGCTTTTCGCGCGCGTTCCGCGCGGCAAGTCCCTATGAGGTCTGTTTCGAGGGCGGTACGGCGCATTTTGCGACGGGAACGGACGTCGCGTCGGCGATCGCCTTTACGGACCGGTTCATCGCCTCGTACATAGCGGAGCGGGGCGGACGGGTCGATTACATTCACGGCAGAAGGGATCTCGACATGGCGCTTTCCGAAGGGCATGACCGGGCGGGGATCTGCTTCGAGCCCATCGGCAAGGCGGACTTTTTCCGCAGCGTGGCGCAGAACGGCGTGTTGCCCCGCAAGACCTTTTCCATCGGGGAAGGGCACGAAAAGAGATATTATACCGAGTGTAAGGAGATATAAAACGGAATGTCGATCAAAGTTTGCAAATTCGGCGGTACGTCCATGGCGGACGGCAGCACCATTCAGAGCGTCGCCGACATCGTCAGGAGCGACGAGGCCCGGCGTTATGTCGTGGTGTCCGCGCCCGGCAAGCGGTTCAGCAACGACGTCAAAGTCACGGACATGCTCTATGAATGCGAGAAGGAGGCGGAGGAAACGGGCGAATGCAAGACGGCGTTCGCCAAGATCCGCGTGCGTTTTGAAAACATCGTCGCCGAGCTGGGCGTCAAAATGGACATCGCCTCGGTGCTGGACGAGACCGAACGGCGCATTTGTGCAGAAAAGAGCGCCGAATTCGCCGCCTCGCGCGGGGAATATCTGAGCGGGCGGATCATGGCGGAAGTTTTGGGCTTTCCCTTTGTGGACGCGCAGGACGTCATGCTCTTCAACGACGACGGTTCGTTTGCCGCGGAGGAGAGCTATGCCCTGGTCTCCCGCGCGCTCGCCGACAAGCCCTATGCGGTGGTCGCCGGGTTTTACGGGGCGGATAAAAACGGAAAGGTCCGGACGTTCTCGCGCGGCGGCAGCGACATTTCGGGCGCGGTGGTCGCCCGCGCGGTGCTCGCCGATCTCTATGAAAACTGGACGGATGTCAGCGGTTTTCTGGCGTGCGATCCGCGCATCGTCGAACATCCCCGCGGCATCAAAATGCTGTCCTATAAGGAATTGCGCGAATTGTCGTACATGGGCGCGAACGTCCTGCACAGCGAATCGATTTTTCCCGTCAAGAGCGCCAATATCCCCATCAACATCAGAAATACCTTCCGGCCCGAGGACGAAGGCACCATGATCGTGCCGCTCTCCAAATACCGTTATACGGGCAATATCGTCACGGGCATCGCCGGCAAGAAGAATTTCACGGTCATCCACATCGAAAAATCCATGATGAACGCGGAGATCGGGTTCACGCGGAAGATTTTGTCCATTCTGGAAGAAAACAACATCTCCTTTGAACACATGCCTTCCGGCATCGATACCATGTCCCTGGTCATCGACAGCAATGCGCTGCAGCTCGGAATGCTGGACCGGCTGCTCACCGAGATCGAGCAGACGGTCAACCCCGACCATGTCCGCGTCTACAACAACATCGCCCTCATTGCCACGGTGGGGCATGGCATGTCTTCGAGCATCGGTACGTCCGGCAGGCTCTTCAAGGCCCTTTCGGATGCCGGCGTCAACGTCCGCATGATCGACCAGGGTTCTTCCGAACTCAACATCATCGTCGGCGTGTCGGACGAGGACTGCAACCGCGCCATCAAAGCCGTTTACAACGAATTTTTCCCTGCCGACAAGACCCCGGCGGTTCAGTGAGCCGGGAAAAGATCGGACGTCGGTCAGGAAAATGAGACGCGTCGGCGGTTTTGCCGGCGCGTCTTTGTCGATGGGGACGGCAAAGGAAAAAGAGCGCGTTGTTGAGTTCTTGCGCCGGAAAAAACGGCGGACGGGCAAAAAAGGGGAGGGGAAGGAAATTTTTTCGGTTTGGGAATCTGCGTGGCAGAAAAATCTCGGGCATGGGCGGCTGCTCCTGCCCTTTTTTTTCTGCTTTTTCTTTGTGCCTGTCCCGCGGGAAAACGGGAATATTCATCTTTGTAAAAAATTTAATCGAAAAAATTTTCGTAAAAAGTATTCCATTTTTTGCCGGAGTGTGTTATGATAGGCTATAACGAAATAACGGCTCTTTGATTTTGTCTCTATGATCATGCAAGAAAAAAAATCGCTCGCACAACTGAAAAAAGAGATCGCCTCCTTCCGCGCGGTCGACAAGCAGTGGTACCTCGACCTTCTGGACGACGGGAAACAGCAGGCGTATGAAGCGGAACATCTGCGCGCCCTTCTCGTCATGCTCCGGTATCAATACCTTGCCAAGGAGCGGGAGATCGTCCGCACGGCGCAGGAGGAACTCGCTGCCCTTCGGGCCGGGGACGACCGTTCGGCGGCTGCCTATGCGCGCACGCTCGAGCTGAACGCCGTCATCGCCGCCGCCCGCTCCCGCATGGACGGCTATAGGCACTTCTTCGACGAGCCCTATTTTGCCCGCATGGACGCCGAGGACGACAAGGAAGGGTACAATGTCTATTATATCGGCAAGAAGGGGGATCTGAACCTCGGGGTGGTGGACTGGCGCGCGCCGCTGGCGCGGCGGTATTACCAGAAGAGCCTGCGTTGTTTTTCCATCAACGAATACGACTATACCGTCATTCTGCGCCGCGCCATCCGCACGCACGCGGGCAAGGTGGAAAGTTTCTGCAACGAATATCTCTCCGTGCGCGACTACCTCACGAAGGAGGAGATCGGCGGGCGGGACCAGGAGATCGTGCTCGACCCCTACCTGCGGGAGATCATCCGCGCGCGCAAGGACGAGGAGAGCGTGCGGGACATCATCGAGACCATACAGGAAAAACAATTCGACCTCATCACCCGCCCCGAACGGGAAAATTTCGTGCTGCAGGGGTGTGCGGGCAGCGGCAAGACCATGGTGCTTTTGCACCGCCTGAGCTATCTCATGTACAACAACGAGAATCTGCGCCCGCGGGACGTGCTCGTCATCACGCCCAGCCGTTCGTTCAACGCTTTCATCGACGAGCTGGCGCAGGTCCTGGAGCTGGAAAAAGTGCGCACCATCACGCTGCGGGATTACTTCCTGCGGGTCCTGGCGAACGCGGGCGTGGATATTGCCGAAAAACTGAACAGGGAAAAGGAGAGCGAGGAATATCTCGCCTATCTCTACTCGCGGGAATTTTCCGCCGACTTGGAAAGGGCGCTGGCAAGGACGTACGACGGGATATACGGCCTGTTCGCTTCGGAGGAATGCCGCGGCTTTTCCGAGCGCATCCTCGCCGATTGCCGCGAGCAGACGGAGGCATATACCCGCATCAAGAACGCTTCCCTGCGCCTGCGCCGCGCCGTGCTCGGCGAGATCAAGGAGGATGCCGAGGGCAATCCCCGCTATACCCGCCCTTTCCGCGATTTCATGAACGACATCATGCAGATAGAGGATTTTCTGCGCATGGGCGTGGAAGAGGGGGTCAAAAAATCGCAGGCCTACTTTTATCGCCAGCTCGCCCTGTTCTATCGCAGCGCGGCGCATGTCGCGCGGCGCTGCGATAGCGTCACGTCCGGGGCCCTGGCGTCGATAGAGGCGTTCAAAGAGACGATGAGCAAGGAAATACAGGACCTCAAGCGGTATCGCATGCGCGTGAACGGCAGGGAAGAATATGTCTATGCAGACCGTATCCGCGCGCGGGAGGACCTGCTTGACGAGAGCCGGCGGGTGGCGGCGGATGTCGCCGTCATCGGGGAGCACTGCGGCGCGTTCGCCGAATTTTTTCTCGTGCTGCAGGGGGAAAAGGACCTGGCGGAGCTCGGGAAATGCGCGGACATGATGGACATCGTCCGTTGCTTTTACCGCCGGATCATCAAAAAAGTCAAAACGAAATTCGGCATGACGGCAAAGGGATTGTACGGGAGCGATGTGTATGCGCTCCTGTGCCTGCTCGACAAGCTGGGGCAGGAGCTCTTTCCGCACTTCTCCCTCGTCTTTGTGGACGAGGGACAGGATATTTCTCCCTGCGAATACGAACTGCTGCGCCGCATCAACGCGGGGGCCGCGTTCAACGTGTACGGCGACCTGAAGCAGAACATCACGCCCTGGCGGGAGGTGTCCGACTGGGAGAGCGCCCTGCCCGGCGCGCCCGTCTATCGGCTCGACCAGAACTATCGCAACACCAATCAGATCGTGGAATTCGTGCGCGGGTACATCGATGCGGATATGCGTGCCATCGGGTTCGACGGCGCGCCCGTCGCCCGCATCGGCGTCCGGGAGATCGGCTCGTTCCTGAAGGACAAAAAGGGCATCCGCGCGGTCATCGCTTCCGAAAAGGAGCTGCCCATGCTCAAGAGGAGCGTCTACAACGTGCTTTCGGAGACGGGTACGCTTTCCAAGAAGAAGATCAATCTCTTAAGCGTGTACGAAAGCAAGGGGCTGGAATTTGCCGCCGTTGCGGTTTACGATCGGGGCATGTCCGAAAACGAGCGGTACATCGCCTATACCCGCGCGCTCGATTTTCTCGCCGTCGTCCGGCCGGAGAAACAGTCGGAAAAGGCGATCCCCGCCAAGGGCGGGCGCAAAAAGGCGGCGGGGAGAAGGAAAACAGAAGAAAAGAGGAAGGAGGACGAATGATGCAAAAATATACGACTTTTCTGGTGGATGCAGACGACACGCTGTTCGACTTCACGGCGTGCTGCCGCAATGCCCTGCGCCGGGCGATGGCGGCGTGCGGCTTTCGGTATCGGGAAGGGTATCATCTGCAATATCTGGAGATCAACAACGCGCAGTGGAAAAGGCTCGAGCGCGGGGAGATCACGCGGGCGCAGCTCTTTGCCGCCCGCTTCGTGCTCTTTCTGCGCGCCGTCGGAGAGCCGACCGAGCGGGCGGCGATGCTCAACGAGGCGTATGTCTCCGCGCTGTCGGAGGAGAGCGTGCCGCTCGAAGGCGCGGAAAAGTTCTTGCGCAGCCTTGCGGGCTTGGGGCGGGTGTATATCGTCACCAACGGTTCGGCGCGCATCCAAAGGGGGCGGTTTGCCCGTTCGGGCTTTGAAAAATATCTCGCGGGCATATTCATTTCCGAAGAGATCGGCGCCTATAAGCCCGCCCTGCGCTACTATGAATACGTCGCGGCGCATGTGCCCGACTTTATCCCCGCGCAGACCCTCCTCATCGGCGACAGCCTGACTTCGGACATCGCGCTGGCGGGCGCCGCGGGACTGGACGCGGTGTGGTTCGACCCGCAGGACAGGCCGCTGCCGGCGGGCGTGTGCCCTGCCTATACCGCGCATGATTATGCGGAGATCCTGCGCATTGCGGGGCAGGAGGGTTGAAAGAAGGGCGAAACGGCGGAAAAATAGTGAAAAATGCCGCATTTTTTGCGGCAAACCCTTGAATAAAACCGCAAGATATGGTATAATACATAAGATTATAACGCTAAATGTATCCCCTGGCGGCGTGTTGCTTTGCCGCCGCGCGGATGCACCGAGAGAGGCACTATGGCAGAAAAAAGAACGATCGGCGAAGACGACTACAACGCCCAGGACATCAAAATTTTGGAAGGGCTGGACGCCGTGCGGCTCCGCCCCGGCATGTACATCGGCTCCACGGGCCCGAAGGGACTGCATCATATCCTTTGGGAGATCGTGGATAACGCCATCGACGAGGCGGCGAACGGCTATGCCGACAGGATAGAGGTCAGGCTCTACAAGGACGGCAGCGCCTCGGTCGAGGACAACGGCAGGGGCATTCCCACCGACATCCACCCCAAGACCAAAGTTTCGGGCGTGCAGGTCGTCTTTACCAAGCTCCATGCAGGCGGCAAATTCGACGAGCACAACTACTCCTTTTCGGGCGGGCTCCACGGCGTGGGCGCATCCGTCACCAACGCCCTTTCCGAGTGGCTGGAAGTGGAAGTTTACAAGAATACCGTATATAAAATACGTTTTTCCTCCTACTACGACGAGGAAAAGAAAAAATACGAGTGCGGCATTCCCGAAGCGCCCCTGCTTGATACGGGCGAAAAGACCAAAAAGCGGGGCACGTTCGTGCATTTCAAACCGGATGCCAAAGTATTTTCCGAGACCGACTTCGACCTCGGAACGGTGGAGAGCCGTTTGCAGGAGCTTGCTTTCCTCAACAAAGGACTGCAAATCGTTCTCATCGACGAGCGGCATACGCAGGCGGAGATGATGGCGGTACGGGAGGACGGGGAACAGCCCGATCTCATCGCCGCGGCAACGCCCTATACGAAGACCTTCAAATACGACGGGGGACTGAGCGATTTTGCCGCCTGCATAAACGAGGGCAAGACGGCGCTCTACAAGCCGCCGCTGCATTACAGCGCCGTCAAGGACGGCATCGTCGTGGAGTTTGCCATTCAGCATACCACCGACTTTACCGACAGCATCTTTTCCTTCGTCAACAACATCCCCACGCCCGAGGGGGGATACCACGAACAGGGGTTCCGTTCGGGACTGACGCGCGCGCTCAACGATTATGCCCGTTCGCATAAGCTGTTGAAAGAAAAAGAGGCGAATTTACAGGGAGAGGATTTCCGCGAAGGGTTGACCGCGGTGCTTTCTGTCAAGATGAAAAACGTGCAGTTCGAGGGGCAGACCAAGACCAAGCTCGGCAATCCCGAGGCGCGCGCCCCCGTCGAGAGCACGGTCATCGAAGGCATAGAAAAGCTGACGGCGGAAGCCAAGGGCAAAACGTTTGAGGACATTGTAAAAAAAGCGCAGGGCGCGGCAAAAGTGAGAATTGCGGCGCGGCAGGCAAAGGACAACGCCCGCGCCAAGAACAGCATCGACAGCCTGACCCTGGTCGGCAAACTGGCGGCGTGTTCGGGCAGGAAGCCGGAGCTGAACGAGCTCTTCATCGTCGAGGGCGATTCGGCGGGCGGCACGGCAAAACAGGCGCGGGTGCGGCAGACGCAGTCCATCCTGCCCCTGCGCGGCAAGCCGCTCAACGTGGAGAAAAAGCGCCTCGATCAGATCTTGCAGAACGAGGAGATCCGCACCATGATCTCCGCCATCGGCGGGGGCATGGGGGGAGATTTCAATGTGGAGAAGATCAATTACCACAAGGTCATCATTCTTTCGGACGCCGACCCCGACGGCTATCACATCCGCTGCATTCTTCTGACTTTCTTCTACCGCTACATGGCGGACCTCGTCAAGGGCGGGTACGTCTACATCGGCATGCCGCCCCTCTATAAGGTCTACAAAAACAACGTCGAAGAGTATGCTTACGACGACGCCGAACTGGAGGAAAAGATAAAGATCGTCGGCAAGGGGTATCAGATACAGCGCTACAAGGGGCTGGGCGAAATGAGCGCCGAACAGCTCTGGGAGACGACCATGAACCCGCTCACCCGCAATCTGACGCAGGTGACCGTCGAAAACGCGCGCGAGGCCGAGCGCATGATCACTTCCCTCATGGGGGACAAAGTGGAGGGGCGCAAACAGTTCCTGGCGCAGTATGCCAATTTCAACAAAGTGGACGCCTTTATCGACAGGATGCCCGCAAAAAAGGAACGGGAGGGCGCGGTGAATGAGTAAGCGGCAGGAACAGGCAAACGAAACGCCTACGGGCGAACTGATCGTATCTCCCCTGGAGGAAGTCCTCCACAATTCCATGCTGCCCTATGCGGAATACGTCATTCTCGACCGCGCGCTGCCGCGCGTGGAGGACGGGCTGAAACCCGTGCAGCGGCGCATCCTCTATACCATGAACGAGATGGGGCTGACCCCCGACAAGCCGCATAAAAAATGCGCGCGCATCGTGGGCGACTGCATGGGCAAATACCACCCGCACGGCGATTCCTCGGTGTATGACGCCCTGGTGCGCCTGGCGCAGGATTTCAATATGGGGCAGACGCTCGTGGACGGGCACGGCAATTTCGGCTCGGTGGACGGCGACTCCGCCGCCGCCATGCGCTATACCGAGGCGCGCATGACGCCCGCCGCCCTTGAAATGCTCCGCGACCTCGACAAGGACACGGTGCCCTGGCAGCCCAATTTCGACGATTCCCTGAAAGAGCCGACCCTCCTTCCCGGCAGGATCCCCAACCTGCTCGTCAACGGGGCGTACGGCATCGCCGTCGGGCTTGCCACCAACATTCCCACGCACAACCTCGGCGAGGTCATCGACGGGGTCATCGCCTACATCGACGATCCCAAGATGAAGCTCGACAAGATGATCAAGTACATTCCCGCGCCCGATTTTCCGACGGGGGGATACATCATTGCGGGCGAGCTGTATCAGGCATATCAGTCGGGCAAGGGGCGTATCACCATCCGCGCGCGCATGCACGTCGAGGCGGAAGGGGACAAAAAACTCATCGTCATCACTGAAATTCCCTATCAGGTGAACAAGGCGGCGCTGCTGCGCAAGATCGCCGACCTGCGTTCGGACAAAAAGCACCCGATCATGGACCAGGTGCTGGACATCACGGACGAGTCCGACCGCACGGGCATGCGCGCCGTCATCAAGGTCAAAGGGGACGCCGACATCGACGAGCTGCTCGCCTTCCTGCGCCGGAACACCGACCTCGAAGTGAGTTTCGGCATCAACATGGTCGCCATTGCGGACGGCAAGCCCCAGCAGCTCGGGCTCATGCAGATCATCCGTCACTATGTGGAGTTCCAGCGCGAGGTCATTCTGCGCCGCTCCAGGTACGATCTGGCGCAGGCAAAAGAGCGGTGCCATATCCTGGAAGGGCTCATCATCGCCGTGCGCAACATCGACGAAGTGGTCGCCATCATCAAAAAATCGGAGAGTACCCCGGATGCGCGCCGGAAACTGCGCGAGCGGTTCGGGCTCTCCGAGCGGCAGGCACAGGCCATTCTCGATCTGCGGCTCGCCCGGCTGACCAAGCTGGAGATATACAAGCTGGAACAGGAGCTGGAACAGCTCCGGATCCTCATCGACAAACTGACGAAGATCGTGAACAGCACCCGCCTGCAGCTGCAGGTGGTCAAGGAGGAACTGGGCGAGATCGCCAGAAAATACCGCCGTCCCCGCCGCAGCGAGCTGGTGCTCAATGAAAAGGAGATCAAACTCGAACGCAGGGACGAAAAGCCCCCCGCCTCCCCCTGCGTGCTCTGCGCCATGGCGGACGGAACGCTCAAATGCGTCGGGGAAAAGAGCTATAATCTCTCCTATAAGGGGGTCAACGCCAAGACGACGGCCAACAACATCATTGCCTTCAACCTGCCCGTGCAGTCGGACAAGGTGGTGCTGGCGTTCTCCGACCGCGGCAACTGTTTCAAACTCAGGCCGGAGGAGCTGAACTGCAAATTGTCGGACAAGGGCTTCCGCCTCAAAGACTTCTATGAAGAGGCGGCCGAGGACGAGCGCGCCGTCGGGTTCTTCGAAGAGGGTGGCGACCTCTCGGGCGAACTCCTGTTCATCACCGAAAAGGGCATGCTCAAGCGCACGGCGCGGGAGGAGTACACCCTCAACAAACCCTTCTATCAGGCGATCCGCCTCAACGAGGGCGACCGCGTGCTGACCGTGGAAAAATATGTCGGCGACGCCGAGGAGGGCGAAACGGTGTTCTTCGTCACCCGGCTCGGCAACTGCCTGAACGCGCAGATGAACGATATTCCCGTGCAAGGCCGCATTTCGGGCGGCGTCAAGGGCATCATGCTCACGGAGGACGACCGGACGATCTTTGCCCGGCAGATCAACGGCGAGGGGGAGATCATCCTCGCCACCAGGTGCGGGCGGTTCAAGCGGGTCATCTCCTGTCAGATCGACCCTTCGCCCCGCTACCGCAAGGGCTGCCGCATCGCCACCTTCACCGACAAGTCGGACGAGATCATCTTTGCCGATTACGTCACCACGCCCTACTATCTTGCCGTCGCCGATCCCGAAGGGAACATGATCTCCTGGGATACCGAGGATGTGAACATCGAAATTTCTTCGGCAAAGGGCAGGAAATTAAAGGGGCATTCGGCCGCCGTCGCCGCTGTCTATTCGCTTAAATTTTTACAGTGAGAGGATAAGACAAACGCGGCATGCCCGCATGGAACGGGCAAAAGGAGAATGAAAAATGGAAGAGAAGAAGCGCTACGACGTCATCATCGTCGGTACGGGCGTGGCGGGGCTGTCCGCCGCGCTCACATTGAAGCTGCACGATCTGGACATCCTTTTGCTGGGCACGCCCCTTCTGTCCGAAAAGATACGGCGGGCGGAGAAGATCAAGAATTATCCCGGCTTGCCCTCCGTTTCGGGCGAGCAATTCGCCGCCGCCCTGCGCGCGCAGGCGGAAGAAGCGGGGCTTTTGGTGACCCCGCAGACGGCGACGGGGGTATACGCCATGGGTGGGTATTTCTCCGTTTCCGCCGAAGAGGAAACGTTCGAAGGCCGCGCCGTCATCCTTGCCACGGGCGTGGAGTCCGTCAAGAGTACGGCGGGCGAAGAGACGTTTTTGGGCAGGGGCGTCAGCTACTGCGCCACCTGCGACGGATTTTTGTACAAGGGCAAGACCATTGCCGTTGTGTGCACCTCCAAGGAGAAGGAGGGCGAGGCGGCGTTTCTTGCCTCCCTTGCTGCAAAGGTCTATTATGTCCCGCTCTACAAGGGGCCTTCCTTTTCTGCGCCGAACGTGGAATACGTCGGGGGCATGCCCTTGAAAATAGCGGGAAGCCGCCGCGCGGAAAAACTCATTTTCAAGGACAGGGAACTCTCCGTGGACGGCATCTTTTTCTTAAAGACCGCTCAGCCGCCCGCCGCCCTCGTCGGCGGGCTGAAAACGGAGGGCGGGCACATCGCCGTCGGGCGGGACATGAGCACCAACTTAAAGGGGCTGTTCGCTGCGGGCGACTGCACGGGCAGGCCCTATCAGTACGCCAAGGCGGCGGGCGAAGGCAACGTGGCGGCGCACGCCGCCGTGGAGTACCTGCGTTCGCTCGGCTGACGCCCTTTCTTTTCTTATTTTTGATCGTCCGACGGAAAGACCATGCTGACTTACGATATGGAAAAGAGGGGAAAAATTCCCCGTTACGACTATCTCTACCGCTGTATCAAGGCGGATATTCTGGAAGGGGGGCTGCAAAGCGGCAGCCGCCTGCCTTCCAAGCGCGCTTTAGCGGAACACCTCGCCGTCAGCGTCGTCACCGTCGAAAACGCCTACGGACAGCTCGAGTCGGAGGGATACATCGTCTCCCGGCCGCGGAGCGGTTATTATGTCTGCCCCGCCGAGGAACTGCCCGTTTTGCCCGTGCATCCGGTCCTTTCCGGGCCTCCCGCGCCCGCCGTCCGCGCGGAGGAGGGGACGGAGAGAAAGTGGAAGTACGACTTTGCTTCCAACCGCGTGAATCCCGCGCATTTTCCCTTTTCGGTCTGGTCGCGGCTCATGCGCGAAACGCTCTCCTTCGGCGGCGAGGAATTGCTGCGGCGCTCCCCCTTCAACGGGGAACGGGCGCTGCGGGAGGCGATCGGGGAGTATCTTCTGCGCAGCCGCGGCATCGTCGCCCCGCCCGGGCGCATCGTCGTCGGCGCGGGGACGGAATACCTGTATGGGCTGGTCGTGCAGCTCTTGGGGCGGGACAGGGTGTATGCCGTGGAAGATCCGTCCTACCGCAAGATCGCGCAGGTCTACCGTGCCAACGGCGCAAAGGTGGTCTCCGTCGGGCTGGACGGGCAGGGGGTGCGGCCCGAACTGCTGCATGCGACCCCCGTCACCGTCCTGCACGTTTCCCCCTCGCACCACTATCCGACGGGCATCGTGACGGGCTTCACCCGCCGCAGCGAACTTCTGGCATGGGCCGTCAGAAAGGGCGGCTATGTCATCGAGGACGACTACGACAGCGAATTCCGCCTGTCCGGCAAACCCATTCAGCCCATGCAGGCACTGGACACCGCGGGGCGGGTCATCTATGTCAACACCTTTTCCCGCACGCTCGCGCCCTCCATGCGCATCAGTTATATGGTGCTGCCCGAAGGGCTGATGCACGAATTTTCCGAAAAACTCGGGTTCTATGCCTGCACCGTGCCCGTCTTTGAACAGCTGACGCTGGCAAAATTCATTGCGGAGGGGTATTTCGAGCGGCATTTGAGCCGTATGCGCAACATTTACCGCAAAAAGCGGGACGAAGTGATCGGACTGTTCAGGGAGAGCGGGTATCCTTTGGAGATACGCGAGGAGGACGCGGGGCTGCACTTTCTGGTGCGGCTGCAGACCGATCTTCCGGACGAAGAGGTTCGCCGGCTTGCCGCCGACAGAGGCGTGCGGCTGGCATTTTTGTCGGATTTTGCGGCGGACGGCGGGGAAAAACTCGAACATTGCATCATCGTCAATTATTCCGGGCTTTGAAAGAAACTACCGCCCGGCGAAAAATTTATTTTTTTGATCGCAAGGATAAAAATACGGTCAGGAGGAGTTGTTTATGACGGAAAGAGAAAAAATGATCGCGGGGGAACTGTATGACGGCACGGATCCCGAACTGGAAGCGGGGCGGCGGCGCATCCGTGACCTCGTGTACGATTACAACTTAACGCGGGAGAGCGAAGCGGAAAGGCGTGCCGCCATGCTCGATGAAATGTTCGGCGCGCACGGAGAAAACACGACGGTCTGTCCGCCCGTGCATTTCGATTACGGCAACAACACGGTCGTGGGGGATCACTTTTTCTCCAACTTCAATCTTACCGTGCTGGACGTCGCGCCCGTCAGAATGGGGAACAACGTGTACATCGGGCCGAACGTGACGTTCGCCACACCCATGCACGCAATGAACGCCGTGAAGCGGCGGGCAAGACAGCGGGAGGACGGCAGCTGGTATGACCTCGAATACGCAAAACCCGTCACGGTGGGCAGCGACGTTTGGATCGCGGCGGGCGTCATCGTCTGCGGCGGCGTCACCATCGGCGACGGCGCGGTCATCGGCGCGGGCAGCGTGGTCACGCGCGACGTGCCGCCCTACACCCTCTGCGCGGGCAATCCCTGCCGCGTTATCCGCAAATTGGAAAAATAAAAACGGGAGGAATGTGAAATCATGCTGTATACCATCGAAAACGAATGCCTGTTTGTCACCGCGGACGAGGTCGGCGGGCAGTTGATGTCCGTCAGGACCAAAAAGGACGGGCACGAATACCTCTGGCAGGGCGATCCGAAATATTGGACGGGGCGGGCATACAACCTCTTTCCCGTCATCGGCAGAATGAACGGCGGCAAGTACGATTACCGCGGCAGGACCTACGACATGCCCATGCACGGGCTGGTGCGCAAGACGCCCCTGCGCGCCGAAAAGGAGAGCGGCACGCGCCTCTCCTTCTCCTATGCGGACAACGAGGAAACGCACAAATATTATCCCTTCCGTTTTCTGTATAAAGTGACCTTTGCCCTGGAAGGCAACCGCCTGGCGGTGACGACAACGGTGCAAAACACCGACGACAAGCCCATCCACTTCGGCGTGGGCGGGCACCCCGGGTTCTTCGTGCCGATGGAGGAGGGGCTTGCCTTCGAGGACTATTATGTGCAGTTTGAACGGGCGAAGGACCTGCGGCAGTGCGTCATGACGGATGACGTGCTTTTCTCGGGCATGACCCCTTCCTATCCCCTCGACGGCGATAAATTATGGCTCAGGCACTCTCTCTTCCCCGTGGACGCGCTCGTGCTCATGAACACGGGCGGCAGAGCGGTCATCGCCAGCGACAAGGGGAAACGCAGGGTCGCCATGGAATATCCCGACATGAAATATATGGGCGTGTGGCAGGTCGCAAAATCGGACGCGCCGTACATCTGTCTGGAACCGTGGAGCATGCTGCCCGCGTCGGCGGCGGGGCGGGACGATTTCGAAACCAAGCCCGACATGACCCACCTGCCCGCCGGGGGAACGTACCGGAACACCTGGACTTTGGAGATAGAATAAGATGTGGTTCAACAAGGGGACGTTTTATCAGATCTACCCGCTCGGCTATTGCGGGGCGGAGCAGTACAACGACTTCGGCGAAGTGCGGCACCGCTTTTACAAGATAGAGGAGAACATCCCGCACCTCAAAGACCTCGGCGTGACGGCGGTGCTCTTCAACCCGCTCTTCGAGAGCGTTTCGCACGGCTACGATACCGTCGACTTTTATAAGGTCGACCGCCGCCTGGGCACCAACGACGAGTTCAAGGCCCTCGTGCAAAAGCTGCACGCGGCGGGCATCCGCGTGGTGCTGGACGGGGTGTTCAACCACGTCGGCAGGGAGTTCCCGCCCTTCGTGCAGGTCAGAAAGGAGCGGGAAAACACCTTCTACCGCTTTTGGTTCAACATCAACTTTCAGGCGGACAACAATTACGGCGACGGCTTTTCCTACGAGAACTGGGAGGGGCACAACGAACTTGTCAAACTCCGCCTCGACAACCTCGACCTGCAAAAATATCTCATGGACGCCGTGCGCTTCTGGATGGACGAGTTCGGCATCGACGGCCTGCGGCTGGACGTGAGTTACCTTCTGCCCCCCTGGTTCTTTGAACTTCTGCGCCGCACGGTGAAGGAAAAGCGGGACGATTTCTTTCTGATGGGCGAAGTCATCCACATCGGCAATTTTGCCTCCAACCTCTCGCCGGAGCGGCTCGATTCCATCACGAATTACGAGTGTTTCAAGGGCATGGTATCGGCGTTCAACAGTGACAACCTGTTCGAGATCGAACACTCCCTCTCCCGCCTTTTTGCCGACACGCCTTGGGCGCTGTACAAGGGCAAGGCGCTCTTCAACTTCCTCGACAACCACGACGTGCCCCGCGTGTATACCGCCCTCCAAAAGAAGGAAAACATAGAGGCGCTCTATACGCTCCTTTTCACCGTTCCGGGCATACCATGCCTGTATTATGGCGGGGAATACGCCGCGGAGGGGGACAAGGGCGACTTCGACCGCCGCCTGCGCCCGTGCGTCGACGATCTGGACAAGAACAAGGCGCCCGCGCTGGAAACGCACATCAAAAAACTGTGCGCGATCCGAAAAGAGAGCCGCGCGCTCGCCTGCGGGACCTATGCCAAGGCATGGCTGCAAAACAAGAGCCTGGCATTCGTGCGCGAAGGGGACGGAGAAACGCTGTACCCCTGTTTCAACACCGACGGCGCGCCCGTGACCTTTTCGGTCGGCGGCGGAGAGGGAGAGGACCTTCTGACGGGCGAAAGGGTCGATCTGTCCTGTATCTGCGTGCCGCCGCACGGCAGCAGGATCGTTCGGAAACTCTGAAAAGAAAACAGCTTTGCACTTTTTTATCCGCAGGAGAATAAAGATACAATATGTTACGCTCGAAAATCAATTCCAAATATCTGGGCATCGTCTACATCGTCATATCGGCATTTTTTTTCGCGCTGATGAATCTCTTTGTTAGCCTGTCGGGGGAAGTGCCCGTCATGCAGAAGGCATTTTTCCGCAACATCGTCGCCCTCGGCCTGGCAACCGCCATGCTCATCAAAAACAAGAATGCGGTCAGGACGGGCAAGGGGCATATCGGCGACCTGCTCATCCGCGCGGCGGCGGGCACGGTGGGCGTGCTGTGCAATTTCTATGCGGTCAGCAATATGAACATCGCCGACGCCTCCATCCTCAACAAACTTTCGCCCTTCTTTGCCATCATTTTTTCCTTTTTGCTGCTGAAAGAAAAGCCGACCGGGGCGGAATGGCTGGCCGTCGCGCTCGCCTTTGTCGGCGCGCTCTGCGTCGTCAAGCCGACCTTTTCCGCGGAAGTCATTCCCGCGGCGCTCGGGGTGCTCGGCGGGCTGGGCGCGGGCGTCGCGTACACCTTCGTGCACAAGATGGGCAAAGCGGGCGTCGACGGCAACCTCATCATCTTCGTGTTTTCGGTCGTCACCTGTCTGGTGACGCTGCCTTCCTTGATCTTCGACCCGTATACGATGAGCTGGCAGCAGTTGTTGTTTTTGCTGCTGGCGGGCACCGCCGCCGCGTTCGGGCAGATATTCATCACCAAGGCATATTCCAAATCTCCCGCCAAAGAAATTTCCGTGTACGACTATTCCATCGTGATCTTCACCGCGGTCCTCGGATTTTTGTTCCTCTCGGAGATCCCCGATTGGCTGAGCATCGTCGGGTATTGCATCATCATTCTGGCGGCGGTGGGGAATTGGTATATGGCCCGCCGGCGGGACAAAAAAGCCGCGGCGCCGCCCGCCGTTCCGCCGGAAGAGACCGCGGCGGGGGACGGTGAGAACGGTGCGAAAAAGAAGGCGGATGGTTCTCCCGGACAGCCGCCGTCGCCGCCCGCCGTTCCGCCGGAAGAGACCGCGGCGGGGGACGGTGAGAACGGTGCGAAAAAGGAGGCGGATGGTTCTCCCGGACAGCCGCCGTCGCCGCCCGACCCGTCCGCCGGCACGGAAGGCGATTTTCCCGAAACGGCAAAGCCGCCCGAGGAAACGGACGCTTGACGGCAAGGAATGCGCGGTGAAAGAGGGCAAAACTTTCCCCGTCTCTGAAAAATCGATGTGCACCTTTAAGGCCGGACGGCTCTTCGGAGGTGCATATTTTATCATGAGCCGAAAGGAGAAGATGCGGGAAGGGACAGAAAAAAGAGGGCGGCGGGAAGAGGGGCAAAGCGGCGATATTTTTATGCTTGTTTTGTTTACAAACCGTTTCCGACATGATATAATGAAAGAAAAAGCACGGAGGAGGTCGTATGACGGAGAGTATGGCTAACAGGAAATGGGTGGGCATCTGGGGCAACGCCATGTCCGTCACCGAACGCACCGCCGCGACGCACGGAAAGGACATCACCTTCCGCTATCCCGTGCCCGTGCCCTTCGACGGCGACGCCGTCCGCCTGACGTTCGACAACTTCTGCGGCACGGAGGACGTAACGCTGACCTGCGCCTACGTCGCCCTCGCCGTGGGGGACGAACAGATGCGCGGGTTCACCGCCTGCCCCGTCACGTTCGGGGGCGAAACGCAGGTCATCCTGCCCGCGGGCAAGTCGGTCGTCAGCGATCCGGTCGCCTTTTCTCTGCGGCGGGGCATGCTGCTTTCCGTCAGTTTTTACTTTGAAGATTGCGTCGAACTGCGCTCGGGCGTGGTGTTCAAGGGTCCGCTCTCCCGCGGCAATTACGCCTTCGGCAACCACGTCCTGTCGGAGCATCTGCCCATCGAAAAGACGCGCAACACCGACGTGTGCTATTTTCTGAGCGACGTGTCCGTCCTGACCGACGGAAAAAATGCCGCCGTCGTCTGTTACGGCGATTTCATCACCGCGCAGTCCTGGCCCGACTATCTCGCCATGGAGTTTTCCAGGGGGCGTGTGTCCGACCGTTCGGTGGTGCGCAAGGCGGCAAGCGGCACCCGTGTTCTGCGGCAGTACGAGTGCGCGGCGTATGAAGCCTACGGCCTGAAGGGCAGCATCCGTTTCCCGCACGAGATATCCGCCGTGGACGGCGCGTCGGCAGTCGTCATCCAGCACGGCATCAACGATATCATTCACCCCGTGGGCAGCACGGAAAACCCCTTCCGCCCGTGGAGCGACCTGCCGACGGCGGAGGAACTCATCGGAGGGTTGAAATTCTATATCGCCGCGGCGCGGGAGCGGGGACTGAAAGCGTACATATGCACGTTGCTGCCCGTCGAAGGCTGGCGCACCTATGCGCCCTTCCGCGAAGAACTGCGCGCGGCGGTCAACGACTTCATCCGCGACACCGCCCTTACGGACGGCGTCATCGATTTCGACAAGGCGGTGCGCGACCCGCTCCGCCCCACGCGGCTCGGGCGGGGGTATGACAGCGGCGATCACCTGCACCCGTCCGAAGAGGCGTACCGCGTCATGGCGCGGGAAGCGGCGCGCGTGCTTAAAAGGACGGGAAAGGATATTTTTCTCTTGAAAAAATAATGGTTAAATCTCTTGACAGCCGTTTTCTTTCGGGAAAACGGCTTTATATATGTAATAAAGGCGCCGCAGCCGGCGTCAAAAAAACAAAAGGGGAACCAAAGATATGACGGAAAAAGAACAAGATGCGATCGGCAGGAAGATACGCAGGGAGTACGCCAAAGCGGAAAAATGTATCCGCGATCTGGGCAGAAAGGTCAAGGAGGCAGTGGAAAAGGAGGACGTCGAAGCCGCTTTGCGCACCTATGACTGCATTCTTCAAAGCCTGCTCCTGAAAGAGGCGTTGGCGGACGGGGTCGTCGCGACCGAAGAGATCGATATCATCGAGAATACGGTCAATCACGGGGACATCATGCGGCTCCTCGCGCAGACGGTGCCCGCGGAATATGCTCCGTTCGTTCGCTGGGAAAGCCTCTCCGAGCTGCCGTCGGCGGCGCAGCAGCTTATCGGCGCGCGGGCGGATATGCTCATCGAGGAAAGCAGCGACGAATTTGTGCTTTTCGTCGCCTTGGCGAATTTGGCGACGCGTAAAGATTACGGGCAGGTCCTCATCGACGCCACGGCGGATATTCTCACTGCTTTTTCCGCCCTTGCGGGCGCGCGGGGCGCGGCGGCGCTTGCAGTCGGCGCGGAAGCCTTTCAGGATGTTTTCGTACTCAAATATGTGCGTACCCTGCAACACATCGACGAATTTTGCTCGGCGGCGGAATTTTTGGACGCGGCGCGCTCGTTCCTCCTCGGGGAATTGGAGCGATACGAAAAACAGGCGCTGCGCGAGCAGCGGCGGGAGGCGATCAAACAAAAATTCCGTTCGGTGTTCGGGAAAAAGGAGGGGGCGGACGGCAATCATAAAACATAAAAAGGCGCGGGAAACAGGCAAAAAGCGGCGTGGCGGCCGCTTTTTTGCGTTTTGCAGGGGGCAGGGCGGCTGTGTTTCTCCGCCCGCAACAGAAAACGGCCGATCGTCAAAAAAATTCCGCTTTTCTGTTTAGAAAACAAAATTCGGTTTAAGAATAGAGTGAAGAAAATAACGTTTTTACAGGAGGCGAAGTCATCATGATGAATGCGGAAAAATTTACCCGAAAGGCGCTCGAAGCCGTACAGGGCGCACAGCGGATCGCAAACGAAAACGGCAACCAGCGGTTGGAACAGGCGCACCTTTTGCAGTCGCTGCTGTCTGCGGAGGACGGGCTCATTCCCAAAATTCTTTCCCGCATGGGGAAGGACGTTCCGGTGCTCTTGGCGGAGACCGTAAAAAAGACGGACGCCATGCCCAAGGTGAGCGGGGGAAACGGACAGCTGTATCTGTCCAACGAGCTGGCGGCGGCGATGGATGAGGCGGAAAAACAGATGTCCGCCATGAAAGATTCCTTTATCTCTGTCGAACACCTCTTTTTGGCGCTCCTGGACCGTCCCGACAAGACGGTCAAGGAACTCTTTCGGCAATTTGATATACAGAAGAACGCCTTTTTGCGTGCGCTCAAAGAAGTGCGCGGCAACGCGCGGGTCAATTCGGACAGTCCCGAAGATACCTATGACGTTCTGAACAAATACGGCGCCGATCTTGTGGAGCGGGCGCGGCAGCATAAACTCGATCCCGTCATCGGGCGGGACGAAGAGATCCGCAACGTCATCCGCATACTGTCCCGTAAGACCAAAAACAATCCCGTTCTCATCGGCGAAGCGGGCGTCGGCAAGACTGCCATCGCCGAAGGGCTCGCCATCCGCATCATGCAGGGGGACGTGCCCGATTCCATCAAGGACAGAAAGGTGTTCTCTCTGGACATGGGGGCCCTCATCGCGGGCGCAAAGTTCCGCGGCGAGTTCGAGGAAAGGCTCAAAGCCGTGCTCAACGAAGTCAAAAAGAGCGAAGGGGGAATCATCCTCTTCATCGACGAACTCCACACCATCGTGGGCGCGGGCAAGTCGGACGGCGCGATGGATGCGGGCAACCTCTTGAAGCCCATGCTGGCGCGCGGCGAACTGCACTGCATCGGCGCGACCACGCTGGACGAATACCGTAAATACATCGAAAAGGACCCCGCCCTGGAACGCCGCTTCCAGCCTGTCATGGTGAACGAACCCTCCGTCGAGGACACCATCTCCATCCTGCGCGGCCTCAAAGAGCGGTACGAAGTCTTTCACGGCGTCAAGATCCAGGACAACGCCCTCATCGCGGCGGCGACCCTCTCCAACCGCTATATTACGGACAGGTTTTTGCCCGATAAGGCCATCGACCTCGTGGACGAGGCGTGCGCCCTCATCAAGACGGAGATGCAGTCCATGCCCGCGGAGATGGACGAAGCGGCGCGTAAAATCATGCAGCTCGAGATCGAGGAGAACGCCCTGAAAAAGGAGACGGACGAGCTGACGCAGTCCCGTCTGAAGGAGCTCCAGAAGGAACTCGCCGCCCTGCGCGAAGAGTATGCAGGCATGAAGGCGAAATGGCTGGAAGAAAAGGAGTCCATCGGCAAGGGTCAGCAGCTCCGCGAGCAGATCGAAAAGGCGAACGCCGACCTGGAGACGGCAAAGCGCAAGGCCGATTACGACGAGGCGAGCCGCCTCGAATACGGCGTGCTGCCCGATCTGAAAAAGCAACTTGCGGAGTATGAGCGCAAACAGTCGGGCGGCAAGGAGAACACGCTCCTCCGCGACAAGGTCACGGAGGAGGAGATCGCGCGCATCATCGGCCGCTGGACGGGCATCCCCGTTTCCAGGCTGATGGAGGGCGAACGCGAAAAACTCCTGCGCCTGCCCGAGATATTGCACAAACACGTCATCGGCCAGGACGAGGCGGTGCAAAAGGTGTCGGACGCCATCCTGCGTTCCCGCGCGGGCATCGCCGACCCCAACCGTCCCATCGGTTCCTTCCTGTTTTTGGGTCCGACGGGCGTCGGCAAGACCGAACTTGCCAAGACCCTGGCGCGCTCCCTCTTCGACGACGAAAAGAACATTGTGCGCATAGACATGTCCGAGTATATGGAGAAATTCAGCGTGTCCCGACTCATCGGCGCGCCCCCCGGATACGTCGGTTACGACGAGGGCGGCCAGCTGACCGAGGCGGTGCGGAGAAAGCCCTACTGCGTCATCCTGTTCGACGAGATCGAAAAGGCGCATCCCGACGTGTTCAACATCCTCTTGCAGGTACTCGACGACGGGCGAATCACGGACAGCCAGGGACGCACGGTGGATTTCAAGAACACCGTCATCATCCTGACTTCCAACCTCGGCTCGCAGTACATTCTGGAGGGCATCGACGAGGACACGCACGAGATCCTGCCGCAGGCACGCGAACAGGTGAACGAGCTTTTGAAGCGCTCCTTCCGCCCCGAATTTTTGAACCGTCTCGACGAGATCGTGTTCTATAAACCCCTCTCCGAGGAGGACATCGCGGGCATCGTGGATCTGCTCCTTGCCGACCTCAAGGCGCGGCTTGCCGACAAGCAGCTCTCGCTGGAAGTTTCCGACCGCGCCAAGAATTACATCGCGGAGAACGGCTACGACCCCGTGTACGGCGCAAGGCCTTTGAAGCGGTACCTGCAGAACACGCTGGAAAACGCGCTCGCCCGTTACATCATCGCGGGGAACTGCGCGGCGGGCGACGCCTTGACGGTGAACGTCGGCAAGGACGGGCTGACCGTCGAAAAGAAGCGGGACGAGAAAAAATAAGCACATATCATGCCGGGCCGCTTTGGCCGGCTCAGGCGGTGCGGACGAAAGATTTTCTTTCGTCCGCACTTTTTTTGTTTCATCGTTTGACTTTCTGCTCCCTTTTCCGTTATAATAAAATCAATATATCATAACTATGCAGAGGAGAGGCGAAGAGCAATGGGAGTACCGGAGATATTCGGAGAGAACGTATTCAG
>CAZTND010000010.1:0-8985 GCA_964615285.1 uncultured Clostridia bacterium
ACGAGTACGGAGCTGTGCTCCTGCAGGTTGTGCCCCTCGCCCGGGATGTACACGACGCCTTCCTGCTTGTTGGTCAGGCGGACGCGCGCGATCTTGCGGAGAGCCGAGTTAGGCTTCTTGGGCGTGGTGGTCGTCACGGACAGGCAGACGCCGCGCTTCTGCGGGCAGTTGTCCAGAATAGGGCTCTTGGACTTGTAGGTCTGCTTCTCTCTGCCGTACTTGATCAGCTGGTTGATGGTGGGCATTTTTTACCTCCTTACAAAATTTTGGAATATATTTCTCCGAAACTGCCCCGAAAGGCAATTTAAGAAGACGAAATGAGATCATATATAATAATGAGATCATATATAATAATGTAAAACTCCCGCAGGGCGCAATACGCCCTTACAAGGCAGCTTGATTATTTTAACATTTCGCAGAGGGTTTTGTCAAACAAATTGAGCAAGAAAATCGGCGGACAGGCAAAAAATTTTTCCGCGTCCGCCTTATCGGCGCGGCCTTCCCCTCTTTTTTGCGCCGTTACTTCCCCTTTGATGCACAAATATACTGCCGGCATGGGTCGCCCGTTTTGGCTTTACACGCAGACATGCTCTTCTCTTTTCGCTTTCCGTCGGCTCTCCCATTGAGGCGCGGGAACCGCCCTTTTTCCGTTCAATCCGGACATGCCTCCGTTATTTTTATCTTATCCGCAAAGAGAATACCAAAAAAATACCCGCATAAAAGCGGGTTGGGTACAAGTATGATGCTCATTTTCCCTGCAACTCAGTGAAGGATCTTCCCGGCGCACCCGTTCACAAAATTACCGATGAATTTTTTCGTCCAATATTTTGTCTCCGGCACAGCGGAAAAGTTTGTCGTTTGCCTTGACGACCATTCCGTACTGAATTTGTCCCTTTTGCAAAACGGAAAGATCGTAACAGCCCCGCGCATATGAATATTTACCCGGGAAAAGATACGGCCTGTTTTTTTTCGGGTCGCCGTCCGCCATATACTGCTGACGCATGGCGGTCAGCTCCGCCTTATAATCGATCGAGTGGTCGACCTGATACGTCTTGTACGTTTTTGCCATTTCGAGATACTTCGGATCGATCCCGAAAAACAATACAAATCCGGCAATGAGCATGCCTGCCCCCGCCACCGTCAGACAAATCGAAATAATGAGCAGATCGACGACGAGCTTTGATCTACCCAACCAAAAGCCCCACCAAAAACAACCCGATAGGAACGGCAATACCGCCGGCAACGATCAGTCCCCTTCCTATGCCGCGTTTTTGCATTTTTCCCTCCTGAATAAAGAACATAATGAAATGATATATCCAGTATACCATGCCCGCATATTTTTGTCAATAGCGTTTTCAAAAAGGCGAAAAATTATTTTTTCTTCAGAAAAGGCAGTTTTTCCACAAGGGCGTATATCTGCTTGTTGAACGCCACGCCCAGGACGCCGAGTACCAGAAAGACGCCGAACACGATGCCCGCGGGGAGATAGTCCCCCCGCAGCAGCGCCTCCGCGGTAAAGGTGGAACTGACGATGGAAGGGATACGGGCGACGGAGGACACGACCATGAACGGCACCATTTTCACGCAGGTGAGCGGAATAAAATAGATAAGGATATCCTTGGGAAGCCCCGGAATGAGAAAAATGAAAAAGAGCGCGACCAGGGCGCGGTCGGGATCGTTGAGTATCTTGAGATGTTTATACTGTTTTTTACTCACGTTTTCGCGCACATACGCCCCGCCCAAAAGGCGCACCAGCCCGAAGATGACGAGCGTGCCGATGTTCAGCCCGACCAGACAGAGAACCAGTCCCCAAAAGGACCCGTAGAGCGCGCCGCTCGCCAATTCCACGATTTCGCCCGGAATGAACGCCACCACGACCTGTAAAACCTGTATGAGCAGGAGGATGAGAACGCCCCAGACGCCCGTGCCGCGCAGTCTTTCAATGAACTCCTCCCTGCCTTCCGCCGTACCCAGATACCGAATTTCATCATAAAAATACACGAATATGAAGATGAAAACGCCCAAAAGAATGACCGCCGCCGCGATATTGACGACGATGTTGGTCGTATGAGCGCGGCGGGGCTTTTTGCCTTCTGCACCGTCCTTCTCCGTTTCCGGAAGCAATTCTCCTTCCGTTCCGTCCGTCCCCGTTTCCGCGGGCGGACAATCTTCCTTTTCATTTTCGTTGCCCGCCGCGGCGTTGCCGTCCGCTTCCGACCGCTCCGTTTTTTCGTCTTCCATTTTTCCGCCTCCTTTTCCTTCGGCCCGTATATTCGCATTATACCACGGCGGACGCGAAAAATGCAACCGATTTTCGCGCCGAACAAAAAACGGGAAACGCGAACGGCGGAAAAATACGGTAAAAACGCAACTTTTTTCCGCCGCAAGGGGGTAAAAGCCCGATTATATCCTTGACAATTCCTGCAAAAAACAGTAAAATAGTACCGTTAGACTTAAAAACAAAATAAAATTCGTTGTTGCAAGGAGAGTTCGATTTATGAACAAAATGACTGTCAGAGACCTCGGCGATATCAAAGGCAAAAAAGTACTCGTCCGGTGCGATTTCAACGTCCCCATGAAGGACGGCGTCATCACCGACGAGAACCGCATTCAGGGTGCTCTTCCCACCGTCAAATACCTGATGGAAAAGGGCGCGAAAATCACCCTCTGCTCGCACATGGGTAAGCCGCATAACGTGCTCGACGAAAAAGTCAAGCTCAACAAAAAAGAGCAGGCGAAAATCGACGCGCTGCCCGAAGGCGAACGGGAGGCCGCCAAAAAAGCCACGCTGGAAAAGGCGATGGGCGACCTGAAAAAACTGAGCCTGAAACCCGTTGCGGACAGACTGAACGAACTTCTGGACGGCAAAGTCACTTTTGCGACGGACGTCATCGGCCCCGACGCGAAAGCCAAAGTCGCCGCCTGCAAGGACGGCGAATGCGTGCTCCTTGAAAATCTCCGCTTCCACGAAGGCGAGACCAAGAAGGAAGAAAATTTCTGCAAGGCGCTGGCATCTTACTGCGAGATCTATGTCAACGACGCCTTCGGCACGGCGCACCGCAGCCACGCTTCGACCGCCGCCATCGTGGAAATGGGTCTGGTCAAGACCGCCGTATGCGGCTTCCTCATCGAGAAGGAACTCACCGTCATGGCGGACGCGCTGGAACACCCCCAGCACCCCTTCATCGCCATTCTGGGCGGCGCGAAGGTCGCCGACAAGCTGAACGTCATCTCCAACCTGCTTGAAAAGTGCGACACGCTGTTCATCGGCGGCGGCATGGCGTACACTTTCATCAAAGCCAAGGGCGGCAAAGTCGGCACCTCGCTGGTGGACGACGAAAAACTTTCCTACTGCAAAGACATGCTCGCCAAGGCCGAAAAACTGGGCAAACGCATCATCCTGCCCAACGACACCGTGGCGGCCAAAGCCTTCCCCGACCCCATCGACGCCCCCATCGAAACGAAGGTCGTGGATACCATGAACATTCCCGACGACATGATGGGGCTGGACATCGGTCCCGCCACCCGTCAGATGTTTGCCAACCTTCTGGACAACGCCAAGACGGTCATCTGGAACGGGCCCATGGGCGTATTTGAAAACCCCGAACTTGCCAAAGGCACCATTGCGGTCGCCAAAGCGCTTGCCGATCTGCAGGGCAAGGCAACGACCATCATCGGCGGCGGCGACAGCGCGGCGGCGGCGCAGCAGCTCGGCTTCGCGGACAAGATGACCCATATCTCCACGGGCGGCGGCGCCTCCCTCGAGCTCTTCGAAGGCAAGGTTCTCCCCGGCATCGCCTGCCTCAACGACAAGAAATAATATCTTTCTTTTGAAAAAACAAGGAAAACAGGCTGAAATCCTTTCCGGTTCGGCCTGTTGTCACGTTTACGGACTTACATACAAAAAATTTCATCGCAAGGAGTGAAAAATTCGGATATGAGAAAACCTTTTATCGCAGGCAACTGGAAGATGAACATGACGGCGGAGAGCGGCGCGGCGCTCATCAAGGAACTGCGCCCCCTCGTGAAGGAGGCCAAGTGCGACGTGGCGCTGTGCGTGCCCGCCATCCTCATCCCCGCCATGGTCAAGGCCGCCAAGGGGTCGCGCATCAAGATCGGCGCGGAAAACGTGCACTGGGCGGAAAAGGGCGCCTTTACGGGCGAGATCTCCGTGAGTATGCTCAAAGAGTACGGCGTGAAGTACGTCATCATCGGCCACAGCGAACGCCGCCAATACTTCGGCGAAACGGATGAAACGGTCAACAAGCGCACGCTTGCCGCGCTGGCGGGCGGGCTGACCCCCATCGTGTGCGTGGGCGAGACGTTGGAAGAGCGCGAGAGCGGCAAGACCAACGCCGTTCTGGACCGCCAGCTGGAAGAAGGGCTGAAAGGCGTGGAGGACCTGACCAAGCTGGTCATTGCCTACGAGCCCGTCTGGGCGATCGGCACGGGCAGGACGGCGACGGACGAACAGGCGGAGGAAACCATCGGCTACATCCGCAAAAAGCTCTCCAAACTGTTCTCCCGCAAGGAAGCCAACCGCGTGCGCATCCAATACGGCGGTTCGATGAACGCCAAGAACTGCAAGGGACTGATGGCGCAGCCCGACATCGACGGCGGGCTCATCGGCGGCGCGTCGCTGACCACCGATTTTGCGACCATCGTCAATTTCGATAAGTAAAATCTTACCCGGAACACGGCAGAACGCCGCCCCGCTTTTAGACAAGCGGGGCGGCGTTTTCATCTTTTGCGGTGTACGGCACAGCGGCGGCGTTGAAACGACCGCATACTTTTATGCCGTTTCCTCGGAAAACCATCTCTTTTTCTTCTTGCCGACGATACGGAAAATTTCAATGCCGGAAAAAGCGTTCAAGAGCTCCTCTTCCCCGACCGTTTGTTCCAACTCCTCGGACAGTTCCGAAAAAGACATCGAATAATCGCCGATAAGAACAATTTTCCGCCGCACGTGCACTTCAATTGGAAGGTGATCCTGTTCCCTCTCTCTTCGGCTCTGTCCGCCATTGGATCGAACCGACGCGGCATGCATTTTTTTACTCCCCCTTTGACGACCGTTGCACGATGCAAACAAGTTTCCGGACCGACAACTACATTATACAGCCTTTTCCACCGCATGTCAACCCTGCTTTTTCGGATATATCCATGATCGGCGGCAAAAAACAGCTTTTATCCCCCTTTTTCTCCTCAAACAGCTTTCCAACGGTTGCTAAAAATTCGCATTTGATATATAATAATAGGCGACAGAAAGTTTATATAAAGAGGTAAAAAATTCATGAAAAAACCTTACGGCATCATCATCATGGACGGCTACGGCATTGCCCCCGCTTCCAAGGGCAACGCCATTTCCATCGACGGCAGCAAGAACATCTGCGCGCTCGAAAAGGAATTCCCCTCTTCGCAGCTCGGCGCGAGCGGCATGAGCGTGGGGCTGCCCGACGGACAGATGGGCAACTCCGAGGTCGGACACCTGAACATCGGCGCGGGACGCATCGTCTACCAGGACCTCACCAAGATCACCAAGGCCATTCAGGACGGCGATTTCTTCCAAAACGCCGCCCTCATCAAGCCCATGGACGAGGCGAAAAAGAACGGCAAAAAGCTGCACCTGTGGGGCCTGTGCTCCACGGGCGGCGTGCACAGCCACCTCACTCACCTCTATGCCCTTCTGAAAATGGCGAAGGAGCGCGGGCTTGCGCAGGCGTACGTCCACTGTTTCATGGACGGCAGGGACGAGCCTCCGACTTCGGGCGTTGAATTTGTGCGCGAATTGCAGGCGGAGATGGACAAACTCGGCTTCGGCGTCATCGCCTCGGTCGCGGGCAGGTATTACTCCATGGACCGCGACAACAACTGGGACCGCGAGGAGAAATCGTACGACATGATGACCCTCGGCACGGGCGTGCACGCCGAAAATGCCGTGGAAGCCATTGAAAAGTCGTACGCCGAGGGCGTGACCGACGAATTCATTCTGCCCACCAACATCTGCAAGGACGGCAAGCCCGTCGCGCTGGTGGAAGAGGGCGATTCCATCATCTCCTTCAACTTCCGCCCCGACCGCGCCAGGCAGATCGCGCGCATGTTCTCACAAAAGACATTCCCCTTCACGAACGCCGACGGCAAGACGCTCGGGTTCGAGCGCAAGACGGGATTCCTGCACCCCGTGTTCACGGGCTTCGCGGTGTATGACAGTACCTTTGAAAACGTAGGCGTGGCGTTCCCGCCCGACGAGATCGACAACACGCTGCCCCAATATCTTGCCTCGCTCGGCAAAAAGCAGCTGCACATCGCCGAAACCGAGAAATACGCGCACGTCACCTTCTTTTTCAACGCCAAACTGGAAGCGCCCGTCGAGGGCGAGACCCGCATCGTCATCCCCTCGCCCAAGGCGGCGACCTATGACTTAAAGCCCGAAATGAGCGCCTATGAAGTGACCGACAAGGTGCTGGAAGAGTTGTCCACGGGCGAATTCGACGTGCTCATTCTGAACTTTGCCAACTGCGACATGGTCGGGCACACGGGCGTCATTCCCGCGGCGGTCAAGGCTGTGCACACGGTGGACGAGTGCGTGAAAAAGGTCGTGGACAAGATCCTGGAAATGGGCGGCGGCGCGCTGGTGACTGCCGACCACGGCAACGCAGACAAGCTGATCGACGACGACGGCGTTTCCCCCTTCACGGCGCACACCACCAATCCCGTGCCCGTCATTCTCGTTTCCAACGAGTTGAAGAACGCGACCCTCCGCAAGGACGGCGTGCTTGCCGACCTTGCCCCGACCCTGCTCGAAATGATGGGACTGCCCCAGCCCAAGGAAATGACGGGCAAGAGCCTGATCGTGCATTAAAAAGGCGCCATCTGCCGCAACATACTATCGACCATTTATTCCTTTTTTCCGACAGCCGCTTTGAACGCGGCTGTTTTTTTTCATAGATAAATAGTCATATGAACGCACAAAAAAGCCGCACGATCTCCGTTGAAAAATCATGCGGCTTTTTGCCTTTATTCACGGACATGGTTACCTCTTTTTACTTCATCCTCCCAATGCGACGTGCACGCCGTAGGCAATGAGAACCCCGATGAACGCCCCCGCGAACACATCGGTGAGATAGTGCACGCCGAGATAGATACGGGATACGCCGACCAATGCGGCGAACACGAGCAACAGGACCGCCGAACGCCTGTACCCCGCAAAAAAGACGGCTGCGGCAACGGCAAACGATGCCGCCGTATGCCCGGACGGAAAGGAAAAATCGTCGGGCGGACGGACAAGGGGCTGCAGTTCTTCCACGGCATGAAATGGCCGCACGCGCCCCACGGCATGTTTCAGAACGATGTTGACGAAGAATGCTTCCGCCAAAAGCGTGATCAGGCACACCGCCCCGTCGCGGCGGGTGCTTTCAAACGGCAGCATGGCAAGGACGATGAGCAGCCATATGCCTCCCTTGTCGGCGGAATGCGTAATGACCTGGAACACATGCGTCAGAAAGGGCGTGCGGACATTGGATTGTACCCACAACAAAAAATTCTCTTCCCACCGCATGCCCTGCTCCGCCTCCCCGCGCGTCCTTCCCGCTCTGCTTCACGGAACAGTATGCGCGGGAATTGGTTTTTTATGCCGTCCCCCTCCGATTTCCGCAGGAACGCCCCTCTTTTTCCCTGCTCCGCAAAAAGTTGAAAAAAAGTGATGGAGACGGGGAACAAACGGAGCATATATCTGAACATCAAAGAACGAATGAAGCGGGACATTGCGCTGGGCATTGTGGAGGACGGGGAAAAGCTGCCTTCCTGCCGCGAGATGGCGCTGCGGCTGGAAACAGACGCTCATCCTGATCGGTTCGCCGGCGGCGGGGATCGCGGTCGCCTATTGCGCATATTGCCTCTGATCCGGCAAACTCCCTGCCCGTTCCGATAAAAAGAGGGCCCCGGGCGACGCTTTGTAAAACGCCGCCCGGGGCTTTCCCTTCAATATTATCAATAGCCCCACAATTCGTCGAGATCGAATCCGTATGCCTGTACCAGTTCAAACTGATCGGAATTGGCGATGTCCCGCGGGAGCACCAGCCAACCGCCGTTGGAATCAATATCGATGCCGAAATGCATGAAGGCATACCACACGATATGCGCGCATTGCGTGACGGACGGCGGCGCGTCCTCCTCATACTGCCCGCCGAACAGCCCTGCAAGAATGGAATATTCGATGCCCGTCAGTTCGTCGGCTGCATATGCCGCGACGGCGCGGCGGGTCTCTTCGTCCGCCTTGGGGCGCAGTATCAGAAAAGCGGGACGGCGGTTGAAGTGTTCTGCGTTGCCGATGCCGCTGGGAGCACCGTACCCGAAAGAATTCAAAATTTCTTCTTTCTCCCCGTCCACCACCAGCATGCTGTGACCGAAACGGAAAAAAGAAAAGTGCGTGGAAGCGGTCACGATGACGTCGCCGTCTTCGAGCACGGCAAAATGCACGGCGTCGGCGGAACGCAGCACATCGCTGCAAGTAAAAGGCCCGAACTCATTCCCGTGATATTCATATGCCGCAAAAAAATCTTCCTGAATCTCCAGAATATCCTCCGTCCTGTCTGCGGCGACCAACCCGTCTACGCCGAGTTTGGTCAGCCCCGTCTGCCGATAGAGCGTTTCATAGTCCTCTGCGGAAAATTCCTCCTTGGAAAGGATATGCGTGAGGTCGATTTTTTCATAATCGGGCGTCCAGGGCGACCATGTGTGCGCAACGAGCATGCCGATCTGCAACACGAGAAACAGGACCAATATGAGTGCAACGAGCGACGCCAAAATGCGCAGACCTATCCGTATACCCTTTTTCATATGCCCGTTTCCTCCTTTCCGACGGATTTCGCCGCGGTTCTGTTTTATTTTACACCCCGCGGACACCGTTTGTCAACAGCCGCCCGCCCCTCCGATGAAATTTCACCGAAAAAACACGCTTATCAAACGCGCGGCGAACGAGCGCCCGCA
>CAZTND010000010.1:9085-23581 GCA_964615285.1 uncultured Clostridia bacterium
GCATAAAAATACCGATCGCCGCGGTCAGACCGCACACCGCAAACCCGGTCAAGGCATTGAATGCGCCGACTTCGAGCTCGGGCGAAAACTCGCGGAACATTGCCGTTTGCAGCGCGAATACGGAGACGAGGGCATGCACAAGATTGACGCCCCGCACGGCGCGCAGGCGCAGGTCCGGCATCTTTCTCGTCTTAAAAAAATGGACGATCGCCGCCGACACGGCATAAAACGCATAGACGGCGACACTGACGGGAAAAGCGGGCGTCCCGAGCGAAGTCAGCCACAGAACGCCGAAACAGGCGGCGACCGCCGCCGCATACAGCACGATTTGCAACCAAACGGGCGGAGCCTTCAAAAAATTTTTCAGGCGCGTCAAAAATTTCATCTTCTTTCCCCCGATTTTTCATCCGAACGCAGAGGGAGAGAAAGGCATGCCTTTCTCTCCCTCTTATTTTCGCAATATTCTCCCGCAAAGGGCCCGTTTTTTCCGTGGAAAACGGAATGCCCGTCAGCCGATCTTCGGCAGGCTGGCAAAGCCCCTCTCCAGGTCGGCTTCGGTGGGGATATAATCTTTCAGATCGCCCTCATTGTAATGTTTATAGGCCGCCATGTCGAAATATCCCGTACCCGTCAGGCCGAAGAGAATGTTTTCGGCCTTGCCCGTCTTTTTGCATTCGAGCGCCTCGTCGATCGCCGCCCTGATGGCATGGCTGCTTTCGGGCGCGGGCAGGATCCCCTCGCAGCGGGCAAAATCTTCCGCCGCCTTGAACACCTCCGTCTGCCTGACCGCGCGCGCCTCCATATAGCCGTCCGCATAGAGTTTGGACACCACGGGGCTCATGCCGTGATAGCGCAGGCCGCCGGCATGGTCGGGGGAAGGCATGAATTCGCAGCCGAGGGTATACATCTTGGCGAGGGGCGTGATCTTCGCGCTGTCGCAGAAATCATAGGCATATTTGCCGCGGGTGACCGACGGACAGCTGGCGGGTTCCACGCCGATAAAGCGGGTGTTCGTCTTGCCCTGCAGCTTGTCCGCCATGAAGGGCGCGATGAGCCCGCCGAAATTGGAGCCGCCGCCCATACAGCCGATGACGACGTCGGGCTGCACGCCGTACTTGTCGAGCGCGATCTTGCTCTCCAGCCCGATGACCGACTGGTGCAAAAGCACATGATCGAGGACGGAGCCGAGGACATAGCGGCAATTGGGCGTTTTGATCGCCTTCTCCACTGCCTCTGCGATGGCGCAGCCCAACGAGCCGCCCGTGCCGGGGAACTCCTGCAATATCTTGCGCCCCGCCTCCGTCGTGTCGGAGGGAGAAGGAATGATGTTCGCGCCATAGGTACGGATGACCTCCTTGCGATAGGGCTTTTGCTCGTACGAACATTTGACCATGAACACATCCAGATCGAGCTTATAATACGCCGCCGCCATGGCGAGCGCCGTGCCCCACTGTCCCGCGCCCGTTTCGGTCGTGATGGAAGTCAGGCCCTGTTGTTTGGCGTAATACGCCTGCGCCGCCGCGGAATTGAGTTTGTGCGAGCCGGAAGTGTTGTTGCCCTCGAATTTATAATAGATGTGCGCGGGCGTGTCGAGCTCCTTTTCGAGGCAATAGGCGCGCACGAGGGGCGACGGACGGAACATGCGGTAAAAATCGAGTATGCCCTGCGGGATGTCTATCTCCTTATCGGTGCAGTTGAGTTCCTGTTCCACGCACTCCTTGCAGAACACGACCTCTAACTCCTCGGGCGTGCAGGGTTTGCCCGTGGCGGGATTGAGAAACGGTTCGTGCTGCTGTGGCATGAACGCCTTGAGGTTCAGCCATTTTTTCGGCATTTCCTCCTCGCCCAAATAGATCTTATAGGGAATATTCTTCAAAGACATGATTTTTACCTCCTGTATGTCTTTATTTAATTTTTTTGCAACAAAAAAACACGGAAAATCCCGCCCTATGGGACGGATCCACCGTGTTGCCACCCAATTTTACGATTTTTTGCAATCGCCTCTTTCCGGACACATGCATGCCCTCTTTCTGTAACGGGAAAGCCCCGTCGCGGCTACCTTTCCAAAGAAAATTCGCCGTCGCCCTCCGCGGTCCATTCATTCGAAGAAAAAACGCTTTCTCGCACCAAACGAAAGCTCTCTGGGCTTTTTTCGCGCCGAACTACTACTCCGCCTCTTCGGTTTGACACTTTAATCATATCCCATTTTTTTCCGTTTGTCAATGGTTTTTTCGGAATTTTTTGAAAGTGTTCCGATTTTTTTTATTTTTTTGAATTTTTTTCACAAATACCGCAAAAAGGGTTGACATTTTTTTTGAAAAATGATTTAATAGTTATCTCTTGTTTTTAAGGTGTAGCTTATTTGGTTAGAGCGCTACCTTGACATGGTATAGGTCGTAGGTTCAACTCCTATCATCTTCACCAAAAGCGGAACGATCCGGTTCCCGTTGCGTTGCAGCGGGGGCCGGATCATTTTTTTCCGCCCCTTCCCAACGATTTCCCCAACAAAATTTATTTGTTTCAACGAATCGGATATATGATCTACGGTGCCGGGCACGTCATTCAAAGCGATCATTCCGACGTTTTCCGCACGTTGCAGATCGGCGACCACGAATTAAACTATACTTTCTCTTAAATCCGTCCAGATTATCCGTTTTCCGCCGGGATCAGATCCTCCGGATGCGACTGTTCCGCCAAATTGTAACAGCCCGGATGCCTTTTACAAAGGACATCCGGGCTGTTTTTGCCGCACAGAATCTTATTGCAGGCCGAAAAACTGATCAAAGCTCCTTTCAAACCGCTATATGCGGCGATAGAGCGTCAGCAGATCCCTCAATTTTTGGGCCGCGCCGTCATCCGGGATCTCCCGCAGGCGGAAACGCCAGTTGACTTCGTTGGTGGAGGGCGTGTTCATCCTGGCCGAATTGTCGAGGAACAACAGGTCCTGCACGGGCACGACGGAAAGACAGGCGTCGCACTCGAAGAGCAGGTGCAGCAGGGCGTCCGCGACATCCTTATATCCCCGCAAAGGATGGGAAAGCCCGCGGCTGCGCAGGGCGGCACGGACATTTTTTCTGATGAATTTCAGAAAATCCGCATTCTGCCGTTTCAGATAGCCCACCGCCGTGTCGTTGTCGTGCGTGCCCGTATAACAGACGCTGTTGTGCCCGATGTTCTTGGGCAGGTAGTCGTTCTCGCCCCCTTCAAAGGCAAAGAGCAGTATTTTCATGCCGGGAAAACCGGTGTCGACGAGAAGTTTCCGCACGCCGTCATCCATGACGCCGAGATCCTCGGCGATGATGTTGAGTTTTCCGAGCCGCTTTTCCGCCGCCCGGAAGAGAGCGCTCTTCGGCCCGTCGCACCAGCGGCCGATGACGGCATTCCGGCTGCCTGCGGGAATGGCGTAATAGCGGTCCAGGCCGCGGAAATGATCGACGCGCACCACGTCGAACGAGCGGAAGGCCGCCCGCAGCCGCCCGATCCACCAGCGATAACCGTCTTTTTTCTGCCTTTCCCAATTGTAGAGCGGATTGCCCCAAAGCTGTCCTTCCGCCGAAAAATAATCGGGCGGGCACCCCGCCACCTCGGTCATGGCGCGCTCCTTGTCCAACTTGAATAATACGGGCATGCTCCACACGTCCGCGCTGTCATAGGCGACATACAGCGGGATGTCCCCGATGAGCGCTATCCCCTTTTCGTTGGCGTATTTTTTCAGCGCCCCCCACTCTTCAAAAAATTCAAATTGCAACCACTGCCAAAAGAGATATTCCTCCCGATTTCCGGCAATGTATCCCTCCACCGTTTTGCGGTCGTTGAATTTGAATTTTTTATCCCATGCGGCAAAACTTCTGCCGCCGAATTTTTTCTTGACGGTCATGAACTCGGCGTACGAGCGAAAAGTTCCCTGCTCCACAAACCGACAGAACGCCGTATCCCCCGTATCGAAGCGGGAAAAAGCCTTTCTCAAAAGCGGATAACGCTTGTGATAAAGTTTTGCGTAATCCACCGATTTTTTGGGCATGGCGGCGCCCTTCAACTCGTTCTCCGTCAAAAGTCCGCGGGCATACAGCGTTTCGGGATCGATGAAATACGGATTGCCCGAATTGCAGGAAACGGACTGATAGGGCGAATCGCCGAACCCCGTCTGCGCCAAAGGCAGGACCTGCCAATATTTTGCGCCTGCTCTTTGCAGAAAATCGACAAAGGCATACGCCTCTTTCCCCAGCGTGCCGATGCCGTATTGCCCGGGCAAGGACGAGATGTGCAAAAGCACCCCCGCCGCCCGCGCGCCGGGCGCATTGATCGCTTGAAATTTTTCGTCCATAGTCTTTCCCCTGTGTCATTTTCCCTTGTAAAAAGTGCGCGCGGCGCAACCGCGCCGCGCCGATCGGATGCCGGAAAGGATCGTTTTATCTGCCCGCCCGCAATAATGTTTCGATGCGGGCGCACGCCTCGCGCGTGGTCTCCTCGCTGCCGAACGCCGTAAGGCGGAAGAAGCCCTCGCCATTTTTGCCGAAGCCGCTGCCCGGCGTGCCGACCACCTGGATGTCGTTCAACAGCATGTCGAAGAAATCCCAGCTCTTCATGCCGTTCGGGCATTGTAGCCAGATGTAGGGCGAATTTTTGCCCCCCGTGTAGAAGATGCCCAACCGGTCCATCGTGTCCGCGATGATCTTCGCATTCCTGCGATAGACGTCGAGATTGGCGCGGATCTGCCTTTCGCCTTCCTCGGTGAACACCGCCGCCGCGCCCCGCTGGACGATGTAGGAAACGCCGTTGAATTTGGTCGTCTGGCGGCGCAGCCAGAATTTGTTGCAGCTCATGCCGTCAAAGACGAGCGCCTGCGGCACGACGGTGTAGCCGCAGCGCGTCCCCGTAAAGCCCGCCGTCTTGGAGAAAGAGCAGAGTTCAATGGCGCACTCCTCTGCCCCTTCCACTTCGTAGATACTGCGCGCGACCCCCTCGGACGCAAAACATTCGTACGCCGCATCGTAGAGAATGACGGCGTTATTTTTGCGCGCATAGTCCACCCATGCCTGCAATTGCACGGCGGTGTATGCCGCGCCCGTAGGATTGTTGGGAGAACAGATGTAGATGATGTCCGCATGCACGCTTTCGTCGGGCATGGGCAGAAATCCGTTTGCCGCCGTCGCGTTCATGTACAAAATTTTTCTGCCCGCCATGACGTTGGTGTCGACATAGACGGGATAGACGGGATCGGGCACCAGAACGACGTTGTCCTGTCCGAAGATGTCGAGGATGTTGCCGCAGTCGGACTTTGCGCCGTCCGAGATAAAAATTTCGTTCAGATCCAAAGCGATGCCGCGGCGGGCATAATACCCCTGGATGCTCTCGCGCAGAAAGTCGTAGCCTTGTTCGGGCCCGTAGCCGCGGAAGGTCTCCTTTTTGGACATTTCGTCCACGGCTTCGTGCATGGCGGCGATGACCGCAGGCGCGAGCGGCAACGTGACGTCGCCGATGCCGAGGCGCAACACTTTTTGGTCGGGGTGCGCCACCTGGTATGCACTGACTTTATGGGCGATGGTGGAAAAGAGATAGCTCTCCGCTAAATTGCAATAATTGGTGTTCAGTTTCATATGACTAATGCCCTTGTTTTTTATATTTTTCGTTCAGTTTAATGGGAACATGCCCAAAACGAACTATTTTTTGCCCTCTCCGGTATGTATTGCAAAACGCCTTATTTTTTTGCCGCTTTGCGCGCTTTCATCTTTTTGACCGCCGCCGCAATGAACTCGCGGAAGATGGGATGAGCGTTGTCCGGGCGGGACTTGAACTCGGGGTGGAACTGCACGCCGATGAAGAAATCGTTGGCGGGGACTTCCACCGCCTCGCAGAGCGACCCGTCGGGCGACGTGCCCGCAATGACCATGCCCGCCTTTTTCAGCTCGTCCCGGTATTCGTTATTGAACTCGAAGCGGTGGCGGTGCCGCTCGGAGATCGTGTCCGCGCCATAGGCGCGCTTCATGATGATGCCGATGACCTTGCAGGGATACGCCCCCAGGCGCATGGTTCCCCCCATCTTGACGCCGTACTGGTCGGGCATGAGGTCGATGACCTTGTGCCCGCTCATGATGTCGAACTCGGAAGAATTGGCGTCGGCGTAACCCAAGACGTCGCGCGCGTATTCGATGACGGCGATCTGCATGCCGAGGCAGATGCCGAAATAGGGAATGTTGTGCTCGCGCGCGTAGCGGCAGGCAAGGACCATGCCCTCGATGCCGCGGCCGCCGAAGCCGCCCGGCATGATGATGCCGTCCATGTCTCGCAGTGTTTCGTCCACGTTTTCGGGCATCAGTTTTTCGGTATCCACCCAGGAGATGTCCACCTTGGCGCCGTTCTCATACCCCGCATGCGCGAGCGCTTCGGCGACGGAGAGGTAGGCGTCGTGCAGCTGCACATATTTGCCGCAAAGGGCGATTTTGACCGTCTTGTTGCGGGCATGGATGCGGTCGATGAGCGCCTGCCAGGAACTCAGGTCGATGGGCTTTGATTTCAGATGCAGGATGTCGCAGACGATTTGGGAAAAGTTGCTCTTTTCGAGCATGAGCGGCGCCTCGTACAGGACGGGGACGGTGAGATTTTCGATGCAGCAACGCGGCTCCACGTTGCAGAACATGGCGATCTTGTCCTTGACATATTGCGGCATGGGTGCATCCACGCGGGCAATGATGATGTCGGGCGCAATGCCCATGCCCTGCAATTCCTTGACGGAATGCTGGGTGGGCTTGGACTTGAACTCGTCCGAGCCCGAAATGTAGGGAACGAGGGTGACGTGGATGAAACAGCAGTTTTCCCTGCCCACCTCGCGGGCGACCTGGCGGATGGCTTCAATGAAGGGCTGGCTTTCGATGTCGCCCGTCGTACCGCCGATCTCCGTGATGACGATGTCCGCGCCCGTGGTCTTGCCGACCTTATAGATGAACGCCTTGATCTCGTTGGTGACGTGCGGGATGACCTGCACGGTCTGCCCGAGATATTCGCCGTTGCGCTCCTTGTTGAGCACGTTCCAGTACACTTTGCCCGTGGTCAGGTTGGAATACTTGTTCAGGTCCTCGTCGATGAACCGCTCGTAGTGCCCGAGGTCGAGGTCGGTCTCCGCGCCGTCGTCGGTGACGAACACTTCCCCGTGCTGGAAGGGGCTCATCGTGCCGGGGTCGATGTTGATGTACGGGTCGAGCTTCTGGGAAGCCACCTTGTACCCGCGCATCTTCAAAAGCCGGCCCAGCGATGCCGCCGTGATGCCCTTGCCCAGCCCCGATACGACGCCGCCCGTAACAAAAATGTACTTTGTCATGCTGTTTTCCTCTCCGTAAAATTTTTTATCCTTGACTTTATATTTCCACCGTGCCGACATATGCCAGAACGGCATCGCCCGTCATGAATACCCTTTCGGGCGTATACCGAACGGACAGAACGCCCCCTTTCAGGCGCACCGCAACTTCCGTCCCCGCCCGGCACAATCCGTTTCTGACCGCCGCGGCGACCGCCGCACATGCCCCCGTACCGCAGGAGAGCGTTTCGCCGCTGCCCCGTTCCCAGACGCGCACGGCAAGTCCGTCCTCCCCCGCCGCGCAGGCAAACTCCGCGTTTATCCCTTCGGGAAAGAGCAGGCTCTCTTCAAACGCCCTGCCCGTCCGTTCAAACGGTTCGGGGGGCGGGCCGAACACGACGCAGTGCGGGTTGCCCATGCTCACGCAGGTGATGCGATATTCCCTGCCGCCGATGCAGGCGGGGCGGTCGACGATGCAATCCCCTTCCAGGCGCACAGGTATCGCCGCAGGCGCGAACTCCGCCCGCCCCATGTCCGCGCAGACGCGGCAGACACAGCCGTCGCCGCCCGTATACACGGTCAGCCGCCGGACGCCCGAGCGGGTCTCCACGGTCATCTCGCGCCGGCGGACAAAGCCGCCGTCATAGAGAAATTTTGCCACACAGCGAATGCCGTTGCCGCACATCTTCCCCTCGCTGCCGTCGGCGTTGAAGATGCGCATCTTTGCATCGGCGATCTTGCTTTTTTCAATGAGAATGACGCCGTCGCCGCCGACCGAAAAATGCCTGTCGCTGAGCCGCCGCGCCAATGCCTGCGGACGGGAGATGCCCCGCCCCATGCAGTTGAAAAAGATGTAGTCGTTTCCCGTACCATGCATTTTATAAAATTTTTTCCGCATAACACAGTATATGCGGACGCGGAAAAAATAGATTTCGCCGCAAGGTGCGGGAGATGACTTTACATGACGATATAAGCTTCGCGTTCGGCGCCGACGGACACATATTTGATGTAGCAGCCGCACGCCTTTTCGATGTAAGCGATATAGTCGAGCGCCTCTTGGGGCAGGTCTTCCTTTCTGCGGCACTTTGAAATGTCGCAATGCCAGCCCTTGACGGTCTCGAACACGGGTTTACAGTCGGAGAGCACGTCGGTGAACGGAAATTCCGTCAGACGCCTGCCGTCCAGTTCATAGCCCGTACAGACCTCTATTTCCTCATAATCGGACAGGACATCCAATTTTGTCAGCGCGATCTCGCGCGCCCCCTGGCAGCGGATGCCGTAGCGGGAGGCGAGCACGTCGAAGGGCCCCACTCTCCTGGGCCGCCCCGTCGCCGCGCCGTATTCACCGCCCAAGGCGCGCAGCCGCTCCGCCTTCTCGCCGAAATATTCGCAGACGAAGGGACCCTCGCCCACGCAGGAGGAGTACGCCTTCATGATGCCGATGGAATTGTCGAGCTGCAGATTGGGCACGCCCGCGCCGATGGGCGCATACGCCGCGATGGTCGAGGAGGAGGAAGTGTAGGGATAGATGCCGAAATCGATGTCGCGCAGGGCGCCGAGCTGGGCTTCGAACATGATCTTTTTGCCCGCCTTGTGCGCCTCGTTGAGGTACACGCCCACGTCGCAGATGTATTCGCGGAGAGGCAGGCCGTACGTTTCAAAATATTCCTGCATCGCCTCGACCGTGACGGGGTCGGCGGCGTAGCCGCCCACGACCGTCAGATTTTTCCATTCGACGATATCCGGCAAGCGGCCAAGGAGCCGGTCAAAATCGAGCAGTTCCCCCATTCGGAACGCCTTTTTCATGTACTTGTCCGCATACACGGGCGCGATGCCGCGGCGGGTGGAGCCGAATTTTTTGCCCGCCAGCCTGTCCTCTTCCAGGCAGTCCTGCAGGACGTGATAGGGCATGGTGATGACCGCCTTGTCGCTGATCTTGAGGTTTTCGGGCGTGATGCGGATGCCCTTTTCCCTGAGGCGCGCCATTTCGCCGCAGAGGTGCTTGATGTCGATGACCATGCCGTTGCCCATGACATTGACGACATTTTCACGCAGGATACCCGAAGGAAGCAGGTTCAGAATGAACTTGCCCTTGTCGTTGATGACGGTATGCCCCGCATTGTTGCCGCCCTGATAACGGCAGACCACGTCGAAATCGGAGGACAGCAGGTCGACCATGCGCCCCTTGCCCTCGTCGCCCCAATTGATGCCGCAGATAGATGTTAACATGTCAATGCTCCTTGGTTTTGCAGACGGGCCGAAACGCCTTCCGGGTGCGTCCGCACAAGATTTATCTCACACTCGGATATTATACTATATCGCCCCTTTTTTGTCAAGCGGCGGCGGCTTTTTTGCTTATTATTTATGGATAAGTTTTATATATGGAGGCGATAACCTGCCGGCGCACGCAAAACGGGCGTCCAAAAAACGCGCCCGCGGCAGCCCGAAAATTTTGCCGCAAAGGCACGCCTTTTAAGACAGAACATGTGCGCATATGCCGATATGCCCCGCGCAGGCAGACGTGTTTTTGACCGTGTTTTCGGACATTCCGTAAAAAAAGCGGGCCGTTTGCCCGCTTTTTCGCTGCCTTTGTTGCGATCAGCCCTTGTTGCCCGTGGAGCGGAGCATGACGTCGTGATAGCCGCCCTCGACGATGGAGGTCGAGGACACGACGGTCATCTTTGCGCCCGCCTGCATGTCGGGAATGGTGATGAACCCGCAGTTGCACATGGTCGACTTGACTTTATAGAGGCTCTTTGCCACGTTGTCGTGCAGGCTGCCCGCATAGGTGACATAGGAGTCGACGCCCTCTTCGAACGCGAGCGCGCTCTTACCTCCCAGGTCATACCGCTGCCAGTTGCGCGCGCGGTTGCTGCCTTCCCCCCAATATTCCTTGACATAGGTGCCGTTGATGTTGAGCTTGTTGGTCGGGCTCTCGTCGAAGCGGGCGAAATATCTGCCCATCATCAGGAAATCCGCGCCCATGGCAAGCGCCAAAGTCATGTGATAGTCGTGTACGATGCCGCCGTCCGAGCAGATGGGGACATAGACGCCCGTTTCCTTGAAATACTCGTCGCGCGCCTTCGCCACCTCGATGACGGCGGTCGCCTGGCCGCGGCCGATGCCCTTTTGCTCTCTGGTGATGCAAATGGACCCGCCGCCGATGCCGACCTTGACGAAATCCGCGCCCGCCTTGGCGAGGAAGAGGAAGCCGTCCCGGTCCACGACGTTGCCCGCGCCGACCTTGACTTTATCGCCGTATTTTTTGCGGATAAATTCAAGCGTCTTTGCCTGCCAGCAGCTGTACCCTTCGGAGGAATCGATGCAGAGCACGTCCGCCCCCGCTTCCACCAATGCGGGGACGCGCTCCTCATAGTCCCGCGTATTGATGCCCGCGCCGACCATGTAGCGCTTGTTGCCGTCCAGAAGTTCGAGAGGATTCTCCTTATGCGCCGAATAGTCCTTGCGGAATACAAAATACATCAGCCTGCCGTTCTTTTCCACGATGGGCAGGGCGTTGAGCTTGTGATCCCAAATGATGTCGTTCGCCTCTTTGAGCGTGGTCTTTTCGGGCGCGGTGATGAGCTTGTCGCGCGGGGTCATGAAGTCCCTGACCTTATCGGTGGGGCTCATGCGGCTGACGCGGTAATCGCGGCTGGTAACGATGCCGAGGAGTTTGCCGTTGGGCGAAGCGTCCTCGGTGACGGCGATGGTGTTGTGCCCCCGTTCCTGCACGAGCGCAAGCACGTCGGCAAGGGTGGATTCGGGCGTGACGTTGGAATCGCTGACCACGAACCCGGCCTTGTAATTTTTGACGCGGGAGACCATGGCGGCCTCGTCCTCCGCCGATTGGGAGCCGTAGATGAAGGACATGCCCCCTTCCCGCGCCAGCGCGATCGCCATGGTGTCGTCGGAGACAGACTGCATGATGGCGGAAACCATGGGAATGTTCAGGCTGATGGGACATTCCTCTTTGCCCTTTTTGTATTTGACAAGGGGGGTCTTTAAGCTGACGTTGGCGGGAACACAGCCTTCCGGCGTGTAGCCGGGCACCAACAAATATTCGCTGAACGTTCTGGAAGGTTCCGGATAATAATATGCCATAAGTGATATCCTCCTGTTACTCTTTTCTCTTCGTTTGATTTTTTTACCGAAATTGACCGATGCGGCGCCCTATTTGAAATATTTCACCGCGCTGCGGAACATGCCGATCTCGAGGTCCCCGGGCACGTTCTTGTACAGCCCGTATCCCCTTCTTTCGGAATGCCCCATCTTGCCGAACACCCTGCCGTCGGGCGAAGTGATGCCCTCGACGGCAAACGCCGAATTGTTGGGATTGAAATGCACGTCCGAAGTGGGATCGCCGTCCGGATCGACGTACTGCGTGGCGATCTGCCCGTTTTCGGCAAGCTGCAAAATGAGTTCGCCGCGCGCATAGAACCTGCCTTCGCCGTGGGAGATGGGAACGGTATAGATGTCCCCCACCTGCGTTTCGGCGAGCCAGGGCGATTTGTTGGAGGCGATGCGCGTTCTGACCAGGCGGGACTGGTGGCGGGCGATGGTATTGAATGTGAGCGTGGGGCTGTCGGGGTCGGCGTCGACGATCTTGCCGTAGGGCACCAGGCCGAGTTTGATGAGCGCCTGGAAGCCGTTGCAGATGCCGCACATCAGCCCGTCGCGCGCTTCCAGAAGCCTTGTGACCTCCTCTTTGATCGCGCCGTTGCGGAAGAATGCCGTGATGAATTTGCCCGAACCGTCCGGCTCGTCGCCGCCCGAAAAGCCACCGGGAATGAACACCATCTGCGAAGTTTTGAGCTCCGCCGCGAATTTTTCCACCGAACGGGAAATGCCGTCCGCGGTGAGGTTGTTGATGACGATGATCTTTGCCTCGGCGCCCGCTTCCTCCATGGCTTTGGCGGAATCATATTCGCAGTTGGTGCCGGGAAAGACGGGAATGAGCACCTTGGGCTTTGCCGTCTTGATCGCGGGCATGGGTCTGCCCTCTGTGCGGTAAGAGAAAGCGCGCAGCTTGCCTTCGCCCTGCCGGATATTGCAGGAGAAGATCGGCTCCAGCTTGCGTTCATAGATGTCCAGCAATTCGCCGAGCGAAAGATTTTCTCCTCCGTAGGAAATGAATTTTTCCTCCGTCGTGCGGCCGAGCGCCCTGCCGATATTCTCATCGTCCGTCAATTCGAGAATGAATGCGCCGTAGTTATAGCCGAAGATCTCTTCCGGCGGCACGGAATCTTCGAAGGCGAAACCGATGCCGTCGCCGAAGGACATCTTCATGACGGCCTCCGCCACGCCGCCGTAACCGGGCGTATATGCCGTGACCGCCCTGCCGCTTGCAAGCAGTTCGCTGACCTGCTGCCAGACGGCGAGCAGGCTGTTGGGGTAAGGCAAGTGATTTTCGTTGTAGACGGGCTGCAACAGGACGACCTTATGCCCCGCCGCCTTGAAGTGATTGGGCACGACCTCGTCCACGTTGCCCGTGGTGACCGCAAAAGAGACCAGCGTGGGCGGCACGTCGAGATCCTCAAAGGTGCCGCTCATGGAATCCTTGCCGCCGACCGAGGCGATCTTCAGATCTTTCTGCGCCTCGAACGCGCCGAGGAGCGCGGCGAGGGGCCGGCCCCAGCGTTTGCCGTCGGTGTTCGGGTGCTCGAAATATTCCTGGAACGTGAGGTACACGTCCTCATTCTTCGCGCCGGTGGCGATGAGTTTGGAGACCGATTCGACCACCGCGAGATAGGCACCATGGTACGGGCTCTTTTCGGAGATGTACGGGTTATATCCCCACGCCATGTACGAACAGGTCCTGGTGTCCTTCTTCTCCATGGAGATCTTGTGCACCATCGCCTGGATGGGGGTCAGCTGGTACTTGCCGCCGAAGGGCATGAGCACCGTGCCCGCGCCGATGGTCGAGTCAAACCGCTCGGCGAGCCCGCGCTTGGAGCACACGTTGAGATCCCCCGCCAATTTTTTATACGTTTCCGCAAATCCGCCCAATCCCCTTCTTCTGTAATCCTGCGGGGCGGCGGGCGCGATGTCGATGTGTTTTTCCGCGCCGTTGGAGTTCAGAAATTCGCGGGAGAGATCGACGATCTTTTTGTCGTTCCAGAACATGGTCAGGCGCTTTTCCGCCTTGACCCGGGCGACGACCGTCGCTTCCAGATTTTCCGCTGCCGCCAGACGGCAGAATTTGCCGACGTCCTCCTTTGCCACGACGACCGCCATTCGCTCCTGCGATTCGGAGATGGCAAGCTCGGTGCCGTCCAGCCCCTCGTATTTCTTGGGCACGGCGTTGAGGTCGATCTCCAGCCCGTCGGCAAGTTCGCCGATGGCGACGGACACGCCGCCCGCGCCGAAATCGTTGCAGCGTTTGATGAGCAGGGACGCCTCCTTGTTGCGGAAGAGCCGCTGCAATTTACGCTCTTCGGGCGCGTTGCCCTTCTGCACCTCCGCGCCGCACGTTTCGAGGGACTGCAGGGTGTGCGATTTGGAAGAACCGGTCGCGCCGCCGCAGCCGTCGCGCCCCGTCCTGCCGCCCAACAGAATGACGACGTCGCCGGGGGCGGGGCGTTCGCGCCGCACGTTTTCCGCAGGCGCCGCGCCGATGACCGCGCCGATCTCCATGCGCTTTGCCGCATAGCCCTCGTGATAGATCTCGTCCACCTGGCCCGTGGCAAGCCCGATCTGGTTGCCGTAGGAGGAATACCCCGCCGCCGCGGTGGTGACGATCTTGCGCTGGGGCAGTTTGCCCTTCAGCGTTTCGCCGATGGGCTTCAAGGGATCTGCCGCGCCCGTCACGCGCATGGCGGCATAGACGTATGCCCGCCCGCTCAAAGGATCTCGGATGGCGCCGCCGATGCAGGTCGCCGCGCCGCCGAACGGTTCGATCTCCGTCGGATGGTTGTGCGTTTCGTTCTTGAAGAGGAGGAGCCAGTCCTCCTTCTTCCCCTCGCTCTCCACCTGTATCTTGACCGTGCAGGCGTTGATCTCCTCCGATTCATCGAGTTTGGGCAGGAGCCCCTTGCTCTTCAAGCATTTCGCCCCCACGGTCGCAAGGTCCATGAGGTTGATCGGCTTTTGCGTTCTGCCGAGCTCTTCGCGCACCGCAAGGTAATCTTCATACGCCTTTTGCAGCAACTCGTCCTCAAAACGCACGCTGTCGATGGTCGTGAGGAATGTGGTATGGCGGCAGT
>CAZTND010000010.1:23591-40370 GCA_964615285.1 uncultured Clostridia bacterium
GGCATCGGTCCGACCAATACGTGTCGATCATGCGGATCTCCGTGATGGTCGGGTCACGGTTTTCCGTCTTGAAATAGTCCTGGCAGAATTTGATGTCGTCCGCATCCATGGCGAGGGCGTATTCCTTGACAAAGTTCTCCAAGCCTTCCTTGTCGAGCTGCAAAAAGCCGTCCAGCGTTTTGACTTCGGTGGGCACGGCATAGTCGATCTTCAGCGTATCGGCCTTTTCAAGCGACGCCTCGCGCGCCTCGACGGGGTTGATGACGTGTTTTTTGATGGTCATGATCTCCGCGACGGTCAGGTTGCCGTAGAGCATGTACACCTTGGCGGTGCGCACCGGGGGCCTTTCCTTCTGCGAAATGATCTGAATGCACTGCGCGGCGGAGTCGGCGCGCTGGTCGAACTGCCCGGGAAGGTATTCCACGGCAAAGACGTAGGCGTCGTCCTGCGGCAGGACTTCCGAAACGTTGTCCAGCTGGGGCTCGGAGAACACGTTCTTGACGGCGTAGTCGAAGAGTTCCTTGTCGATGTTCTCCACGTCGTAGCGGTTGAAAATGCGCAGTTCCGTCAGACTGCGGATGGAGAGAATGTTGTTGATCTCGCTCAAAAGCGCATCCGCTTCGGCCGTCAGTCCCGGTTTCTTTTCCACATAAATCCTGTATACCATGTCCGCCTTTGCCTCCTTATTTCTTCCCGTATGCCTGCAGCGCACGGCGGCCGATGTCGCCGCGCATGAATCCGTTTTCGAATTTGACCTGCTTCGCCAGGGCGTATGCCCTGTCGACTGCCTCTTGCAGGGTGTCTGCCGTCGCCGTCACGCCCAGCACCCTGCCGCCCGCGGAGAGAAGTTTGTCCCCGTCTTTCTTCGCGCCCGCGACGAAGATGTATTCACCTTCCTCTGTTCGGGGCAGAACCATTTCAAACCCGCTCTTGTAGGACACGGGATAGCCCTTGGACGCGATGACCACGCAGCAGGCGCAGCCCTTTGAAAATTCCACTTCTATCTCCCCGAGCCGCCCTTGAGACACCGCCTGCATGACGGTAAAGAGGTCGGTCTTGAGAAGGGGCAGAACGACCTGCGTTTCGGGGTCGCCGAAGCGGCAGTTGTATTCGATGACCTTGGGCCCCTTGGGGGTGAGCATCAGACCGAAGTACAGGCAGCCCTTGAAGGTCCTGTTTTCGGTGTTCATCGCGTGCATGGTGGGCAGAAAAATGGTCTTCATGCACTCGTCTGCAATTTCTTTCGTGTAATAGGGATTGGGCGCGACCGTGCCCATGCCGCCCGTGTTGGGTCCCTCGTCGCCATCGTGCGCGCGCTTGTGATCCATGGAGGAGACCATGGGCACGATGGTCTTGCCGTCCGTGAAGGAGAGGACGGAAACTTCGGGACCGGTCAGGAATTCCTCGATGACGATCTTTGCGCCGCTTTCCCCGAATTTTCTGTCCTGCATCATCTCTTTGACGGCGTTCTTCGCCTCCTCGCGGGTCTGCGCCACGACGACGCCCTTGCCGAGCGCCAGCCCGTCCGCCTTGACGACCGTGGGAACGGGCGCCGTGTCGAGATAGGCAAGAGCGGCGCCCATGTCCTCGAATACCTCGTATTCCGCCGTGGGAATACCGTACTTCTTCATGAGGTTTTTGGCAAAAATTTTGCTGCCTTCGATGATCGCCGCCTTCTTTTCGGGTCCGAAACAGGGCACGCCGACTGCTTCGAGCGCGTCCACCGCGCCGAGCACCAAGGGGTCGTCGGGCGCGACGACCGCAAAATCAATTTTATTTTCCTTGGCGAACGCGGCGATGCCCGCAATGTCCTTTGCCCCGATGTCCACGCAGGTCGCGTCGGCGGCGATGCCGCCGTTCCCGGGCAGGGCGAAAATTTCTTCGATAGCCTTATTTTCTTTGAGTTTTTTGATGATGGCGTGCTCTCTGCCGCCACCGCCGACAACCATGACTTTCATGCGTCTTTCCTCCTGTGATGCGCCGATGATCAATGATGGAAGAGCCGCAGCCCCGTGAACGCCATGACCATGCCGAAATCGTCGCACGCCTTGATGACGAGGTCGTCGCGGGTGGAGCCGCCCGGCTGGGCGACATAGCTCACGCCGCTGCGCGCCGCGCGGACGATGTTGTCGTCGAACGGGAAGAAGGCGTCCGAACCGAGGGCGACCCCCTCGATCTTGGAAAGATATTCCCGTCTCTCTTCGCGGGTGAAGGGCGCGGGGCGTGCGGTGAAATATTTCTGCCAGTTGCCGTCCGCCAGCACGTCCTCGCAATCGTCCGAAATGTACACGTCGATGACATTGTCGCGGTCGGGGCGCCTGATCTCCTTTTTGAAGGGAAGATCCAGCACCCTGTCGCTCTGGCGCAGGTGCCAGTTGTCGGCCTTTCCGCCCGCAAGGCGGGTGCAGTGGATGCGGGACTGCTGCCCCGCGCCCACGCCGATCGCCTGTCCGTCCACGGCATAGCACACCGAGTTGGACTGCGTATATTTTAAGGTGATGAGCGCGATGACGAGGTCGCGTTTGGCGCTCCCGGGCAGGTCTTTTTTGACCGTCACGATGTTTTTGAGCCAGCTTTCGTCGATCTTGGCGTCGTTGCGCCCCTGCTCGAAGGTCACACCAAACACCTGTTTATGCTCGACGGGGTCGGGCACATAGGCGGGATCGATCCTGATGATGTTGTAGTTCCCCTTCTTCTTTTGTTTGAGCAATTCGAGGGCTTCGGGGGTATAGCCGGGGGCGATGATGCCGTCCGATACCTCCCGTTTGACGAGGCGCGCCGTCGTTTCGTCGCACACGTCGGAGAGCGCGATCCAGTCGCCGAAGGAGGACATTCTGTCCGTCCCGCGGGCGCGGGCATAGGCACAGGCGAGGGGAGAGTCGTCCAGCCCCTCGATGTCGTCCACGAAACACGCCTTTTTCAATTTTTCGGGCAGGGGCACGCCGACCGCCGCCGAAGTAGGGCTGACGTGCTTGAAGGACGTCGCCGCGGGCATTCCCAGCGCCTCTTTGAGCTCTTTCACGAGCTGCCAGCTGTTGAAGGCGTCCAAAAAGTTGATGTAGCCCGGCCTGCCGTTTACGACTTCGATGGGCAGGTCGCTTCCGTCCGCCATGAAGATGCGCGCGGGTTTTTGGTTGGGGTTACAGCCGTACTTTAACTGAAATTCTTTCATGAACGATTTTTTTCTCCTTGCGTTGCGTATTTTGTCCGCCCCGTTCCTCCCCCGCAATATACAGAAAAGAAACGGGCATGCCTGTGATAAACGGCAATAAAGCGTTATTTATTCTTATTGATGAGCCTGTTCTCTTCTTTGCCCGTCTTTAAGTCGATGTAGCGGACATAGAGGGAAATTTTGTTGCTTTCGTTGAGATTTTCCCAAAGGGTGTTTGCAAAGACGTCGATGTCGTCCGGGATCTGCACCCGTTCGGGCTCGCCTTGGAAGGTGGGAACGGGGTCGCCGTCGCACTCATATGTATGGATAAAGTGCCCCATGCCCGCAATGGCGGTATAATCGAAGAGGTAACGGTTGCAGGCCGTCCCCTTCTCGTCCGCCGATTTCAGAATGCTCATTTTATAGGAAAAATCGCCGTCCTTAAAGGTGAGCATGCCGCTGATGCGGGGGGTGAAGTTGGGCGCGTCCGGCTCGAAGGCGCGGGATTTTAAGCTCTTGAAAAATCCCCTGCCCTCTTCCAGTCCCTCGTATATGGTGTCCGTCTGATCGCCGTTGGTGACGATGAGCTTGTTTTCATAACTGCGGATGGCGGCATAGATGATGAGGGAAGGATCCTTCACCTTGCTCTCGTCAAAGGGCGCGGTGATGACGTCGCCATTCTTCTTTTCGCGGAACACGCGGTTGCGGCTGTTTTCGCTGCGGCCCATGATGAAATAGGCGACCGCCGCCTTTTTGCCGTCCGCGCTCTTGCCGATAACGATGCCCCGCCCCACATAGGAATTGTCCTTGATGAGCGTTCCGATGTCATTGATTTTGTATACGTTCATACGATTCTCCTTTCTTTGCAATCTCCCGCGATACCTGTTCGCAGGCCTTGGGCAAGATCTTCCACTCCGCCTGTTCCATGACGCGCCGCTGCAATTTTTCGGGCGTGTCCCCGCGGTGCACTTTGACCGCCTTTTGCAAAATGATCTGCCCGCCGTCGGGAATTTCGTTGACGAAGTGCACGGTGGCGCCCGTCACCTTCACGCCGTAGGCGAGCGCCGCCTCGTGGACATGCAACCCGTAAAACCCCTTGCCGCAGAAAGACGGAATGAGCGATGGGTGGATGTTGATGATGCGCCTGGGGTATTTGGACGTGAAATTTTCGCTAAGAATGGACATAAAGCCCGCCAGCACGATGAGTTCTATCCCGTATTCCCGCAGAATGCGCAAAATTTCCGCCTCGAACGCCTCCTGCGAACCCGTTTCGCGGCGGGTGACGACCGCCGTGGGAACGCTTGCGCCCTTCGCGCGCTCCAAGGCAAACGCCGAGCAGCTGTTGGCGAGCACGAGGCAGATCTTCCCGCTTTGAATGACGCCGCTCTTTTCGGCGTCCAAAAGCGCCTGTAAATTGGTGCCGCCGCCCGAACAAAAGACGGCTATCCGTGTCTTTTTTTTCTCCATAAAAACTCCGAACGCAGCCGCACCTCTCCCCTCCGGCTTTTTAACGAACAGCAAAAAGGTAAGGGGCATGCCTGCGTTTTACGCCATGATGACGCCTTCGTCGCCCTCGACGACTTCGCCGACGATATAGGCGTTTTCGCCCGCGCCGCGCAAGATTTCCAGCGCCTTGTCGGCGTCCGCCTTTGCCACGACGGCGATCATGCCGACGCCCATATTGAAGGTGTTGAACATGTCCCGTCCGGGAATATTCCCCGTCTTTTGAATGTAATCGAAGATGGGCAGGATTTTGACGGCGGACTTGTCGATCTTCGCCGAATATCCCTTCTTGAAGCAGCGGGGAATGTTTTCATAGAACCCGCCGCCCGTGATGTGGGAAACGCCCTTGACCTGTACCTTTTCAAAGAGAGAAAGCATGGGCTTGACATAAATTTTGGTGGGCGTGAGCAGGGTCTCGCCGAGGGACTTGCCGCCGAGCGCCGCCACGGGGGCGGTAAGGTCGGCATGTTCGACGTCGAACACCTTTCTGACCAGCGAAAAACCGTTGGAATGTACGCCCGAGGAAGGCAATGCGATAATGACGTCCCCTGCGGTCATGGTCTCCTTGTCGAGCACCTTGCTCCTGTCCACGACGCCCACAGAGAACCCCGCCAGGTCGTATTCGTCCACGGGATAAAACCCCGGCATTTCCGCCGTTTCCCCGCCGATGAGCGCGCTGCCGGACTGCACGCAGCCCTCCGCGACGCCCTTGACGATGTCGGCGATCTTTTCGGGCACGTTCTTGCCGCAGGCGATATAGTCGAGGAAGAACAGAGGTTTGGCGCCGCAGCAGATGACGTCGTTCACGCACATCGCCACGCAGTCGATGCCCACGGTGTCGTGCTTGTCCATCAAAAAGGCGATCTTCAATTTGGTGCCAACGCCGTCCGTGCCGCTGACGAGGACGGGACGGGACATGCCCGTGACGTCCAGTTCGAACAGCCCGCCGAATCCGCCGATGTCGCTGCCGACCCCCGCGGTCATGGTGCGGGCGATGTGCGCCTTCATCAGTTCGACCGCCTTATACCCCGCGGTGATGTCCACGCCCGCGCTCTTATAGCTCTCGCTGAAACTTTTTTCTTTGGCCATTGTCTTTCTTTCCTTTATAGTGCATTTTTCGGCGGATGCGCCGTCAGTCTTCCTTTTCGCTCAATTTCTTTTCAAACCGGCGCTTGTTGGTCGCCGTGGGCACGGCGGTGGGATAGTCGCCCGCAAAGCACGCCTTGCAGTAGCCCTTGCAGCGTCCCCCTTCCGCCAGCTTGTCCAGGCTGTCCACGCTGAGATACCCCAGACTGTCCGCGCCGATGATCTCCGCCGTCTCCTCCACGGTGTGATGGCAGGCGATGAGATGCTCGCGCGAGTCGATGTCCGTGCCGTAATAGCAGGGATTGAGGAAGGGCGGCGCGGAGATGCGGACATGCACTTCCTTTGCCCCCGCCTCGCGCAAGAGAGTCACGATCTTTTTCATGGTCGTGCCGCGGACGATGGAGTCATCGATGAGCACGATGCGCTTATCGCGCACCACCTCGGCGATGGCGTTCAGCTTGATCCTGACGAGGTTCTCGCGCGCCTGCTGTCCGGGCGAGATGAACGTTCTGCCGATGTACTTGTTTTTGATGAGCCCGATGCCGTAAGGGATGCCCGATTCCTTGGCGTATCCCACGGCGGCGTCCAGCCCCGAATCGGGCACGCCGACCACCATGTCCGCCGCGACGGGGTGCTGCTGCGCGAGGAACTTGCCCGCGCGTTCGCGCGCCTCGTGCACCGAAAACCCCTCCATAAAGGAGTCGGGGCGGGCAAAATAGATATATTCGAACACGCAGAAGTCGGACGACGTCTTGCCGCAATGTTCCGTAATGGAATGAATGGATTTGAGTTTTCCGTCAAAGACGAGAATCTCCCCCGGCTCGATGTCCCGCACAAATTTCGCGCCGACCGCGTCGAGCGCACAGCTCTCGGAGGCGACGATGTACCGCCCGTCCTCAGTCTTGCCGTAACAGAGCGGACGGAAGCCGTGGGGGTCACGCGCGGCGATGAGCTTCTGCGGCGACATGATGACGAGGGAATACGCCCCCTCCAGCCGATCCATCGCCCTGCAGACCGCCTCTTCGATGGTGCGCGAAGTCAGGCGCTCCTTGATGATGACGTAGGAGATGACCTCGGTATCGCTGGTCGTGTGGAAGATGCAGCCCTGCATTTCCTGTTCGCTGCGAAGCTCCATGGAATTGACGAGGTTGCCGTTGTGCGCCACGGCGAGGTGTCCCTTGATGTGGTTGACGACGATGGGCTGCGCGTTGGAACGGTCGTTGGAACCCGTCGTACCGTAGCGCACGTGCCCCACCGCCATGTTGCCGCAGCCGAGGGTTTGGATGACGTCGGGCTTGAACACGTCGTTGGCGATGCCGACATCCTTATAAGAACGGAAAATACCGTCGTCGCAGACGACGATGCCGCAGCTCTCCTGCCCCCTGTGCTGGAGGGAGAAGAGCCCGTAGTACGTCGTCAGCGCGACGGGCGAAGATTCGGGGGAATAGACGCCGAACACTCCGCATTCTTCATGGATCGAATTCAGCATGATAAAATGACCTGAAATATCCTCTCTTCAATCGCCGAGGACGCGCTTCATCATTTCCTTATAGGCGTCCTCTACGCCGCCCATGTCGCGGCGGAAACGGTCTTTGTCCAACTTTTCGTGCGTGGTGGCGTCCCAGAAACGGCAGGTGTCGGGAGAAATTTCGTCCGCGAGCACGATCTTGCCGTCCGAAGTCTTGCCGAACTCCAGCTTGAAGTCCACGAGCTCGACGTTGATGCTCAGGAAGTAATTCTTGAGGAATTGGTTGATCTTGAGCGCCATGGTCGCAATGGTGTTCTGCTCGTCCTGCGTGCAATAGCCCATAGCCAAAATATGATAGGCGTTGACCATGGGGTCGTCGAGTTCGTCGCATTTATAGCAATATTCGAGCACCGTGCGCTTCATGGGCGTGCCCTCGGGAATGCCCAGCCTCTTGGAGAGGGAGCCCGCGGCAATGTTGCGGACGATGACTTCCAGAGGGATGATCTTTACCTTTTTGACCAGCGTTTCGCGCTCGGAAAGTTCCTGCACATAGTGCGTGGGGATGCCGCGCGCCTCCAGTTTTTCCATGAGATAGTTGCTCATGCGGTTGTTGACGACGCCCTTGCCCACGATGGTGCCCTTCTTGGCGCCGTTGAACGCCGTCGCATCGTCCTTGTAGGAGACGATGACGAGGTCGGGATCGGTGGTCGCAAAGACCTTTTTGGCCTTGCCTTCATACAGCTGTTCGGTTTTTTCGATCATTATTTTATCCTCCGGAAAATATAATATTTTTTTTCTTTTTCAAAATCAAAAATTAAAAACCCGCAGCAAAAAAGCCGCGGAAGTTTTTTATGCGTTGTAACGCGCCGCAATATCGGCGTCCTTTTCAAGCACCTTGCGGGCGGCCGCTTCCCTGGCGCGCGCCAATTTTTCCGCCAGCGCATCGTCCGCCACGGATAAAATTTCTATGGCAAGCAGAGCGGCATTCGCCGCGCCGTCGATGGCGACGGTGGCGACGGGAATGCCCGCGGGCATCTGCACCGTGGAGAGAAGGGCGTCCAGCCCGTCCAGCGTGGAGGACTTGACGGGAATACCGATGACGGGCAGGGTGGAATTTGCCGCCAGCGCGCCGGCAAGATGCGCGGCTTTCCCTGCCGCGGCAATGATGACCCCGAAACCGTTTTTACGCGCGTTTTCGGAGAAAGATCTGGCCTGTTCGGGCGTTCTGTGCGCCGAATAGACATGCACTTCAAAGGGAACGCCGTATTCTTTCAGCGTATCCATGGCCTTGGAAACGACGGGCAGGTCGCTGTCGCTGCCCATGACGATCGCTACTTTTTTCATAAAAACTCCTTTGTGTTTTGCTTTTTATTTTGTGCCGATGTGCACTTTCCGTTCGTTTTTATTGAAAAAAGGACACTTTCATCCCCCACCGTGTCCGATCCCCCGAAAAAACAGATCCGTACCGCGCGGTCTTGCGCTGTACGCCCCGCGTAAAAAGATTATCGATATATAAATTATACCAACATACCCCTCCTTTGTCAATCGTTTGGGGAAGAAATTTTCCCGGAAAGTGAAATCTGCGGCGGCAAAACAAAAGGCGCCGCGGGAAAAACTCCCCGCAGCGCGCTTTTCGTCGGACAATTCCGAATCCCATACGGCATTCCGCCGCCTCAATTGTTCGTATACATGCGATGGTACTGGTTTTCGCTGTCGGGCGTCAGGCGATAGAACGTGTGGTTCAGCACCTCTTTTTCTTTCAGCCCGAACCGCTTGCAGTAATCGCGCAGAATGTCCGCGATCTCGCCGCTTTCGATGCGGTCCAGCCGCTCCGCCCGCACCTGTTTGGGCAGCAGCGGCGGCAGCTCTTCCGTGCGCAGATAAATTTCTCCGCCGTGCATGCCCGTGCCGCAGAAGTTGCCCACGATGGGACGCCCGTTCCCGTTCAGCCCCAGGACGGCAATGACGCCGCCCGCCTGGTATTCTCCGAGAAAGCTCCCGCAGTGCCCGCCGATGACGATGGCGGGCTTGTTTTCCTTATACGCCTTCATGTGGATGCCCACGCGGTAGCCCGCGTCGCCGCGGATGAAGATCTTGCCGCCGCGCATGGCGTACCCGACCGCGTCGCCGCCGTTGCCGTATACCGTTATTTCGCCCGCGTTCATGGTGTCGCCCATGGCGTCCTGCGCGTTGCCGTGCACGACGATCTCCGCGCCGTTGAGGTATGCCCCCAGCGCGTTGCCCGGCGTGCCGTTGATGGTCACCGTCTTACCGCTCAGCCCCGCGCCGATGTAGCGTTGCCCGAGGCAGTTGTCGATGGTGATCTCCGTGTCGCGGCTCTCCCGGACGGCTTCGTTCAATTTTTGAAAATGGAGTTCTGCTCCCGCTGTGATCGTCATAATATTATCCTCTCTTCCTCTCTACACTCTCCGGGTCAATTTCTCTCTGCGGTACTCCGGCGAGAACGCCGCCAGGGCGGGAGATTTTCCGAGCATTGCGAAATCGACCTCGCTCAGGGGCGTTTGGTTGCGCAGCAGCGAAGTGTAGATCCCCGCGCGGGCAACGTCGCCGATGAGAATGAATCCTTTCAGCCTGTCGTTTGCATAGAATAACTTTTTGTATTTGCCGTCGCCCTTTTCTTCGCAGCACTCGCCCTCGTAGACGCCCGCGGTGATCATGTGCAGGTCGAAGAGCCCCATGGCGTTCATGGGCACAGCCTGCTCGAAGACGGCATTGCCGCCCGCCATGTTGATGCCCGCCGTCCTGCCCTGGAACGCCGCGTTGGGCAGCAGGGCGAGAATGCGGTCGGTATCCGCCGCGATGTCGTGGGACAGGGCGCAGTCGCCCGCCGCGTACACGTCGGGGAGGGTGGTGCGGCTGCCCGCGTCGACGCAAATGCCGCGGTTGCATTCTCCGCCCGCCTCCTGCACGAGTTCGACGTTGGGGCGCACCCCGACGGCGAGAACCAATTTATCGAAAGTCAGCTGCCTGCCGCTCTTCATGGTGACGGCGTGTTCGCCCGTGAACTCCGCCGCGCTGTCGCCGAGGAGGAAGTTCACGCCCTTGCCCTCGAGATATTTCTGCACGACGGCGGAGCCCTCCTCGTCGAGGATGCTGGGCAGGATACGGTTTGCCATATCCACCACGGTGACCTTCTGGACCCGGGCAAGAATGCCCTCCAGACATTTCAAACCGATGAGCCCCGCGCCGATGATGAGCACATTGTCCTCTTTTTTGAAGTCCTTTTCGATCCGCAGCGCGTCATCCAACGTCATGAAGGAATATTGATCCTTTACCCTTTCCAACCCGGACATGGGCGGCACGAACGGGCGGGAACCCGTTGCGACCAGCAGTTTTTCGTAAGGGATCTTTCCCCCCGTAGAAAGGACGACTTTTTTCTTTTTCGGGTCGATCTTCACGGCCCTGACGCCCGTCTTGAGCTGCGCCTTGTTGACGGTATACCAATCGTCCGGACGGTATTTCATGTGCTCGAGATCGGTCTTGCCGTACAGAAGGTAGGAGATGAGCGGCCTGCCGTAGGTGAAATGATTTTCGTCCGAAAGCAGGAGGATATCCCCTTCCCTGTCGACCGAACGAATGCCCTCCACGCAGTTGACGGCGGCCGTGGAATTGCCGATGATGACGTATTTTGCCATGATTTTCACCCCCTGTCTTCGTAGACGATCGCCCGGTTGGGGCAGTGTTTGACGCAATTGGGTTCACCGCAGAGGTTGCGGGTGCAGAGCTCGCACTTCTGCGCGGCATGGCCGTCCGCATCGGGCATGATGGCGCCGTAAGGGCAGACCAGAACGCAGGTGAAACAGCCCACGCATTTGTTTTTATCGATCTCCACCATGCCGTCCGCATTGCGGGACAGCGCGCCCGCGATGCAGCTGCGCACACAGATGGGATCCGAGCAGTGGCGGCAGTTGACGGCGAAATGGATGCCGTCCGCCCCGTCCTCCACGTGGATGTTGGGGTGTATCTCCTTGCCCTTCAAGGCCTTCGCCATGTCGGTCATGCCCGAATTGGCGAACGCGCACTCATATTCGCAGAGGTGGCAGCCGAGGCACCACTTTTCATTGACGTAAGTTCTCTTCATTGCTCTCTTTCTCCTCTTACAACGATTCGCCCGCGTGGCGGATGCCCAGAATTTTGAGCTCGGTCTCGTTGAGCCCCACGCCGCGGAGCATGAGACGGTTGCCGCGCAGCGCCTCGATGGAGTTGATGCCCATGCCGCCCATGATCTCCTGGATCTCGTGATTCCAGGCGGTGACGAGGTTGACGAGCCGCTCCGCCGCGACGTCGGGATTGAGCCGCTTGACGAGTTCGGGCACCTGCGTTGCGATGCCCCAGTTGCATTTGCCCTGGTTGCACGTTCTGCAGAGGTGACAGCCCATGGCGAGCACCGCCGCCGTGGCGATGTAGCAGGCGTCCGCGCCCAGCGCAACCGCCTTGACCACGTCCGCGCTCGAACGGATGGAGCCGCCCACGACGATGGAAACGTTGTCGCGGATACCCTCCTCGCGGAGACGGGAATCGACGCTTGCCAGGGCGAGTTCGATGGGGATGCCCACGTTGTCGCGGATCCTCGTCGGCGCCGCGCCCGTGCCGCCGCGGAACCCGTCGATGGCGATGATGTCCGCGCCGCTGCGCGCGATGCCGCTGGCGATGGCAGCCACATTATGCACCGCCGCCACCTTGACGATGACCGGCTTTTTGTATGCCGTGGACTCCTTCAGCGAATAGATGAGCTGGCGCAGGTCCTCGATGGAATAGATGTCGTGGTGGGGCGCGGGAGAGATGGCGTCCACGCCTTCGGGGATCATGCGGGTCGCCGAGACGTCCGCCGAGATCTTCTTGCCCGGAAGATGCCCGCCGATGCCCGGCTTGGCACCCTGACCCATCTTGATCTCGATGGCGGCACCCGTGTCGAGGTAGTCCTTGAACACGCCGAAGCGGCCGCTGGCCACCTGTACGATGGTGTTGGAGCCGTATTGATAGAAGTCCTTGTGCAGCCCCCCTTCGCCCGTATTGTAGTAGGTGCCGAGTTCGGTCGCCGCGCGGGCGAGCGCCTCGTGCGCGTTGTACGATATGGATCCGTAGCTCATGGCGGAGAACATGATGGGCATGTTCAGTTTGAGCTGGGGCGCAAGGGTATTCTTGAGTTTGCCCGAACCGTCGCGCGTGACCTCGCACTTCTGCCTGCCGAGGTAGACCGTCGTTTCCATCGGCTCGCGCAAAGGGTCGATAGGCGGGTTGGTGACCTGCGACGCGTTGAGCAGAATTTTATCCCAATAGATGGGGAAGGGCTTGGGGTTGCCCATGGAGGAGAGCAGCACGCCCCCCGTGGACGCCTGACGGTAGACCTCGTTGATGGTCTGGTTTTCCCAGTTGGCGTTGGTCTTGTAGGTGTCCTGCGATTTGACGATCTTCAGGGCATGGGTGGGACACAAGCACACGCAGCGGTGGCAGTTGACGCACTTGGTGCTGTCCGCCACCATCTTCTTCAGATCGAAATCATAATGATGCACCTCGTTGGCGCATTGCCTTTCGCAAACCCTGCAGCCGATGCAAAGGTCGGGATTGCGGACGACCTCGTACTCGGGATAGATGAACATATCCATATTACTCTCTCCTGCCTCCGTTCTTCAATGTGTAGACGACCGCTTCGCCGCCCGCGGGGGAATAGATCTTGTCGAGCTCGGGCTCGATGACGCGGATGGCGCACTCCTCGCTGGCGATGTAGGCCTTGTCGCCCTTTTCGCCGCAGACCATGGAACGCAGTTTCAAGCGGTCGTTAAGCGCCATCAGCCCCCCTTCGAAGCCGAGAATGATGGAGAAGGGCCCCGTGATGAGCAGGGACGGGAACATGCGGCGGAGCATGATCTCCTGTTCGCGTTCCTCTTCGCTCTTGGTGTCGATGGTCGCCCAGAAGGACGCGGCAACGACTTTGGCCGCCTCCTGCAGGGTGAGCTTCCGCTTGCGCAGGAGATAGTCGAAGATATAGGTGATGACTTCGGTATCCGTCTTTAAGGTGCACTTATAGCCGAACATTTCGATGTAGCGGCGGTTGGCGTCGTAGGAAGAGATCTCGCCGTTGTGCACGACGGAGTAATCGAGAAGCCCGAAGGGATGCGCGCCACCCCACCAGCCGGGGGTGTTCGTGGGATACCTGCCGTGGCAGGTCCAGGCATAGCCCTCGTACTCTTCGAGTTTGTAGAACCTGCCGACGTCCTCGGGGAAGCCGACGGCCTTGAAGATGCCCATGTTTTTGCCGCTTGAAAAGACGTACGCCCCCGTAATTTCCACGTTGACGCGGAAGACGCACCGCGCGACGTATTCTTCCTCGTCCAGCTGGCTGGCTTCCAGCTTGCGGGGCAGGGGCGACACGAAGTAGCGGAAGATGATGGGCTCGTCCTTGATGGACGCCACTTTGCGCGTCTGAATGGCGGAGCAGTAGGCGATCTCGAAGTGCCTTTTTAAGAACTCTTCGGTTTCTTGCTGCGCCGCGGTGTTGTCATAGAACAGGTGGAGGGCATAAAAATCCTTGAAGTCGGGATAGATGCCGTAGCCCGCGAACCCGCCGCCGAGGCCGTTGGAACGGTCGTGCATGGTGGAAATGGAATCGATCATGCACTTGCCGCTCATGCGCCTGCCGCTGCGGTCGATGACGCCCGATATGGCGCAGCCGGCGGGGATCCTGATTTCTCCTTCTTTTTTCAACATAATGTTCACTCTCCCATAGGGTGTTTTGACGCGCGGGAGGTCCTGAAGATCCCCTCTGCGCTGTACTCTATTCATTATAGAATTTATATACCTTCAAGTCAACCAAAAAAGGCAAAAAATGCGCCCTTTCCGCCGTTCGTTTTTTGAATGAAAGATATAAGAAAAATTTATGTGGAACTTTTGGCTTTTGCGCAAAAAAGGGCGAAAAACAGAAAAAGAAGAGAGCGAAGCCCGAAGACTCCACCCTCCTCTTTCCTATGTAGAGAGAGCGTGTGAATGAATTGATATCGACGGTATAAGTCAGACTTATACGGTCGGTTCCGTCTCTTCCTCGTCCTGCAAGGCGTCGTAACCGCGCGCGCCGGTGCGGATTTTGACGACGTCTTCGATGTCGTAGACGAAGATCTTTCCGTCGCCGATATGCCCCGTGTAGAGCGCTTTGCGCGCCGTGTCGACGACCTCCTCGACGGGAACCTTGGAGACGACCACCTCTACCTTGACTTTCGGCAGCAGGGACATTTCCATTTCGACGCCGCGGTAGTACTCGGGCTTGCCTTTCTGCGTGCCGCAGCCGAGCACATGCGTGACGGTCATACCCGTGACCCCGATGCTTTCGAGCGCCGCCTTCAGCGGTTCGAGCTGCGTCTGACGGGTGACGATGACGACCTTGGTCATCTTTGCATCCTTGCTCGCTTCCTTCAACGGCGCGGGCGAAGCCATGTTGACGACCTCTACGCCTTCGGCACCGTCCTCCGGAACAATCTCCGCGCTGAGAGAAACGGGGATAAAGTCCGCATAAGCGGGCAGCATGCCGTGTTCGGTCTTGTCAAGCCCTTCGATCTCCTCTTCACGGCTGCAGCGCAGGCCATGGAATTTTTTGATGAGGAAGAAGGTGAGAACAATGGTTGCGGTCGTCCAGGCGGCAACGGCGACGATGCCGAGCAGCTGTACGCCGAGCTGCGCGAAATCGCCCGTCAGGAAAAGCCCGCCCGAAGCGAAATCTTCGCCGATGGTATAGCCGGCATCCGAAATCAGATCGGGATCGGCGAAAAGCCCGACCGCGATGGTGCCCCAGATACCGTTTGCACCGTGCACGCCGACGGCGCCGACCGGATCGTCGATATGCAGCTTCTTGTCGAGAAGTTCGACGACGACCACGACGAGGACGCCGGCGACAAGCCCGATGACGGCCGCCGCCCAGACGGGAACAACCGCGCAGGGCGCCGTGATGGCCACAAGCCCCGCAAGCGCGCCGTTCATCGTCATGGAGACGTCGGGTTTACCGTTCTTGATCCAGACGAAAATCATGGTGGCGACGGAAGCAATGGCGGGAGCCACGGTGGTGTTGACGAGAATCTGCCCCAACGAGAGCGCGTCCCCCGCGGCGGCGCCGTTAAAACCGTACCAACCGAACCAAAGGATGAACGTACCGAGCGCCGCCAGCGTCAGGGAATGCCCGGGAATGGCATTGACCTTGACTTTCCCGTCCTTGCCCTTCGTATATTTGCCGATACGGGGGCCGAGGAAGATGGCGCCGACGAGGGCGATGATGCCGCCCGCCATGTGAATGGCGCAGGAACCCGCGAAGTCATGGAACCCGAGCGCAGCCAGCCAGCCGCCGCCCCAAATCCAGTGCGCTTCGATGGGATAGATGATGGCGCTGACTACAAAACTGTAAATCAGATAAGCTGAGAATTTTGTCCTTTCCGCCATGGCGCCCGAACAGATGGTCGCCGCCGTGGCACAGAACATCAGGTTGAAGAAGAACCCGGAGCTGACGTCCCAAGCCGCTTCCCAATCGCCCGCCGCCGCCGAACTGAACGCCGTAATCCAATCGAAATTGGGTACGCCGAGCAACCCGAACAGCGTATCTTCGCCAAGGAGCAAACCGGCGCCGATGAGCAGGAATCCGATGATGCCGATGCCGAAGTCCATAAAGTTCTTCATGAGGATGTTCGCCGTGTTCTTCGCGCGGGTGAGGCCGGCTTCCAGCATTGCGAACCCTGCCTGCATGAAGAATACGAGCGCGGCCCCGATCAGGAACCATATTGACATATCCATTACAAGATACCTCCAAAAAAATTTCTGAATTTTATATCCCTATCGTTTTCCCTCTTTCATACAGCGGCTTTTTGCCGCCACGCTCTTTCCCGTTGTATTGCTTATATTGCCCGCGCCTTCCCCCTCTCCGTCCTCGCAGATGACGAAAAGGAGAAATTTCTGCTGGACATGCCCGTATCGAACGGGCTGCTCACCTCTATCCTTTCATTCCCGCCCGCGAAGCTCACTCCACGGAGAAGAGAATGTCGGAATACGTGGGCATGGGCCAATAATCTTTGGCGGTCATGACCTCCATGGCGTCCGCACAGGCGCGCGCCTCGTTCATGAGAGGCAGCACCTCGTAAGCGAACCGCTTCGCCGCGGTCTCCACATCCGCCGTTGCCTCCGCTTCGGCGAGCGCCTTTTCGAGTTTTTGCAAGGCGGCGTACATCTTGGCATTGTTCTCCGACAGCGAGGAGATGATCTCCTTATCCGAAGAAACGTCCGCGCCGTACGCCTTTTTGCCGTCGGCTATGCCGCAGAGGTCGGCGATGTAGGCGTTGACCGCGGGATAAATTTGCTTCTTCGCCATATCCAGCGCCGTCTTTGCCTCGATGGCGATGACTTTGTTGTAATTTTCCAGCATGATCTCGGTGCGGGAGACCACTTCGCGCTCTGTGAACACGCCGTGTTTGACGAACAGGGCGACGTTTTTGGGCGATTTGAAGTAGGGCAGCGCCTCCGCGCTGTTCCTGAGGTTCAGAAGCCCGCGCCTGCCGGCCTCCTCCTCCCATTCGCTGGA
>CAZTND010000011.1:0-19434 GCA_964615285.1 uncultured Clostridia bacterium
TCCTCCTTTACGATCTCCTCCACGATCACGACGGTCGGATCGAGCTCGTCGATTTCAAACCCGGGCGGGTCTCCGGGCGGAAATCAGCCGGGGGCAAACACGCCCGGCTTTGGCAGGCGGTGACTTCCGCCCTCTTTCCGTATACAATAAAGTAACCCCCTTGCGCAGGGCGCAAGGGGGGAATTTTCTTATCCTTTTTTATTCAGTTGTAGAGACATCGTTTCAGTCTTTGTTCCCTTATCTTCTTAATCATTATTCCTATGCAGATACTACCCCGTTCTCTGCTCTTTTACTCCCGGAACTCCGGTCAAAACGATTGCCTCCCGGCGAAACTGTTCATTGGAATAGCCCTCCTCGAAAGATTTTGCGCGCGAGAATTCTTTTCATAGCCCGTACCTCCTTGTGATTTCGTTGGCGCAGGAAAAATTCCTTCTCCTTGTGTGAATCTTTCTTTGCTGTAAACTCCTTTTTCGGACAGTCCCTTTCATGTCCGAACATTTCAAAAAGTGTTGCGCATCATCTTTTTGTACTTCTATTATAGCAGATAAAAAACATTTGTCAATAGGTTTTTGAAAAAAAGTTCAAAAATTTTTTTGGAACGGGAAGCGCGGCAAAAATCGCCGTGCGGCGGGTCAGTCGGAGTCCTTGATCTCGACGGTGAAAGAGGGGATGACCCGCGTCAGCAGGATGTCCTTGTAGGCGGCGTGATAGCGCGATTCGTATTTGCGCAGTTTTTCCAGGGCTTCAAAGATGTCGCAGTTGACGGCGCGGCACTCCTCGAAGAGGGAGGAAAGGCTGTCTGCGAGGATGCTCTCCGCCTTGCGCAGGACCTCTCCGCGGATGGTGTTGGTCGCGGCGATGTCCTCGATGGGTTGCGGCGCGGCGCAGTCGTTCAGGCGGGCGGTGGCCTTCAGTCCGACGGAGAGCTTGGGGATGTTGTTTTCCACGTTCAGTTTTATCTTGGAGGAGACGCCGGTCAGAGAGAGGGCATAGGAGGCGTCCTCCAGCGGCACTTCCAAGGTCGCCTGCCGGACCGAACCGATGACCAGGTTCAAGGCAAAGCTCTCCTCCTCGCTCAGAACGCCCGCCCGGCTGCCGTCGTAAAAGATTGCCGTACGCGAGGCGTCGAATACCTTGCTCTCTGCTGCGGCGCCGTCGGAGGACTGTCCCTGCCCGCCGTCCTGTGCCGCCGCGGCCGTCTGGCTGCTGCCTTGTCCCGATCGCCCTTCCTGCCCCTCCGATTGCGCCTGCAGGCGGATATAGGGCATGTACCCGCTCTTGTGCTCGGAGTAGTAGTCGGCGGCAAAGTCCTTTAAGTTGACGGTGGAAATGTTGCCGCTTTCCTTGGCTTCGGTCGCCAGGATCTTCTGCAGGGCGAGCGCGGTCATGTTTTCGGTCGGAACGGCGGTATTCAGCACTTCTTCGGCGCTCCCCTCGCACGCGGCGAGCAGGCAGTTGTCCGACATCTGTTCGTTGCGCATAAAGTAGCCCAGGCAGTCAAACACGTTGCCGTCCGTCACGCTTTCGCCGAGCACGATGAGGTCGCAGAAGATGAGTTTGGGGAACCAGCCCGTCTTGACGTTGATCGTCTTGAATGCCTGCGCAACGGTCTTGCCCGTCCCGCTGACGGCGACTGCCTGCGCCGTCCCCCCGCTCTTGGATGCCTGCGGCACGGCGATCTGGGCGGTCACGTTGAAATCCCCCTCCGCCGTGCGGTCGATGCCCGCCGCCAGGATGATGGCGGTTTTCTGGATGTCGATGAGCCCGAAATCGTTGCTGAAAAAGAGGGTGAAGAGAAAGAAAATGAGGATGAGGATGATCTTTTCCCCCCAGAGGCGGGGGAGCGTGAAACGAAGCGATCTCATGATTTTTTCCTCCCTTTCCGTCCCTGCCATCCGAGCGCAAAGAGGGGGCACAGGAGGGGCAGCAGATCGGCAAAGACCAGGAACACCGGAAAGAGATACCCGTTGATCGCCCGTTCCAGCGAGGGAAAGGATTTGGCGGTGAGGAGTATGACGAGCAGCAGCGCAATGTTGACGATGCAGGAAAAGAGGGGCGGCATGTCCGCGTTGAAGCTCTTTTCCAGCGCGTGGGCGCTCAATTGTATGGGCAGCACCAGGGCAAACAACTGCACGAGGGAGAGAATGTAGACGAACAGGTAATCGACCCGTCCCAGGGTCTTTAAGGCGTTGTAGTAGCGGGCGATCTTGACGACGGCAAAAAATTCGTTCGCTGCCACGGTGGAAAATATGCCGTAAAAGATCGCCAGGAAGAAGAGTACGACGAATGCCCCGAAGGCGTAAGAGGCGCCGGTTTTTGCGAGGAAGCGTCTTTCCACGCGCACGTTCCCGAGAAAGATCAGCAGCCATGCTGCGTCCGAACACCAGCTCAGGATGTGCGACGATCCGCGCAGAACATCGGGGAAAGGCGTTCCGCCGAAGGGCAGCAGTTCGGTGAAGTCCGCACTGGCGATTGCCATGAACAGCAGTACGGGAACGGACAAAAGGAACAGGGGCATGCCCACGTCCGCCGCTCTTCCCGCGCATTGCAGCCCCTTGGCGGCGGCATAGGTGCTGAAAAAGAAGAAGGGCACGAAGATGAGGATGGTCGGCAGGGTGTCGTACATGGTGTTCTGGATATATAGGCGGTGTTCGGTGACGGGCAGCACGGCGGAAAACGCAAAGTAGGCTGCAAGCAGAAAATAGAATATCCGCGCCGCCCATGTCCCGAATCCGGCTTCGATCAGTTCAAAGAGGGTCGCCTGTTTTTTGGTCATCAGCCACAGGAGCGCGAACACCGCCGCCCCCTGCAGCAGAAAGACGAGCAGGGCGGAAAGGAGCAGGTCGTTTCCCGCCTGCTCCGCCAGCTTGGCGGGGAGCAGGATGAGCTTGTTTGCGGGCAGGAAAAACGCCAGCATGAAGCAGAGCTGCCGTGTGGTGATCCGGTTGCGGTCGTTCCGCGCGTTATCGGTCGCTTGATTCGTCATTGTCTTTCAACCTCGTTTTATTTTTGCCGCGCAGCAGGGACGGGCGCTGCCGCAGTCCCCGCAGATTGTATTTTGCCAGGCTGTCTCTCAGGTCGCTTCCCACCAGGGGCGAGAAGGGCGCCAGGAGGGGCGCGCCGTAGCTCTCGGAGGAAAAGAGATAGTACAGGATGAACGCCGTCAGCAGAATGATGCCGTACGTCCCCACGCTTCCCGCGGCGAGCAGCATCAGCATGCGCACGAGCGAGGTGGTCTCGATGAGATTGGGGACGGTATACAGGCAGATGCCCGACAGGGCGATGATGAGGATGGCGGGCGTGGAGAGTATCCCCGCGTTGACGGCCGTGTCCCCGAGGACCAGCGCGCCCACGACGGACAGCGCCATGCCCACGTATTTGGGCATGCGCACGCTCGCCTCGGTCAGCACTTCCAGAAGGAGGAGGGTGAGGAACATTTCCAGGCTCGGCGAGAGGGGCAGACCCTGTATGCTGCTGGCGATGGTGAGGAGCAGCCCCAGGGGCAAAAGCTGCAGTTTGAAGAGCTGCGCCGCCACATAAAAGGCGGGCAGATAGATGGAAATGATCAGGGAGAAAGCCCGGATGAACCGCGTAAAGGAGGCGCGGTAGGGGGATACGAAGTAATCTTCGCTCGCCTGAAAATCTTCCACCACCAGATAGGGCAGGGTGAGGGCGATGGGCGACCCGTCCACCAATATGCCCACCCGCCCCTCCAGCATCTTGGCGGCAAGGATGTCCGGCTTTTCGGTCGTGCCCGTCTGTTTGAAGAGGGAGTGCCGCCGCCCCGACAGAAAGAGACTGATGTACGAGGAATCGGGAATGCCGTCGATTTCAATGCGGCCGAGGCGCTCCTCTATGTTTTTCACGATCTCTTCGCGGGCGATGTCCTTGAGATAGCAGAGGACGACCTTTGTCTGGCTGCGCCGCCCGACTTTGACGGTCGAAAAGAGCAGGTCGGGGGTCTTTAAGCGCGTGCGCAGCAGGGACATGTTCGTCTTGACGTCCTCCACGAATCCCGCGCGGGGGCCTTTGATGGCGATGTCCGTCGGCGGTTCGGCGACGGCGCGCAGGGGAACGGTCTTGACCCCGATGATCAGGGTGCGGTCGAATCCGTCGACGAACAGGACGGCGTTGCCGTCCAGAATCTCCTCCGCAAGGGAGGGCAGGTCGCCGCCTTCCTTGTTTTCAGGCGCGGCGATCGCCCGGGCGATCTCGTCGAAATCTTCCTTTCCTTCGTATTCCCGCAAGGGCTTCGCCACCTGTTCGCCCAGGAGTTCCTTGTCGGTCACGCCGTCCGTAAAGACGGCGGCGCACGTCCTGCCGGAGGGCAGGGTGAAATCGAATACCAGCACGTCCTCGGCGGGCAGGCGTTTCTTGATCTCGGATATATTTTTCCGTAAATCGCAGCTCGGTTTTTCCATGATACTACCAAGTATAGGCATTCGGCGGCAAATTATCCGTTTTCCGCCCGCCGTCCGCGCTTTTCTTCGCGGAGAATTTTTTACGCCCGGACCAAGATTTCTGGCAGGGTCGGCGCGGCGTCTCGCCGCGGCGGGTGTATACTGTAAGCGGCGGGTGGGAATTTTTTTCCGGGCGGCAGGGACACGAGAGCTGTCCGCTGCCGCTGAAAGGCGGTTTCGGAACATGGATGGATCTGAAATTTTTCAGCTGTTCGAGCGCTTCGGCGCCGATGCCGTACTCGTCGCTTTGGCGGTCGCCGTCGGCGTCCGCATCCTGAAGCGAACGCTGCTCAAGGACAAGGGCGGGGCGCTCTTGACGGCGCTTCTGCCCTTTGCGCTCGGCATCGCTTTGTTCGCCCTTCTGCAGGGCGCGCTGTGCCTCTTCCGGGAGTATCTCGAGGAAGATGCGCTCGACATTGTGGCGCGCGGCTTTGCCGCTGGATGCCTTTCCACGCTGTTCAGCGCGTTCTTGTCCCGTTTCAAGGGCGGCAAGGCGCTTTCGGTGAAGGAGTCGGCGGTACGCGAACTTCTGACGGGGCTCGCCTCGGGCGACGCGCTCGACGCGCTCGCCGTCGAAGTCGCCGCCTGCGTCTCGGAGGAATACTCCGACGAGGACGTGCAGCGGGTGGAAGAAGCGTTGAAGGCGTATGCGGCGGGAACCTCCGGGGAGGGAACGGGCGATGCGGAGACCGAGGGCGGGACGGAAGAACCGCCCTCGGACGGTGAACTCGCGGCGCTGGCGCAACTCATCGTGCAGACGCTTCGGACAATGGCGGCGTAACGCCGCAAGGCGCAAGCCGCAGAAAGGAACTCCCCGCGGGCAATGCCCGCGGGGAGTTCTTTCTTCCATAAAGAATTTTTCCAAGGGATAGAAGGGGATGTTTTCGGGCATGCCCCTTTCTTTTTTACCTTTCATTTTCCGGAAGGCCGGGCAGCATGAGGTCCGGAAGGACGAGGTCGGGTAGCCGCGCTTCAAGCAGCCGCACGGCTTCCGTGCCCGAATCCGCCGAAGTCACTTTGTACCCCGCGCCCGTCAGCAGCCTGCGGAGAAGATCGTTGATGTCGTTGTCGTCCTCCATCCACCCAAATATTCATGCTCATATCAGAACTTCGTTTCGGTTTTTTTGCGGCGGGCATGCCCGCGTATCAGGGCAGGGAACGCCTGCCCCTTTGCGCCGTGTCCCGCCTTGCAACGGGAGGGGATCCGCCGCACTGGGTCACAGGCCGCGCAGGGTCTCGTTGACCAGCTTCATGTCGCACTTGCCCGCGTAGTTGGACTTGAAGTGCTTCATGACGGCGGGCACGCTCCTGTCCTCCAGGGAGAGGATGACGGTTTTGATCTCCTCCGCGCTCATCATGGCGGGGATGTATCTGCGGATCGTTTCGATCTGCTTTTCAAGCGCCGCCACGGTCTCTTCCCTGCCCGCCTTGCGGAAGTTCTCCTGTTCCTCCAAGAGTTCCTTTTCGGTCTTGGAGGCGGCGGAAACGATGTCCGCTTCGGTGATGGTTTTGCCGTGGTTGGGGTCGGTCGCCATGAGCATCAGGCGGGAAATGAGCGCGTTGTAGGCGGTCACGGCGTCCCCCTCGTGCGCCTTCATGGCGGCAATTTTGTCCTTCTTCAATTCTTCCAAAGTCATAGTGTTCTCCTCCCGAAGATTTTTTTATTTTTTTCCATTGTAGCACGGATATAAAAATTTTTCAAGCGTCCGCGGGGACGAACGCGTTTTTTTCCCGGTCATATTCGTATCCCGCGGCGCGCAGCCCGGCGCGGAGCGCGCTTTCGTCCGCCTCCTCCCCCTCGCAGAAGTCGGAAAGGCTGGAATACCGGTCGCGCAGTTTGGTGTTCACATAGCTCAAAAGCATATAAGGGTCTCGGGGTAAAAACGACATATTTTGCCTCCTAAGTTGTTTTTCTTCCTTTTTCCGTTCTTATTATAACATATTTTTCGAAAAGAAACACGTTTTTTCTTTGAAAAGACCTTGATTTTATCGGCAAATTGTTTTACAATATACACTTGAGAGGCCGCAAGGCAGGATGTCAGTGTAAGCAGGAGAAACACAATGATTCATGTAGGGATAGATCTTGGCGGAATGTCCGCCAAATCGGGCGTATTCAAGGACGGCGAACTCATTTTGAAGGAACGGGTGGACACCGATCCTTCGGACGGCGCAAAGGGCGTGGCGGCAAAACTCGCAGCCCTCGCAAAGAGCGTCGTCGATCATGCGAGGCTCAGCTTCAAGGACGTGCGTTCGATCGGCATCGGCGCGCCCGGCGTCATCGACAGCGCCACGGGTGTCGTCGCAAAATGGGGCAATTACGATTGGGTGCGCGTGCCCCTCGCGGGCACGGTCGCGGACATCACGGGCAAACCCGTCTACCTCACCAACGACGCCAACGCGGCGGCGCTCGGCGAGGCCAAGTTCGGCGTGGGTTCCAACTATAAAGACTGCATTCTCATCACGCTCGGCACGGGCGTCGGCGGCGGCATCGTGCTGGGCGGAAAACTGTTCGAGGGGTTCCGCAGCGCGGGCGGCGAAGTCGGGCATATGGTCATCGAAATGGGCGGCAGGCCGTGCGGCTGCGGCAGGATGGGGTGCTTCGAGCAGTACTCCTCGGCGACCGCGCTCATCCGCGACACCCGCATTGCCATGGAAAAGAATAAGGACAGCCTGCTTTGGGAGCTGACGGGCGGCAACCGGCAGAAAGCGGATGGCAGCACGGCGTTCAAGGCCGCCCGCTTCGGCGACGAAACGGCGCAGCGGGTCGTGGACGATTATATCTATTATCTCGCCGAAGGCATCGCCAACCTCGTCAACATCTTCCGTCCCCAAGCGGTCATGCTGGGCGGCGGCATTTCCAACGAGGGGGAGGGGCTGTTAAAGCCCCTGCGCGAGGCGGTGGATCGGCTGATCTATGTGAATACCGAATATGCCCCGCTGGACATCGTGCGGGCAAAACTCGGCAACGACGCGGGCATTTACGGCGCCTATGCCTATGCCGTGCAGCGGGAAACGGAAGATTGATCTTATGACGGATATTGCGGATGGATACCTGATGTTTTCGTCCGCTTTTTATTTTTTTCCGCCCGCGGCGGGCGACCGAAAAAAGGAGAAAAACGAGGGGTAAAGGGAAGATGTCTTTGATTTCGTCTCTGTTTATGAAAGCGTTTGCCTACTTTGTCGGCAGGAACGACGAGGCGCGGGACAGGGGACTGACGGCGCCGTCGGAACTGGCGATTTTCCGCGATCTGCGCTATGCGCCGGGCGGCGAAGAGCACCTTCTGGATGTATATACGCCCGCGGGAGAGGGGGAAAGCCTGCCCGTTCTCGTCAGCGTGCACGGCGGCGGCTTTTGTTACGGGGACAAGGAGCGGTACCGCTTTTACTGCATGCACCTCGCGCTGCAGGGGTACACGGTGTTCAACTTCAACTACCGCCTGCTCCCCGCGCGCTTTCCCGCACCCCTGGAAGATCTGAACGACGTCATGCGATTTATTGCCGCCCATGCCCGGGAATACCGCGCCGATCCGCAAAATATTTTTGCCGTCGGCGACAGCGTGGGCGCGCTGGTTCTGAGCGCGTATGCGGGGCTCTCAGCCGATCCCGCATATGCGGGGAAATATGCCTTTTCGGCGCCCCTGCGGTTTTGTGCCATTGCGCTGCACAGCGGGGTGTTTGACTGCGGCGGGGGATTCGGCGGACTGTCGGGGCGCGCCGTGCGGGAGTGGACCAAGGGGCGTGCGGGCGCGCGGGAACTGCTTGCCGCTTCGCGGTATGTGGGCGCGGGCTATCCGCCCGTCTTTCTTACATACAGCGTCAACGATTCCATTGCGGCGGCCGTCCCCGATCTTGCGGCGCTGCTCGCCGCGCGCGGCGTGCGGCACGAGCTGCGGGTCTACGGCAAAGAGGACGAAGGCGTGGGGCATGTCTTTCAATTGGACATCCGTTCTGCGGCCGCCCTTGACTGCAACCGACAGCAGCACGCATTTTTTTCTGCCTTCCGGCAGGATACATAGTCCGAACGCGCGGCGGGAAAGCGCGGGCGGGGAAAATTTCATCCTTCTCCCCTTGACAAACCGCAAAGATTGTTTTACAATATAGGTGAAATTTGTTTTTTAACGGAGACACATACACGGCATGATCAAGAGTAAAATTTGCGAAATGCTGGGGATCCGCTATCCCGTCCTGCAGGGCGGCATGGCGTGGGTCGCAGATGCGCGGCTGGCGGCGGCGGTGTCCGAGGCGGGCGGCCTCGGCATCATCGCGGGCATGAACATGAACGGCGAACAGCTTCGCGCGGAGATCGGCAAACTGCGTGCGCTGACGGACAAGCCCTTCGGGGTCAACGTCATGCTGATGAGCCCGCACGCGGCGGAAGTCGCGCAGGTGGTCGTGGAGGAGGGCGTGCCCGTTCTTACGACGGGCGCCGGCAATCCGCTGCCTTACATGAAAAAATGGCTGGAAGCGGGCATCAAAGTCATTCCCGTCGTCGCCTCGGTGGCGCTGGCGCAGATGGTCGTCAAGCGCGGCGCATCGGCAGTCATCGCCGAGGGCGGCGAATCGGGCGGGCACATCGGCGAGGCGAACACCATGCCCCTGGTTCCCGAGGTCGTCGACGGGGTAAACGTTCCCGTCATTGCGGCGGGCGGCATTGCCGACGGCAGGGGCATGGCGGCAGCGTTCATGCTCGGCGCCGAGGGCGTGCAGATGGGCACGCGCTTTCTTGTGGCGAAGGAGTGCCGCATCCACGCGCATTATAAGGAAAAAGTGCTGGCGGCCAAGGACACGGGCACCATGGTCAGCGGCAGGCGGCTGGGTCACCCCGTGCGCGCCTTAAAGAGCCCGTTCGCCCGCGCGTTCGCCGAAAAGGAAAAGGATCCGTCCGTTTCGGATGAAGAATTGAACGCCTTCGGCACGGGCGCACTGCGCAAGGCGGTGGTGGAAGGCGACGAGGAAAAGGGCTCCTTCCTCTGCGGCGAGGTCGCGGGGCTGGTCAAAAAGGAACAGACCTGCAAAGAGATCATCGAAGAGGTCGTTGCCGGGGCGGAAGCGCTGCTGCGCGCCGCTTCTTCCCGTTGCGAATAGGGCGGAAGCAGGGCGGTAACCGAAGATTTTCAAGAGGTATTGCCTCTTGAACAGGGTCACAAGGGGCGGCGCCCCTTGCGAAAGAAAAAAATCTCTTCCGGAAGCGGAACAAAGTTCCGCGTTCATCGCCAAGGGCGATAATATGGGATTTCCAAGGGACATTGTCCCTTGAATAGGAGTGCAGAGGGCGAAGCCCTTTGCGAATAGACAGCCTTACGAAAGCGGAGCGTTGCTCCGCGCCATATCGCCAGGGGCGATAAAGGCGCAAGGCAAAGCCTTGCTTTAAGAGTTCAGATACGGGGGCTCTGCCCTCCACCCGCCAAAGGGACTATGTCCCTTTTGAATCCCGTGTTGCGCAAAGCGCAGCTTTGCTTGTGGGAAGAGGGGACGTTTTATTGACGGAAAAAATATTCAAAAGAGGGAAAAACATTATGACAAGAGAAGAGATCAAGACGATTTTGCCCCACCGCGAGCCCATGTTGCTCGTGGACGAGGCGGAGAAAAACGCGGACGGCACGGTCACGGGCAAATACACCGTGCGCGGGGATGAGTTCTTTCTGCAGGGGCATTTCCCCGGCAATCCCGTCGTGCCCGGGGTCATCCTGTGCGAAATGGCGGCACAGTCCTCCTGCATGCTCATGGCGGACGCCGTCAAGGGCAAACTCACCCTGTACGCGGGCATGAACAACGTCCGTTTCAAAACGCCCGTCCGCCCGGGCGATACCGTGGAATTCACTTGCGCGCACATCCGTTCCATGGGGCCCATCCACTTTGTCAGAGCGGAGGGGCGCGTGAACGGCAAGGTGTGCGTGAGCGGAGAGTTCTCCTTTGCGCTGGTCGACGGCGCAAAGCCGGAACAATAAAATTTTTTTCAGATAAGGAGAGAGGAAACAATCATGTATCAACTGTTTTGCGATTCCAACTGCGAACTCTGGCACACCGTCGTCAAAGAGCTGGGGCTCAACGTCATTCGTATGCCCTACACGGTCGGCGACAAGGAGTACTTCTACGACATGGGCGAAAACACCGATTTCAAGACATTTTTCAAAGCGATGGAGGAGGGCGCCGTGCCCAAGACGTCCGCCCTCAACGAGTATGCCTATACCGAATATTTCGAGCCCGTGCTCGCCCGCGGCGAGGACATCTATTACGTCACCTTCTCCCACCAGATGAGCGGCACGTTCGGCGCCATGAAGAACGTCATCGCGCAGCTGAAGGAGAAATATCCCGACCGCGAGATCCGCTATAAGGACTCCAGGACCATCTCCCTCGGCAGCGGGTTCGTCACCTATTACGCCGCGCTCAAATACAAAGAGGGGGCTACCATGGATGAGTTGGACGCCTATCTGGACGAGCTCATCCCGCACACGGCGACCTATTTTGTGGTGGATGACCTGACCTATCTCTACCGCGGCGGCAGGGTATCGGGCGTATCCAAAGTCGTGGGCAACCTGCTCGGCATCAAGCCCATTCTCTATTTCAATGACGAGGGCAAGATCATCAATCTCGCCAAGGTCAAGGGGCAGAAAAAGGCGCTCGGCGTGTTGCGCGATTATATGCGCGCCAAGGGCAGCGAACTGGACAAATATAAAGTATTCGTCCTGCAGGCGGCCTGCGAAGAGGTCGCCGCCGGCTTTGTCGAAAGCCTCAAAAAGGAGTTCGGCGACATCGACATTCAGCTGCAGCCCGTCGGGCCCGTCATCGGCTCGCACTGCGGCCCCGGCACCATCGGCCTGATTTTCCACGCTTCGGAGCGTTGATGGACGCCCGGCGGGGCGCGGATAAGGGATTATCAAGGGGTGAAACCCCTTGATAAAAAATTGAACGCCTGAAAGCAGGCCGTTAGGCTTGCGTCCCCATCGCCCGAAGGATCGATAACAAGGAATTCCGAAGGGTCATTGACCCTTCGGCAAGGGTGCGGGAACGGCGTTCCCGCAAAAAACAGCCTTTCAAAAGCGGAACGGAGTTTTGCGCAAAATGCGGGCATGTCCCGCGTCGATCGCCCGTAAGGACGATAACATGGGATTCCAAAGGGTCTGTGACCCTTTGGTAGGAGTGCAGAGGGCAACCCCTTTGCGAATAAAAAGCCTTCTCAAAAGCGGAGCAATGCTCCGCGCCCGTCGCCCGAACGGGCGATAAAGATGCAAGCCTTTCGGCTTGCTTGTAGAGTTCGATATTTTTATAAGGGGCGCTGCCCCTTAAACCCTGCCAAAGGGACATCGTCCCTTTGGGAACCCGTATTGCGCAAGCCTTTCGGCTTGCTTATAGAAGTTCGATCATTAAAGGAGCTTTGCCCCTGTCCCCCCCCGCCGAAGGGACACTTCTCGGGCGAATGGAATTTCGCCCTCGGGAAACAAATCGCGTTGCGTATGCGATTTGTCCTGCACTGTCGGAAAACGATCATCGATCGTTTTCCGAGTAGTTCACTTACTTCGGAATCCCGCCTTGCGGCGGCATAGCTTTGCCGCGGCGACAGACGAAAATCACGCGCGCCGCGCCCTTTTGCAAAAAGGGCGCGGCTTTTCCTCTGTTCATTCGGTTGACAATTTCCGCCGCGGCAATTATAATGAAACCGTATGAAGAAAGTTTTTTCCTACTTGAACGGATACAAAAAGGAGGCCGTCCTCGCGCCTCTCTTCAAACTTCTGGAAGCGTGCTTCGAGCTGGCAGTGCCCCTCGTCGTCGCGTCCATCGTGGACAGGGGCATAGGACAGGGGGACAGGGGGTATATCCTCGGCATGTTCTTCGTGCTTATCGCCCTCGGCGCGGTCGGGCTGGCGGCGTCGGTCACCGCGCAGTACTTTGCCGCCAAGGCGGCGGTGGGGCATTCCACGCTCCTGCGTCGCTCCTTATTTGAAAAGATGCAGTCTTTGAGCTTTGCGGAGATCGACAGCCTGGGCGCGGCGACCATGATCTCCCGCATGACGGTGGACGTCAATCAGGTGCAGACGGGCGTGAACATGGCGCTCCGCCTCTTTTTGCGCTCGCCCTTCATCGTGTTCGGCGCGATGATCATGGCGTTCACCGTGGACGTGCAGGCGGGCATCGTGTTTGCGGTCGTCATTCCCGTGCTCTCCCTCGTCGTCGCGCTCATCATGGGCGTGACCATACCCATGTACAAAAAGACGCAGGCAAAGCAGGACGGGCTGCTCCTCTCCGTGCGCGAGAACCTGACGGGCGTCAGGGTGTTGCGCGCCTTCTGCAAGGAGGAGGAAGAGATTTCTTCGTTCGACAAAAAGAACGCCGCGCTCAAAAAGAGCCAGAACATCGTGGGCGCCATTTCTTCGCTCATGAACCCGCTCACCTATGCCATCGTCAACGCGGGCATCATCGCCCTTTTATACGTCGGCGCCATCCGCGTGGACAGCGGCGCGCTCACCCGGGGCGAAGTGCTCGCGCTCTACAATTATATGTCGCAGATCCTGGTCGAACTCATCAAACTCGCCAACCTCATCATCACGGTCACCAAGTCCCTCGCCTGCGCCCGCCGCATCGAGCGCGTGTTCGAGCTGAACAATCCGCCGGAGCGTTCCGCCGATATCGCCGTCCATACCGCCAACGCCGTCGATTTTGAAAACGTCGCCCTTTCCTATAACGGCGGCGGCAACGCCCTCGAAGGCATCTCCTTTTCGGTGAAGAGGGGCGAAACGGTGGGCATCATCGGCGGCACGGGGTCGGGCAAGAGCTCGCTCGTCAACCTCATCGCCCGTTTCTACGACGCGACCGGGGGCAGGGTGCTGGTGGACGGCGTGGACGTCAAGGCACAGGACACGGCGGCCCTGCGCGAAAAGGTGGGCATGGTCCTGCAAAAGGCGGTCCTCTTCAAGGGCACCGTTCGCGAAAATCTGCGCTGGGGCAATGCAAACGCCACCGACGAGGACTTGATGCGCGCCGTGGAGATCGCCCAGGCGGCGGACGTCGTCGCGGCGAAGGGCGGGCTGGACGGCGAAATAGAGCAGGGCGGGCGCAACCTCTCGGGCGGGCAGAAGCAGCGACTCTCCATCGCCCGCGCGCTCGTCAAAAAGCCCGAGATATTGGTGCTCGACGACAGCGCGTCCGCCCTCGACTATGCCACCGACGCGGCGCTTCGGCATGCCATCGCCGCGCTGCCCGAAAAGCCGACGACCTTCATCGTCTCCCAGCGCACTTCCTCCCTGCAGCACGCCGACAAGATCGTCGTTCTGGACGAAGGGAAGGCGGTCGGAATCGGCACGCACGAGGAGCTCCTCGAATACTGCGAAGTTTACCGCGAAATTTATGAATCACAGTTCAAGGAGGCGGCCCATGCCTGAAAAGAACGGTCGGAAAGAGAAAACGAGGATAAAACTGAAAAGGGGCACCATGTCCACGATCCTGCGCTACATCGCCGGGTATTGGTACTATGTGCTCGCCACCGTGCTGCTCGCGGTCGTCACCGTCGCGCTCACGCTGTATGTGCCCATTCTCGTGGGCGACGCCATCGACTGCATCGTCGGTCCGGGCGAGGTCGATTTTGAAAGGTTGGCGCAGATACTGCGCACCGTGGCGCTCTCGGTGGGGGGCACCTTCCTCTCGCAGTGGCTGATGAGCCTGTCCAACAACCGCATCACTTACAACGTCGTGCGCGACATCCGCGCGCAGGCCATCCGGAAGATAGAGGCGCTGCCCCTCTCCTACATCGACAATCGTCCCTACGGCGAGGTCGTCAACAACGTCGTTTCGGACGTCGAACAGTTCGCCGACGGGCTGCTGCTCGGCTTTACCCAGCTCTTCACGGGCGTACTGACCATTGCGGGCACGCTCGGCATGATGTTCGTCCTGCATTGGCAGCTTGCGCTCGTCGTGCTGTGCATCACGCCACTCTCCCTGTTTATGGCAAAATTCGTCTCGGGGCACACCTATTCCATGTTCCGCAAACAGTCCGAGGTGCGGGGGGAACAGACGGCGTTCATCGACGAAATGCTCGGGGCTCTGCCCACCGTGCAGGCATACGCCCACGAGGACGAGAACCTCGAAAAGTTCGACGAGATCAACGGCAGGCTCTCCCGATGCTCCCTGAAAGCGATTTTTTATTCGTCGCTCACCAACCCCGGCACGCGCTTCATCAACGCCGTCGTGTATGCCCTGCTCGCGCTCTTCGGCGCCTTCACGGTCATCTCCACGAACGGCACGTTCTCCGTGGGCATGCTCACCAAATTTCTTGCCTATTCCAATCAGTACACCAAGCCCTTCAACGAGATCACCGAGGTGATCACCGAGTTCCAGAACGCCCTTGCCTGCGCCTCCCGCGTATTTGAATTGCTGGCGGAAGAGGAGGAGATAAGCGACGCGGGGAACAGGGAATTGGGGCACGCCGAGGGCAACGTTTCCCTCAAAGACGTCAGTTTTTCGTATGTACCCGACAAAAAGCTCATCGAGGGGCTTAACCTCGAGGTCGTCAAGGGCAGGCGGGTCGCCATCGTCGGGCCCACGGGCTGCGGCAAAACCACGCTCATCAACCTTCTGATGCGCTTTTACGACGTGAACGGCGGCGCCATCGAGGTGGAGGGGCAGGACGTCCGCACGCTCACCCGCCATTCCCTGCGCAAAAATTACGGCATGGTGTTGCAGGAGACCTGGCTCAAGAGCGGCACCGTGCGCGAAAACCTGTGCATGGGTATGCCGGAGGCGACCGAAGAACAGATGATCGAAGCGGCGAAGGCCGCCAAGGCGCACGGGTTCATCGTTCGCCTGCCGCAGGGGTACGATACGTATATCGGCGAGGACGGCGGCTCGCTCTCGCAGGGGCAAAAGCAGCTTCTGTGCATCGCGCGCATCATGCTCCTGCTGCCGCCCATGCTCATTCTCGACGAGGCGACGAGCTCCATCGACACCCGCACCGAACTGAAGATACAGGACGCGTTCGCCGCCCTCATGCAGGGCAGGACGAGTTTCATCGTCGCCCACCGCCTCTCCACCGTCAAGAATGCCGACGTCATTCTGGTCATGAAGAGCGGCTCCATCGTCGAGCAGGGCACGCACGAGGAACTTCTGAAAGCCAAGGGCTTTTATGCCGAATTGTACAACAGCCAGTTCCGTTGAGCGAAACGCGGCAGAGTAAATACGCCTTTGCCTCCGTAAAGAGGAAGGGTGTATTTTTTTGCCTCCCCCAGTTATGCCGGAGGAGGCAAAAAACTTCGGTAAAAAAAACCTCTGCGTTGTAATAGTGAGGGTTTGGCGATCGCATCACTAAGAATAACAGGAGGTTTTTATCAACGGCATAAAGTATGACTTCGCATTTTCCGGCATTTATGTTGTGGCGCACTTTTTTGCTTAAAAGTGCATAAAACAATGCTTGTGATAAAAAAACAATCTGCAGGCAATTCCCGTTATGCATAGAGATCGTTCCGTTCAAAGATCGGCGCCGCGCAGGGCTTCCTTCCCGTCGGCTTCATTATAACATGTTGCGCCTCTTTTGTAAATAGTTTTGGCGGAAAAACGGATAGGCGGCATAGTTTCCTTTGAACGGTCCATACTGTTTGCAGGAGGAAAATATGTTAACGATTATCAGTTTGATCTTGACCATCATCGGCGGCCTGAATTGGTTGGTGGTCGGCATTGCCGATTTCAACTTCGTCAACTGGGTGTTTGCCGGCGATCTCTATTTCATCGCCCGCATCATCTATGTGCTGGTGGGCATAGCCTCGCTGTGGGTGACTTACTATCTGGTCCGCCACTTCAAGGACATCGCGCATATGCGGGAAAGCAGGGATTGAAAACCGATCGTTTTCCGCGCGGAAAGCCAAAAAGAGCCGCTGCAGCGGCTCTTTTTGGCTTTCTTGATTTCGAAAGAATGCAAAGAAAAAGGGGAGCATGCCCGAAAAGAAAGGGGGATGCGGGAGTTTTCTTTTATGAGCAGAGCGCGGACAACGCCGTCTGCATGTCCTCGCCGAAAGACACGGTTTTTTCTTCGTTTTCGGGCAGCGGGGCGGGATACTCGCGGTTGAAGCGGATGAGGTGCATGTCTTTGTATCGGTATGTCATACGCTCGAAGGGAAAGCGGATGATGGTCGGGGTGTTGTAGCCGACGCCGAGCTCCAGAAGCACGGTCCTTCCCGCGCATGCCTTTTCCAGAAAATTTTCGTACCGTGCGTTTGCCGCGTACCAGGCGGCGTCCTGCACAAAGAAGGCATCGATGCGCACGTTCACCTCCATTCTGCCGCCGCACACGGGGCATTTCGGCACGAGGGAAGAGGGCACGCGGCAGTTTTTCTGCTCCGCCGTCATGCGGCGGACGAGGTCTTCATTGTCGTACAGTTTGTCGTGGCACGCCTTTGCGCATTGCAGTTTTCCGTAATCGCCCTGCACGGCAAAGATGCGTTCGGGCGCAAATCCCGCCTTTTCAAACTGTCCGTCCACGTTGGTCGTGAGCACAAAATGATCCTTGTTCTTTATCAGCGCGTACAGCCGTTTATATAGGGGCATGGCGGGCGGATCGAAGCGGTTGATTTGAATGTGTTTTGACCAGAACGCCCACTTTTCTTCCTCCGTTTTGAAGGGGTAAAATCCCGCCGTGTACATATCCGTCATGCCGTACTTTTCAATAAAGTCCGCAAAATTGTCGGTAAACCGTTTGCCCGAATACGTGAGTCCCGCGGCGGAGGAAAGCCCCGCGCCGCCGCCGACGAGGATATAGTCGGCGTCCGCCAGCAGTTTTTTTGCTCTATCGATCCGTTTTGTGTAGCTCTCTCTCATATATTTTTTCATCCTCCTCCGAAAACACGTCAAAAATGACCTTCAGCCCGCTGCTTCTCCGGCGCATCCATGCCGTTACCGTCTGCACGGCAAGCCGGCATGCCTCGGCCTTCGGGTAGCGGTATTCGCCCGTGGAAATGCAGCAGAAGGCAAGGGTATGCAAGCCCATCTCCGCCGCCTTGTCCAGGCAGGAAAGATAGCAGTTTTTTAGATCCCGCCTGTTTTCTTCCGTTACGCCGCCGCGCACGATCGGCCCCACCGTGTGGAAGATGTATTTGCCGGGCAGGTTATAGGCTTTCGTCACGCGCACTTTGCCGTTCAGCTCGGTCATGCCCTGCATCATTTGTTCGCAGTCCAGCCGCACCTGTATGCCTGCGGCAGAGTGTATCACGTTGTCGATGCACCCGTGCAGGGGGTGAAAACAGCCCAAGAGAGCTGCATTGCAGGCGTCGACGATCCCGTCGGCGTTCAGCCGCGTGATGTCTCCTCGCCACAGGGCGGTGCCGTCCGCGTCATACGAAAGTGTGTGCACGTCGACGATCCCGCGCTCGCGGGTGCGGGCGGAAAGGTATGCGTCCTGCAGCTGTAAAAATCCCTTCGGCGCGGGCATGGGCGGCCGCACATTGCAAAGCGCGCGGAAAAAATCCGGCTTTTCCTCCTCTTTCAGCGCGGGCATGGTGCCGCCGCGTTCCGCGCATAACATTTCGATCAAACTGTCCAAAATTTGGCTTTGCGCGTTCATTGTGCGTCTCCTTTGTGCAGGGATATGCTTTCCCTGCCCGAAAAATCGGCGAGCACGGCTTCGGCGTCCGCGATGTAAAATACTTTCAGGAGCGGATTGTCCGCATCCTTATAGATGGAACGCACGAGGGGGCTTTCCTGCAAAACTCTCTCTTTTGCCGCGCGGTCGTCCACCCAAACGGCCCTGCCGCGGATGCGCAGCCATCGGTCCATGGTCGAAACGCAGATCTCAAGCCGCGGGTCGCGCAGCAATTCCGCATATACGTCTTTCTTTGCACCCGTGCAATAGTACAGCCTGCCGCCCTCGTGATACATCATCTGAAAGGGGCGGACTTTGGGACTGCCGTCCGCTCCGACCGTGGCGCAGTATTGCAGGGGGTTCTCCTTCAAAAATCGTATCACCCGTTCCATGGGTATCCTCCTTTTTGCCTTTTATGGCGCCGAAAGAGCAAACGGCATGCCGTTTGCTCTTTTCCGAAACGGACGGCAGCGTCGCCCGATCATGCCCCGATGACGGAGAAACGCTTTTGGATGTGATCGGCGTTTTCGATCTCGTCGATCATGGCGATGGCATAGTCGGCATAGCTGATGCGGCTTTCTCCCTTGTCGTTGACAAAATACTCTTCGCCGCCGAGGAGATATTTGCCCGTGCGCTCGCCGTCCGCCGCGAAATCTGCCGCGGGGGAGAGATACGTCCACTGCACGTCGGAGCGTTTGCGGAGTTCTTCCAATGCCTTGCCCATGTTGGTTGCCAGCGGTTTGAACGCATCGGGGAAGCTCTCCAGGTCTTTGACCTGCACGGTGTGTTCGGGGTTCACATACAGGCTGCCCGCGCCGCCCACGACGAGCAGGCGCACCTTCGTGCCGCTCAGAATATCGCAGAGGTGCTTCAGCGAAGTTCCGTGCAGGGGCAGCGTTTCTTCCGTCCACGCGCCGAACGCGTCCACAACGGCGTCAAAGCCGATCAGGTCCTCCTTGGTCAGGTCGAAGAGATCCTTGACGACCGTCTTTGCCTTGGGGTTTATCTTTTTGCCCTTCCCGCGGACAAACCCCGTCACGTCATACCCGCGCGATACCGCTTCATTCACAAGGCAAGTTCCCTGCTTTCCGACTGCACATACAATTGCGATCTTTTTCATGATAAAAACCTCCGAATGATTTCGTTTTTTGTTGTAATCTTATTGATTACATCGATAGTATAACATGCCTTTATTGTAATGTCAAGCGTTACAACGCAATTTTTTCAATTTTTTTGAAAAAATTTTTTCCGCATGAAAAAAGCCCGTCCGAAAGGGGACGGGCGGCACGCGCAGTAAAATATTGTCGCGCGCATGCGCGCGGTGCTTCGGCTTCAAGCCTAGTCGGCGGGCGGCGGAGCTTTGGCGTTTTTTCTCTTTTCATACAGGCGGACGCCGAGGCAGAAGAAAGCGACGAG
>CAZTND010000011.1:19534-29803 GCA_964615285.1 uncultured Clostridia bacterium
CAGGCGCTCCAAACGTTCTTCCAAAGAGGCGATGCCGTCCCGCGCCATCCGGCGGGAACTGCCGCCCACGCTGTTGCGCTCATTCGCCGAATGGGGGGCCTTCACAATGCGCAGAATGTCCTCGTCAAACAGGTCGCTCATCTCCTTATACACGGACATGGGTACCTTGTCCAGGGTGGTATCGTGGTCCAGGCACCAGCGCACCAGCTTGCCCGTCACGCCGTGCGCCGTGCGGAAGGGGAGCCCCTTTTTGGCGAGGTAATCGGCGACGTCGGTCGCGCAGGTAAAGTCCTCTTCCGCCGCTTGCGCCATGCGGTCGAAGTTCAGCCCGATGGCGTCCAGCATGTCGGCGTAGATGGTCAGGCAGTCCAAAACGGTCTTTTCGGCGTCGAACACGCCCTCCTTATCTTCCTGTAAATCCTTATTATAGGCGAGGGGTATGCCCTTGATGACCGTCAGAATGGCCATCAGGTGCCCGTACACTCTGCCCGTTTTGCCGCGCACCAGCTCGGCGATGTCGGGGTTTTTCTTCTGCGGCATGATGGACGAGCCCGTGGAATAGGCGTCGGGCATCTCCCAGAACCCGAATTCGGTCGAGGTGTACAAAATGGTGTCCTCGCACAGGCGGGAGAGGTGCGCCGCGACGAGGCTTAAACAGAAGAGATATTCGGCGACGAAATCGCGGTCGGACACCGCGTCCAGGGAGTTCTGCGAAATGCGCTCGAAGCCGAGGAGTTTTCTCGTGACCTCGCGGTCGACGGGGTAGCTCGTTCCCGCCAGCGCGCCGCTGCCGAGGGGCATGACCGAGGTGCGCCGCTTGCAGTCGGACAGCCGTTCGAGGTCTCTGAGGAACATCTCGCTGTATGCGTTGAAGTACTGCGCGCAGTTGATCGGCTGCGCCTTTCTCAGGTGGGTATATCCGGGCATGATGTGCCCGACGGAAGCCTTCGCCTTTTTCAAAAGCACGCCGATCATGTGGCGGAGCGCCATGCCCGCGCGGTCGACGGAATCCATGACGTACAGGCGGAAATCGGTCGCCACTTGGTCGTTGCGCGAGCGGGCGGTGTGCAGTTTCTTGCCCGTGTCGCCGATGCGCTCGACGAGCTTTCCCTCGACGAAGGAGTGGATGTCCTCGTAGCCCGTCACTTCCAGCGCGCCGCTCTCGATGTCACGGAGGATGGAGTCCAGCCCCTCGCAGATGGCGCGGCTCTCTTCTTTGGACAAAATGCCGCATTCGCCGAGCATGGTGGCGTGCGCGACCGAGCCGCGGATGTCCTGCGCATACAGCTTTTTATCGAAGGACAAACATTCATTGAACGCGTCGGCGTCCGCCGCCGTCGCCTGTGCAAACCTGCCTTCCCATAATTTCATAGTCGTATCTCCGTAAAATCCATTGACTTATTTGCCCGGTTCGGGTAAAATATATATACTGATATTTTACTATTTTTTTCTGCAATTATCAAGTCATTTGAGGATGTATTTGTGATTATTTTGGGGATAGACCCCGGCATCGCCACCATGGGGTACGGGGTTTTGGAAAAAAGGAGGGACGGTTCTGCCGCCGCGCTCGATTACGGCGTGGTCGTCACGCCCAAGGAAGAAAGCCTGCCCGTCCGCCTCGCCATGCTCGAAGAGGGGGTGGTCAGGATATTGGACAAGTTTTCTCCCGGGGAAGTGGCGGTGGAGGAACTCTTCTTCACCAAGAACATCACCACGGGCATCGCCGTGGCGCAGGCGCGCGGGGTCATCCTGCTCACCTGCATCAAGCGTTGCGGCAGGCTGTTTGAATATACGCCCATGCAGATCAAACAGGCGCTCACGGGCTACGGCAAGGCGGACAAGCATCAGATGCAGCAGGTCGTTGCCTCCATTCTGCGCCTGAAAAGCGTTCCCCGCCCCGACGATGCGGCGGACGCGTTGGCGGCGGCGCTCTGTCACGCCCATACGGCGCGTTTCGGCGGGCTGTTCGCCGTGGAAAACATGACCCGCACCCGCGGGAAGAATACGGCGGCGGCGATCTCGTCGTTGACCAAGGAGGACATATGATAGCCTATCTCAAGGGAAAAGTGCTTGCCTTGACGGCGGAGAGCGCCATCATCGAAAACAACGGCGTGGGATATGAAGTGTTCTGCTCGGGCGCGGCGTTCGCCGCCATACAAAACGATCGCCGCGAGGCCGAACTTTTCACCTATCTGCAGGTCAAAGACGACGGGCTGACCCTCTACGGGTTCGTTTCCCTCGCCGAAAAGCAGGTCTTTTTGGATCTCATCTCCGTTTCGGGTGTGGGACCCAAGCTCGCCATTGCCGTGCTGACGGGCATGCGCGCGGAGGACGTGGCGGCGTGCATCGCCGCGGCGGACGTCAAGCGGTTGAGTTCGGTCAAGGGGCTGGGCAAGCGCACGGCGGAAAAGATCGTTCTGGAACTGCACGGCAAAGTGTCGGCGGAAGAGCTGCTTGCGGCGAACGGCGAAAACGCGCCGAAGGCGCAAAAGACAGACCCCATGTCCGAGATCGACGAGGAAGCCATGTCCGCGCTCGCAGGGCTCGGGTTCACCCGCAGCGAGTGCGTGAACGCCATAAAACGCGCGCATGAAAGGGGCGCGACGAGGCTGGAGGACATCATCCGCACCGCGCTTTCCGGGATGTAAGAGGTTTGAGAGAAGCAGTTTAAGGCCGCGGCGTTCCACGGAGCGCCGCGGCGCGGAGGTGGGATTTTGTTTGACGATTACGATGACAATTATACGGACGAACGGCTGGTGATGAGCACCAAGAGCCAAGAGGACGCCGAAGAGAACGTCCTGCGCCCCAAGACCATGGCCGAATACGTCGGGCAGCAGAAGTTAAAGGACAACCTGGCGGTGTACATTGCCGCAGCCAAACAGCGGGGCGAGGCGCTCGACCACATTCTTTTATACGGCCCTCCGGGGCTCGGCAAGACCACGCTCGCGCACATCATCGCGGCGGAGATGGGCACGCAGATCAGGCTGACCAGCGGTCCCGCCATCGAGCGCAGCGGCGACCTTGCCGCCATCCTCACCAACCTCGGCGAAGGGGACGTGCTGTTCATCGACGAGATCCACCGCCTCAACCGCTCGGTGGAAGAAATTTTGTATTCCGCAATGGAGGACTACGCGCTGGACATCATCCTGGGCAAGGGGCCTTCGGCACGGAACATGCGCTTTTCGCTCAAAAAATTCACCCTCATCGGCGCGACGACCAAGGCGGGCAACCTCTCTTCGCCCCTGCGCGACCGTTTCGGCATCCTGGCGCGGCTGGACATGTACACGCCCGAAGAGCTGGGGCAGATCGTCACCCGCTCGGCCAAGGCCCTGGGCATTGCCATCGCGCCGGACGCGGCCAAGGAGATCGCCGGCCGCAGCCGCGGCACCCCCCGCATCGCCAACCGGCTCTTAAAGCGCGTGCGCGACTTTGCGGCGGTGCACGGCAATTCCCGCGTGACGCGGGCGGACGCGCAGTATGCCCTGAAACAGCTCGACGTCGACGAATTGGGCCTGGACGGCACCGACCGCAACCTGCTCCTCGCCATGGCGGAAAAGTTCGGCGGCGGGCCCGTCGGGCTGGACACGCTGGCGGCGACCATCAACGAGGACACGAACACCATCGAGGACGTCTACGAACCCTATCTGCTGCAGCTCGGGTTCATTGCCCGCACGCCGCGCGGCAGAATACTCTTAAAGGGCGGCTACGAGCATTTGGGCATACCCATGTCCGGGAAGAGCGCCAGAAATCTTTCAATTTTCGACGATTTGAAGGACTGAGGCGGGGGACTGCCGGAGAGGTTTTGCGAAACCGCGGCGTTTTCTTCCGCTTGTTCCGCATAAAAATCGCCCGTTTGGGCACCGGGGAGAGAAAATGCTTTCCGTCGGAAGGCATGGAATAAAAAAACATACAGGAGGCAAAGACCATGTTACCGTTTTGGGCCGTTGCACTCATTGCCGCCGTACTTTTGTATCTGTTGGCGCTGCTCGTTTGGAAAGGATGCAAGTGGGAAAGGGGCGTGGAAATACTTCTTTTTCCGCAGATCGTTCTCGTCACGCTTGTGTTTTCTCCGTTCATCCTGCTCTTTCTGCTGCTCAGCATTCCCAAGGGGAATCGTTCGCGGAAGGCTTCCGTGGCTCGGCGCGGCGGGGCGACGGCTGCTGCGGGGAGCAATGCCTGCGGCACTGCGGGCGATCAAGAGACAGCATGACCATGGAAGAGAAGATACAGTACAAAAAGAGCGATTTTTATTATGACCTGCCCGAGGAACGCATCGCGCAGACCCCTGCGGAGCCGCGCGATTCTTCTCGCCTGCTCGTCTATGACCGCAAAACGGGGGAGATCGGGCATAAAATTTTCCGCGACATTATCGATTGCCTGCATGCGGGAGACGTGCTTGTGCTCAACAAGACCCGCGTCATTCCCGCCAGAATGTACGCCCGCAGCGCGCACGGCGGCATCGTGGAAGTTTTACTGCTGAAACGGTACGATATCCATACCTGGGAGGCGCTCATGCGCCCGGGGAGAAAGGGGAGAGTCGGCGCGCGGTTTACCGTGAGCGACGAGGTTTCTTTCACCGTTAAGAACGTCACCGACAGCGGCGAGCGGGTCATCGAGTTTTTCTACGAGGGCGTGTTCGAAGAAATCCTGCAAAAGGTGGGCACCATGCCCTTGCCGCCCTACATCAAGGAAAAACTCAAAGACCAGCAGCGTTACAACACCGTCTATTCGGAAACGGACGGTTCCGCCGCCGCGCCCACCGCGGGACTGCACTTCACCACGGAACTGCTGGAGAAAATAAAGGCCAAGGGCGTGCAGATCGCCGAGGTGCTGCTGCATGTGGGGCTGGGCACCTTCCGTCCCGTCAAGGAAGAGGTCATCACCGAGCACAAGATGCACTCGGAGTACTATGAGATCCCCGAGGATGCGGCGGAGATCGTCAACGCCGCCAAACGGGAGGGCAGAAGGGTCGTCGCCGTGGGCACCACGTCCGTGCGCACGCTCGAAACAGTGGCGGACGACGAGGGCATGGTGCGCCCCTGCAAGGGCAACACCGAAATTTTTCTCTATCCGCCCTATAAAATGAAATGCGTGGACGCGCTCGTCACCAATTTTCACCTGCCCGAGAGCACGCTCATCATGCTGGTCGCCTGCATGACGGGCCGCGAAGAGATTTTGAAGGTGTACGAAACGGCGGTGAAAGAGAAGTACCGCTTTTTCTCCTTCGGCGACGCGATGTTCATCGTATAACGGAAGATTTTTAAGCACGAGTTGCTCGGGAACGATCGGTAATCGTTGCCAACGGCGCAGGACCAATCGCCCGACGGGCAAGAATATAGGATTTTTAAGGAGCGTGGCTCCTTGAAGATCCTCAGTAACGCAGGGCAATGCCCTGCCGATAAGCGTTTGATGGCTGCGCAAGACGTCTTGCGCGCAGCGTTAAAACGGATAAAAAGCGGAGAATACCGAAAACAGATATGAACGATCAATTTTTCAGTTTCGAAGTCATCAAAACCGACCCCGAAACGGGCGCCAGGGCGGGCGTGCTGCACACGCCGCACGGGGACATCGAAACGCCCGTCTATATGCCCGTCGGCACGCAGGCGACCGTCAAGGGCGTGCTGCCCCGCGACCTCGAAGAGGCGGGTTCACAGATCATCCTTTCCAATACCTATCACCTCTACATGCGCCCCGGGGACGAAATCGTCAAAGCTGCGGGCGGGCTGCACAAATTTATGCACTGGGACCGCCCCATCCTCACCGACAGCGGCGGGTTCCAGGTCTTTTCCCTCTCCGGGCTCAACAAGATCACCGAGGACGGCGTGTGGTTCTCCTCCAACGTGGACGGATCCAAGCACTTTTTCACGCCCGAAAAGGCGATGGAAGTGGAGGAAAATCTCGGCGCGGATATCATCATGGCGTTCGACGAGTGCAGCGAATACGGCTATACTTATGAACAGGCAAAGCGCGCCATGGAGCGCACGGGGCGCTGGCTGGAACGGTGCGCGGCGTATCATAAGGATCCGAAACAGGCGCTCTTCCCCATCGTGCAGGGCAACATGTACGAGGACTTGCGCGCGGAGAGCGTGGCGCGGTGCCTGCCATTCGCAAAACACGGCATCGCCATCGGGGGGCTTTCGGTGGGAGAGCCCAAGGCGGTCATGTACTCCATGCTCGATTTTCTGCAGCCCCGCCTGCCTGCGGACGTGCCCCGCTATCTCATGGGGGTCGGCTCGCCCGACTGCCTCATCGAGGGCACCATGCGCGGGATAGACATGTTCGACTGCGTGCTTGCCACCCGCATCGCGCGCAACGGCACGGCGCTCACGGCGCGCGGCAAAGTGGTCGTGCGCAACGGCCGCTACAAGGCGGACTTCACCCCCCTCGACGGGGAATGCGACTGCTATTGCTGTAAAAATTATACCAAGGCATACCTGCGCCACCTCGTCAACACGGGCGAGATCCTGGGCGCGACCCTGTTGAGCCTGCACAACATCACCTTCCTGCACAAGCTCATGCGCGGATTGCGCACCGCCATTCTCGGTGGGTATGTAAAAGAGTTCGCCGCCGACTTCTACCGCAAGTACAATGCGGCGGAAAGCGGGGCGGAAAAAAGTGAACTTTTGATGAAAAAATGAAAAAACGACCGAATACGGCAAAGAAATACTTGCCAAAATCGGGTAAAATGGATATTATATTGGATATAAAAATAAAAAATTTGATTAACGGAGTAAAATGTAATGATGGAAATGTTTCTCGTCAATTTACTGAGCTCGAGCGCTTCGGACAGTGCGTCCGATACCGCGTCGAGCGACAATACGGGCTGGTTGAGCATTGTTCTGATCGGCGTCCTGGTGGTGGCGTTCGTCGTCATGATGTTTTTTTCAAACCGCAGCAACAAGAAGCGCCAGCAGGAACAGGAGGCGGCCGTCAACGCCATCCGCCCGGGCAACAAGGTAAAGACCATCGGCGGCGTTTGCGGCATTGTGGTCGAGGTCAACGACGAGGAGAACACGCTGGTCATCGAGACGGGCAACGAACTCAACGGCAAGAGTTACCTGAAGTTTGACAAGGGCGCCATCTATCAGACGGACGCCAAGCCCGAAAAGACCGAGGAGAAGGGCAAAAACAAGGACGGAAAAGAGGAACAGAAGGACGACGCCGCGGACAAGGAAACGTCTGAATCCGCGTCGGAAACTGCCGGGCAGCAGCCCGCGGCCGATGCGCCGGATTCTTCCGCTGCCGCCGATTTTCCCGAAGAAAAGTAAACTGTGATCCCGTAAAAAATCAGAATAAGAGCGCATGCCTCCGCATAGGATAGAGTAAAACCTTGCGGAGGTATTTTTCTGTGATGGAGATACGGGAGGAGCTGAAGAACGGCGCGATAGAAGTGGGCAAGGCGGTGGGGGTCGCCGTGGCGTTCTGCCTGGCGGCGGTGCTCGTGTTTGCCTTTGTCATCAAAATCGCTTCGCTGCCCTCGTCCGTCATCATGCCCGTCAATCAGGTCATCAAGGCGGCGGCGATCTTTCTGGGGTGCATCATCGGGCTGTCGGACAACAAGGGCTGGCTGAAGGGGGGCATTGCGGGGATATTGTCCGTCGTATGCGCCTACGTCATTTTCTCGCTCATCGCGGGTTCGTTCGAGTGGGATCTGTCCTTCCTCCTGGAACTGCTCTTCGGGCTGGTCGCGGGGGTGATTTCGGGCATCGTGGCGGTGAATCTGCATAAATAGGCCGGCGGGGCGGAAAAAACACTTGCAATTTTCCGTGCGGTGGTATATAATGAATGTATCCATCATCCGCCGCGGGCCATTTCGGAAAGGGACTGCGCCGGAGGAATCTATTCATTACGGGAGAATTGTATCATGATCAAGACCATTGCGAAACCTGTCGAAAGAAAAGTGACCGCCTGCGGCGAGTGCAGAAGCACCTGCCAGTCCGCCTGCAAGACCAGCTGCACGGTCGGCAATCAGTCCTGCGAGCGCGTGACGAGAGAGCAGGCCCCCGAAAGATCCGAAAGATAAAAAGATATTTTTTCGGGGCATTTTCTGTGTCGATAACCGAATAAAAACGGTCAGGGAGCGGCGGTATCGCAGCTCCTTGATTTGGCGTATCCCGCCCGGCGGACAAGCGGGCGGGCGCCGGTTTTTTTATTTTGCGCGATGCGGCGCCATGGGGGTGCGGCCCGCGTTTTTGCGGGCATGCCTCCCTCGGAACAGGGTCCTTTGTCTTATGGTTCACGTTTTCAGTTACAGGGATAAAAATTACATATTCGATACGGGCAGCAGCTCTCTCCACGAGTGCGACAAAGCGACGGCAGACATTCTGAGGAAGCAGGCGGGCGAGGCGGTCGACGTCACATATATTTCCGACGAAGAGCTCCGTTCCGCGCTGGAGGACATAGAGGGACTGCGGGCCGAAGGGCTGCTCTTCAAAGAGGAGACGGCGGCGCGCCCCGTCAAGAGCGACGAGGTCAAGGCGCTGTGCCTGCACGTCTGCCACGACTGCAATTTCCGTTGCCGCTATTGCTTTGCCGACGAGGGTGCGTACCACGCAAAGCGGGAGAGCATGTCCTTGGAGACAGCCAAAAAGGCGATCGATTTTCTCATCGAAAACAGCGGCGGCAGAAAGGTGTTGGAAGCCGACTTTTTCGGCGGCGAGCCCCTCATGAATTTCGAGGTCATCAGGGAGACCGTCGCTTATGCCCGCAGGCGCGGGGAAGAGTGCGGCAAAAAATTCCTCTTCACCACGACGACCAACGGGCTGCTTTTGACCGACGAGGTCATCGACTTTTTCAACCGCGAGATGGAGAACGTTGTCCTCTCCCTCGACGGGCGCAAAGAGGTGCACGACGCCATCCGCAAGAGCGTCAACGGCAAGGGCACGTTCGACCTTATCCTGCCCAAGATCAAAAAATTCATCTCCCTGCGCGGGGATAAGAGTTACTATGTCCGCGGCACGTTCACGGCGAAAAATCCCGACTTCTCCAAGGACGTGCTCTTCATCGCCGACCAGGGGGTGGACGCCATTTCCATGGAGCCCGTCGTCACCGACCTTGAAGACCTGCAGATCAGAGAGGAGCATTTGCCCGCCGTCGAAGCGGAATACGAAAAGCTGTGCGATGAGTACTTAAAGCGCTATGCCGAGGGGAGGGGGTTCAATTTCTTCCACTTCAACATCGACCTCGAGGGCGGGCCCTGCCTTGCCAAGCGGGTGAGCGCCTGCGGCGCGGGCAACGAGTACTTTTCGGTGGTGCCGAACGGCGACATCTATCCCTGCCATCAGTTCGCGGGGGACAAAAATTTCCGCATGGGCAGCGTGTATACGGGCATCGGGCGGAAGGATATACGGGAAAAATTCAAAAATTCCTGTCTGTTCACCCGCAGGAAGTGCGACGGCTGTTTTGCCAAGTTCATCTGCTCGGGCGGGTGCAGCGCCAACAATTATCACTTCAACGGCGACATCGAAGAGCCCTACGCCATCACCTGCGCCATGATGAAAAAACGCATCGAATGCGCCATGCACGCCCTGGCGGTCAAAAAATATACGGGGCGGTCCGAAAACAGGGCGTAGCGCCGGCGGCATCAGCGCCGCCTGCACCGCTTTGCGGTGCGGAGAATGAGAATTTTTTGTGAAAAGAGTGGAAAAACTTGCGATTCCGATTCATTTCGGCTTGACGAAACGCGACGGATTATATATAATAAAGAGCAGTGTATATCGCATGATTGGCGTTTTGCATATTTTTGAACAAATCAGGAGGCGAACATGAGCAAGAACAAATCGGTGGTGATGACAGTCATTCTGACCATCGTCATCGTTCTATTGTGCCTTATGTGCGTTGTGCCGGAATTCAGCATTCCGTTCCGCATAGGGGGAATATGGACGAAATATACTTCCGTATTCAGCGTCATCGATTACGGTTCGGATCTGGGCGGCGGCTATTCCGCCGTATATTATCCCGAAGGGGTCGTTTCCGCCGAAACGTATGACGCGCAGGTGGAATCTTACGAGGGCAGGCTCGAAGACGCGCTGCACGAATTCTATCCCGACGAAAGGGACGCTACGGCGGAAGAACTTCTCGAACGGTATGAGGATGAGGAGGCAAGCGACGCCGGCGTCGACCAGGCGAAGTACGATCTCGACGATTATATCGACACCTATGTTGCCTATACGTCCGAAAACTTTGCCGCCTTGGAGGGCGTTACCGAGCCGTCCGTCTATCTGGACGTCAACGAGGTCTGCGCCATCGACGAGGAGAACAGTACGGAAG
>CAZTND010000011.1:29903-34933 GCA_964615285.1 uncultured Clostridia bacterium
GACGAGGAGAACAGTACGGAAGAGCAGGACAAGTATACCTTCTCCGACGAGTTTACCGAGGATTTCGATGCCGCCGTGGGGATCATGGCGAACCGTTTTGATAAGAAAAACCTCTCTTTCCTCAATGTCTCCGTCAAGGACGACTGCACCATTCAGGTGAGCGTTCCCTATACGGTGAGCGATCCCGACGCGCTTTTCGAGCAGCTCGGCTATTCGGGCGAGTTTACGTTGCGCGCCAACGAGGAGATCACTTCCCGCCCGTTGCTGCGTCCCTTCGGCGAACACACCATGGCGGACTATTTCAGCGATGCGTCGTCCATGACGTCGGGAAGCGAGGGCGTGGTCATTCTGACCCTCACCTCCCTCGGCAGGGAGAAAGTGTATGACATTACGAACACGCTTCGGGAAGATGAAACGGATGCGACGCTGTACTTTTATGTGGGCGAGCAGCAGCTCATCGGCCTGGGACTGAGCGATCTGGACGACGGACTCGATCAGCGCACGCTGTACATCAGCGGCTCTTCCGAAAGTTCCCTCAACGCGCAGACAGCGGAAAATACGGCGATCGTTCTGGATTCCTGCATCGAGGACGGAACGATGAATATGAGCTTTACGGTTGGGTCCACCATCGATTACACGGTGGGATCCGGCGAAGGGGCCGTCATCGCGGCATACGTCGTGTTCGGCGTCGCCATGGCTGCCATGTTCGTGTTCTTCCTCATCCGTTACAGGGGGCTCGGGCTGGCGCATGTGTACGCCTTCCTCTCCTACCTCATCTGCATGGTCATGTTTGTCGCCTTCCTGCCGGGCATGCTCCTCACGGCAAGCGGTTTGTCCGCCGTCGCGATAGGGGCGGTCATGATGGGATTGACCAACCTGTATATCTTTGAAAATATCCGCAAGGAATTTGCCACGGGCAAGACGCTCGAATCGTCCGTCAAGGCGGGGTACAAACGTTCCCTCGCGCCCGTGCTGGATGTGCACATCCTGCTGTTCCTGCTGGCGTTTGTTCTGTTCTTCATCAGCGTGGGCGAGGTGGCGACATTCTGCTACGTGTTCCTCCTGGCGGCGCTGACCAGCGGCGTTTCCACCGTCCTTTTGACCCGCTATTATGCATACGTTTTCCGCGGATTGGTCGCAAGGAGCCGTCAATATCAGTTCTACGGATTCAAGAGGGAGGTAAGCGACGATGACGAAGAATAACTCTTTCCGTATTACGGACAAACTTCCTTTCTGGCTGGCGATTCCCGCCGTGCTCGTCATAGCGGGGCTTGTGATCTTCTTTGTGTTGGGATTCCAACCGTCTTCGACCATTGCGGACAACAAATCGCTGGTCATCACGCACGATCAGTACGTCAACATTACAGAGGACCTGAAAGACAGCATGCTGGACACCTGTATGGATGAGATCGATGCGTCGGGGCTTACATGTATCGATTACGACATCTCTACGACCGACACGGGCGGGCAGATCGAGTTCAAATTCGCGCCCGATACTGAAACGAGCGCGCTCGACGCACTCGGCGGGAGCATCGTGTCCGCGCTGAACGCGGACGCGGAACTGCAATACGGCTGGTATCATTATGTATCGCACGCCAGCGTTTCGCAGTACGCTTACGATTATATCTGGCGGGCGGCGATTTCTGCCGGCGTTGCGTTGGTCATCGCTTTCCTGTATGTCACGGTGCGGTATCGTTTCTCGATGGGGCTTGCGGCGCTCATCGGCGGCATCGTCGACATGGCGGTCATGCTGGCGCTCGTCCTCATCCTGCGCATTTCCGTCACTTCCATGCTGTCGGCTGCGGTGATTTTGGCGCTGTTCTATTCCGTACTCGTGTCCTGCGTGGCATTCGGCAAGATGCGTTCGCTTTTGAAGAGCGAGGAATATGCGGCAATGCCCGCCGCGGACGGAATGGAGAACGCCACCCGTGCGGCAGGTCGGTCCGTGCTTCTGTTCGGAGCCGTCGCCGCGGTGTTCTTTGTGCTGTTGTCCGTATTCTGCGGCGCGGCGGTGCGTTCGTTCACGCTCCCCGTCGTCTGTGCCGTTGCGGCAAGCACCTTCTCGGGTACGCTGCTCACGCCTTCCCTGGCGGCGGCATTCAAGGCGCAGGGGGATAAGATGCGCGCGAAGCGCGAGGAAAAGGCCCGCCTTCTGCGACAGCAGGAAGAGGCGGCGCGCGCGCAGAAGAGAAGCGTAAGCGCGAAAAAAGACTGACGTCAGACAGTTCAAAGGGCGGTGGGTGTACCAGGATCCGTTTTGGTGCAATGCCGCCTTTTTGTTTTTTGCGGCGGGCGGTCGCGGGCGGAATATCCGCCGAAAGAAAGAAAAAAGAAGGGTTACGGGAACTATGAAGAAATTGGTCCGGGAATATGAATTCGACGAGGAGGGGTTGCAAAAGGTGCGCGCGCTGGCGCGGGAACTGTCCCTGACGGAAACGGTGGTCAAATTGCTCTGCGCCCGCGGCGTGGATACGGCGGAAAAGATCCGCGCCTTTCTCTCTCCCTCCGAATCGCATTTCCTTTCTCCCTATCTGATGTCCGGCATGCAGGAGGCGGTCGGGCTCATCCGTCGCGCGCAGGAAGAGGGGTGGAACGTGGCGGTGTTCGGCGACTATGACGCCGACGGCATCTGCGCGGCCTCCGTCATGTACTATGCGCTCTCCGCGCTCGGCATCGAGCCGCATGTATTCATTCCCGAGCGCAGCGACGGTTACGGGCTCAGCATACAGGCGGTGGACAAGATCTTCGATGAATGCATTCCCGACCTCTTCATCACCGTGGACTGCGGCATTTCCAACCGCAGGGAAGTGGAATATGTCAAGGAACAGGGGGCGTATGTCATCGTCACCGATCACCACGAACTGCCCGAAGAATTGCCCGACTGCGTCTGCGTCAATCCCAAACTGCGGGACGACTATCCTTACGACAATCTCTGCGGCGCGGGGGTCGCCTTCAAACTCGCCTGCGCGCTGCTCGGCAAGGAGGCGTACGGGCTTTTGGATTTTGCCGCACTCGCCACGGTGGCGGACAGCGTGCCGCTGCTCGGCGAAAACCGCGACATCGTGTACGAGGGGCTGAAGCGCATTTCCGGGCAGCCCCGCCCCGCCTTCGCGGCACTTCTGGGCAAACAGCAGGGGGAGATCACGGCGCAGACGTTGGCGTTCACCGTCGCGCCCCGCATCAACGCGGCGGGCAGGATGGGAGACGCGGCGAGCGCGCTCCGGCTCTTTTTGAGCTCCTCTCCCTCGGAAATTTACGATCTGGCGGTCAAACTGAACGAATACAACCTCCAACGCCAGCGCTGCTGCGACGAGCTCTATGAAAGCGCCAAGGCAAAGATCCGCAAAAAGGGCGCCTACGGCAGCGTCATCATGCTCTCGGACGAGGGGTGGAGTTCGGGGTTCGTCGGTATCGTGGCGGCGCGCATCGCCGAGGAATACTGCCGTCCCACGCTGCTCTTTGTCCGCAACGGCGACATGCTCAAAGGCAGCGCGCGGAGCATCGAAAGCGTCAACGTCTTCGATGCGCTACGGCACTGCGGCGAGTACATCGAAGAATTCGGCGGGCATGCGCAGGCGGCGGGCATCAACGTCCGCGCCGAAAATTTTGAAAAGCTCGAACGCGCGCTGGACGGGTACATCGGCAGGACGTACGCGCCCGAAGATTTCGTGCCGAAACTGTATGTCAGCGAGGAGATCACTTCGGAATTTTCCCTACAGCTCGCCCACGAACTGAACGCGCTGGAACCGTACGGCGTGGGGCATAAAAAGCCGCTCTTCTATCTCACTGCCCGCAATCTTTCCGCCCGGCCCGTCAAGAACAGATCCCCGCATCTGCTCATCAAGACCGATTACATCGATCTCATGTACTTCAACGGCGCCAAGTACACGCGGCTCATCGAGAGCGACGTGGAAAAGCAGTTTGTGTTCGAATGCAACTGTTCGGTGTTCCGCGGGCGGGAATCGGTCAAGGGCTTTGTCCGGGACATTCTGTACGACGGGAACAGCGGGGAAATTTCCCTTTGGCGCTTTTCCGCCGCGCTCGGCCGCCTGCGCGGAGAGGGTCCGGCTTTCGACGCGGCAAGCGTGCAGTATCTCTCCCGTGCGGCGTTGGACGACCTGATCCGCAAAAAGCGCGCGGAGAGCGCCTACGGCCTGTGCCTGGTGGCGTCCGACCCGCGCACCGTCCGCGCCTACGAGAGCGTGCGGGACATGGTGCCCGACCTCATCTATCCTTCGGCGCGCAACGTCGCCAACGTGCTCATCCTCTCGCCCGCCGCCGATGCCGATTTTTCGGACTACCGGGACATCGTGTTTCTGGACCGTCCGTTCGATTTCAACCTGACGGGATTGAGCGGCAAGAACTGTTATGCCGCGCGCGACACCTTCGGCTCCGGGGAATTTCTGCATCTGGACGCCACGCGCGAGGGTCTGCTGGCGGTGTTCGCCGCCCTGCGCGCCCATGCGGGGGAACTGCGCGGCAGCAGCGTGGAAGAGACCGCCGTGCTCGGCGGGGGGCTGGGCTTTTCGCTGGAAGAGTGCATGTTTGCGCTCTCCGTGTTCGAGGAGTTGGGGCTCATCGATTACGAAACGGGCAGGATCGTCGTCTATCGCGGCATACATGCCGATCTCAACGATTCTCCGCTCTACCGCCGCGTGACCGCGCTGCAGAACGCCGCAAAATAAATTTATCGTTTTTCCCGTTTGATTTTTCAAAAATCGATTGATATATATGTTGACCGCTCGCAGGTCGATGACCCGGGATCCGGAAGGGGCGTTGTCCCTTTTGCGGGGATGCAAGGGCGGCGCCCTTTGGGAAAACAGCTTTCAAAAGCGGAGCGCCGCTCCGCGCAAAACGCGGGCATGCCCCGCATAAATCGCCCGAAGGGCGATGGGGATGCAAGCCTGACGACTTGCTTAAAAAGTCCGAAGGATCAAAAGGCAAAAGCCTTGCTTACGGGAGGCAAAAGACCGCGAGACGGCGGGAAAGAACACAGGAGAGGGAGGTGAAGAAAGAGCATGTCACAGCTT
>CAZTND010000011.1:35033-39576 GCA_964615285.1 uncultured Clostridia bacterium
AGACGGCGGGAAAGAACACAGGAGAGGGAGGTGAAGAAAGAGCATGTCACAGCTTTTGGAAAAATTCAAAGAAAATTACTCCGCGGCGGACAACGAGATCCTGCTGAAGGCATATCATTTTGCCGAAAAGGCGCACGAGGGACAGAAGCGCGCTTCGGGCGAGCCCTACTTCATCCATCCCTGCGCCGTGGCGGAGATATTGGTCGACCTGGGGCTGGACTGCGCCACGGTCACCGCCGCGCTCCTGCACGACATCGTGGAGGATACGCCCGTCACGCCCGAACAGATCCAGCGGGAGTTCGGCGACGAGGTCATGAACCTCGTGAACGGCGTCACCAAGCTCGATAAGATCGTCTTCAAATCGCACGAAGAGGAGGAGGCGGAAAACTTCCGCAAGATATTCGTCGCCATGGCGAAGGATATCCGCGTCATCATCATCAAGCTTGCCGACCGCCTGCACAACATGCGTTCCCTCAATTTCCTGAGCGAGGAGCGGCAGAAGCGCATGGCGCGCGAAACGCTGGACATCTTCTGTCCCATCGCGGGCAGGCTGGGTATCAGTCAGATCAACTGCGAGCTCGAGGACCTCTCTCTGAAGTACCTCGACCCCGCCGCCTACGAGTACCTCATCGAACACATCAACCAGCAGCTCACCGAGCGCGAAGAGTTTGTGGCGTTCGTCGTGCAGGAGCTCAAAAAACTGCTCGAAGAGAGTAACATCAAGGGCGAGGTCTCGGGCAGGCCCAAGCACTTCTATTCCATCTATAAAAAGATGAAGAACAAGCACAAAAAGCTGGACGAGATCTACGACCTGACCGCCGTGCGCGTCATCGTGGGCACGATCACCGAGTGCTATGAGGTGCTGGGTAAGATCCATGAAAAGTGGAAGCCCATCCCGGGGCGCATCAAGGACTACATCGCCACGCCCAAGCCCAACATGTACCAGTCCCTGCACACCACGGTCATCACCAACTTCGGACAGCCGTTCGAAATACAGATCCGCACGGTGGAAATGCACCGCACTGCCGAGTACGGTATCGCGGCGCACTGGAAGTACAAGGAAAAGGGCTCGGCCGCGGGCGCGGTCGGTAATTCCGACCAGCAGCTCAACTGGATCCGCGAGGCGATGGACTGGCAGGGGGGCGTCAAGGACTCCAAGGAGTTCATGGACGCGCTCAAGACCGAACTCTACTCCACCGAACTGCTTGTCTTTACCCCGCAGGGCAAGGTCGTTTCCCTGCCCCTCGGCGCCACGCCCGTGGACTTTGCCTATGCCATCCACTCCGAAGTGGGCAACAAGTGCATGGGCGCCAAGGTCAACGGCAAGATCGTCGCGCTCAATTCCACGCTCGAAACGGGCGACGTGGTGGAGATCATCACTTCCCCCAACGCCAAAGGCCCGTCCTGGGACTGGCTGAAATTCGTCAAATCCTCCCCCGCGCGCGCCAAGATACGGCAGTACTTCAAGCACGCCATGAAGGAGGACAACATCCGCATCGGCAAGAACCTTCTGGAAGAGGAGGCGTCGCGGCGGGGGTACCGCCTGAGCGAACTTCTGACGGATGCCTCGTTCGCTACGGTCGCCGCCAAGTTTTCCTTCAACTCAACGGATGAAATGTATGCCTCCGTCGGTTACGGCGCGGTGGGGGTCAATCAGGTCCTCTTCCGCCTCATCGACTTCTACAACAAGGTCGTGCCCAAACCCGTGCCGCACAGCGAGGGGAGCGGCGGCCGCCGCAACGCGGGCAGCGTTGCCATCCGCGGTATGAGCGGGCTTCTGATCCACTTTGCCGGCTGCTGTTCGCCCATTCCGGGCGACGAGATCGTCGGGTTTATCTCCCGCGGGCGGGGGGTGGTGGTGCACCGCAAGGACTGCCCCAACGTCCTCAACATCGACCGCGAGCGGCTGCAGCCCGCCGAATGGCTGCAGAGCGGGGAGAACGTGCGCTTCAACGCGCATGTCGAGGTGCGCGCCGCCGACCAGGGCGTCATCCTCTCCGTGGTGTCGAATGTCGCCGCGGACATGCGCCTCGCCATCACGTCGGTCAACGGCAGGCTGGACAAAAACCGCTCCGCCGTCGTGGAGGTCTGCCTTTCCCTGACCAAGAAAGAGGACATAGAGACATTCATCAAAAAGGTCAAGGGCGATGCCCGTATTTTCGACGTATACCGCACGACGGGCGCGTGAAGGCGGGACACAGTCAATAAAGGAGCAACATCATGATTTCCGTTCATAAAATTCTGCCGTCCGGCTTTGCATCCAATTCCTATCTCGTTACGGCGGACGGCGAGACCGCCGTGGCGATCGACCCTTCGCAGCGCCGGGTCATCGACAAGGCAAAGGAGGCCGGGCTGAAAATCGTCGCCGTGCTGCTGACGCACGGGCATTTCGACCATGTGGGCGGCTGTTTCGACCTCTCTGCGGACGGCGTGCCCATCTACTGCGCTGCCGCCGAGGACGCCCTCATGCACGGCGAAGATTCCATGTACCGCGAACACGGGGCGCCCATGCCCTCGTTCAAGACCATTTCCGTGCTCAACGGCGGGGATAAGATCTTTTTGGCGGGGATAGAGTTTTCTATCATTTCCACCCCCGGGCATACCGCGGGCAGCGTGACCTACCGCACCGGGAAATATCTCTTTACGGGCGACACCCTGTTTGAAATGAGCGTGGGGCGCACCGACCTTCCCACGGGGGATTGGCAGCAGCTCTGCGCCGGCGTGCGCAAGCTGTACGCCCTGGAGGGGGATTATACGGTGTTCCCCGGCCACGGCGACGACACCACGCTGCAGAACGAGCGGGAACATAATCCGTTTGTGCGGCCGTGAAGGAGACGCCATGACGATCAGCACAAACGCTCCCTTTCTGGAAAACGAACTGATGGACGTGGCGCGCCTCTTCCCCGACGACGGTCTGGCGGCGGGACACGTCTTTTCCTATGCGGACGGAACATATAAAAACACTTTCACCGCGGGCGACAAAACTTATGAATTTGAGGACACCATGCCCACGGCGAACGAGCTGGAGCAGAAACGCTATGCCAAGCGCTTCGCCAAACTTGCACTCTATCGTATACTCAAAGAGCGGCACGGCATGTCCATGCCCTGGGGCGCGCTGACGGGCATCCGTCCCACCAAGCTCGCCTACACCGAGCGGGCGGCGGGCAGGGACTGGCAAAAACTTTTCAGGGACATGGACGTGTCCGAAGAGAACATCCGGCTGACGGCGGACATCCTGCGCGCACAGGAGGGGATATACGAGCGGAGAGAGGGCAACTGCGACCTGTTCGTATCCGTGCCCTTCTGCCCGTCCAAGTGCATCTACTGTTCGTTCATCACCGCGGACATCCGCTATACCCGCAAATACCTCGACGAGTACATGGAAAAGCTGTGTTTTGAGATCGCGGCGTCCGCGCCCCTCGTCGGCAACCTGCGCAGCGTCTATATCGGCGGCGGCACGCCCCTCGTGCTGGAAGCGGGGCATCTGAAAATGCTCCTCGACGCCGTTGCCCCTCTGCGCACGAACGGCTGCGAATACACCGTGGAGGCGGGGCGTCCCGACGTGTTCACCGCGGAAAAGCTGGAGCTCTTGCAGGCGTCCGGCGTGACGCGCATCTGCGTCAACCCGCAGAGCCTCTCCGACGCGACGCTCGGGCGCATCGGCCGCAAACACACGGCGAAAGACGTATACCATGCCTACGAAATGGCGAAAAAATATGATTTCGACATCAACATGGATCTCATCGCGGGGCTGACGGGGGAGAGCTACGGGGAATTTGAAAGTTCCCTGCGCGCCGCCATCGCGCTCGCCCCCGCAAACATCACCGTGCACACCCTCTGCCTGAAAGCGGGCGCAAAGCTCAAAGAGGAGTGCGACCGTCTGGACGGCGGCGAGGTGCCGCGCATGGTGGACGCCTCCCGCGAGCTGCTGCGCGCGGCGGGGTACAAGCCCTATTACATGTATCGCCAGAAGTACCAGGCGGGCAACCGCGAAAACACGGGCTGGACCAAGCCCGGCAAGGCGTGCGTATATAACGTCGACATCATGGAGGAGGTCGCCGACAACCTTGCGGTCGGGGCGAACGCCGTCTCCAAAAAGGTGCATGCGGGCGAAAACCGCATCGAACGGTACGGCAGCCCGAAGGACTTCCGGACCTATTTCGACAAGATAGAGGACGTCATCGAAAAGAAAAAGAAACTTTTCGCGGGCGAACGCGCATAGCGCGCCTTGCGTTCTTTGGTCTTGACGATCCGATAAGTATTTTAATGTTTCTTCCGATTATATTTTAGGGGTGACAGATTATTAAAACCCCTTTGCCGCCAGTTGGAACGCTCCGAATGTCGCCGCGGGCGTTTTTTTGTGCCAAACTATTTGTGATGTTATTTTGCTGCCGCATTTTTATATCCTCCGATTGTGTTTTTATCTGACCGGCAGCTCTTTTTTATTTTACACAATCGGAGTTCTTCTGTCTGTCTCATCGGCAAAAGCCTTTCACTGAACCACGCGACTATCGCGTGGTTTTCTTTATACAAAAATGTTCAC
>CAZTND010000012.1:0-17758 GCA_964615285.1 uncultured Clostridia bacterium
TGGATGCGGCCGGCCGGGCGAAAGCGTTGACAGCCGGGCGGATTTGGGATATAATGGAAAAAGCGCCGCCGTGCGGCGGCAGAATTTGAAAAATTACCGACAGAGGAAGAGCGGAATATGAAAAGTTTTATGCTTTTGGCGGAGAGTGCCACGTTCGACAGTGTGATCGAGGCGATAGACAATTTTTTGTGGGGCTGGGCTCATCATCTTCATTCTCGCCGCGGCGATTTGTGTTATAATTCGGAACCGGAGAAACAAGCGAGACAAAATCAAAGAATAAGGAGCCATATAAAAATGAAAAGAGTTTTATTGATGTTGCGTTATTTTTTGGCCGATTTAACATTTCTGTCCCTTAAAAAGCAAGACGACGGGTGCAAGAAAAAATTGTTTTTACATACAGCTACATGGAATTAAAAAATCGGGAGTGAAAAGGACATGAGCAGAGCGGACGATATTTTTGCGGCAAACATGCGGGACATTCTGGAGAACGGCGAGTGGGACACCAACGCCGAAGTGCGTCCCCGCTGGGCGGACGGCGCCCCCGCGCACACCATCAAAAAATTCTGCATCGTCAACCGTTACGATCTGCGGGAAGAGTTTCCCATCCTCACCATGCGCCGCACGGCGTTCAAATCCTGCGTGGACGAGATCTTATGGATATGGCAGAAGAAGAGCAACAACATCCGCGAGCTGCATTCCCACATCTGGGACAGCTGGGCGGACGAAAGCGGCTCCATCGGCAAGGCGTACGGCTATCAATTGGCCAAAAAATCGGTCTATAAAGAGGGGGAGTTCGACCAGGTGGACAGGGTGCTCTTCGATCTGAAACACAACCCCGCCTCCCGTCGCATCCTCACCAATATGTACAACTTTGAGGACCTGCATGAAATGCACCTCTACCCCTGCGCCTATTCCATGACCTTCAACGTGTCGGGCAACGTGCTGAACGGCATTCTGCACCAGCGTTCCAACGACATGCTCACGGCGAACAACTGGAACGTGGTGCAATACAGCGTGCTCCTTCTGATGTTCGCGCAGGTCAGCGGCCTGCAGGCGGGCGAATTGGTGCACGTCATCGCCGACGCGCACATCTATGACCGCCATATCCCCATCGTGGAAAAAATACTTCAAAAACCCCGTCACCCCGCGCCGAAATTGGTCATGGACACTTCGGTCGACGATTTTTACAAGTTTACGACAGATAGTTTTGCTTTGGAGGGCTACGAGTGGGAACCTCTCGACGAGAAGATCCCCGTGGCGATATAAGATTATGATGAAAGCCATATTGTGCGCCGACCGTGCATGGGGCATCGGCAGGGACAACAAACTGCTCTTTTCCATCCCGGCGGACATAAAATTTTTCCGGCAGACCACGCAGGGCGGCGTGGTGGTCATGGGCAAAAACACGCTTTTGTCCTTTCCGGGCGCCAAACCGCTGAAAAACCGCGTGAACATCGTGCTTTCGGCCACGCTCGAACGGGAGGACTGCACGGTGGTGCGCTCTTTGGACGAACTGAAAGGGGAACTTGCCAAATATCCCGATCTCCCCGTATGGGTCATCGGCGGGGGAAAAGTATACCGCCTGCTGCTGCCCTATTGCACCGAAGTGCTGGTGACCCGCGTGGACGCCCTCGGCGGCGCGGACACTTTTTTTCCCGACCTCGACAAGGACGAAAATTTCGCGCTTGCGGTGCAAGGCGCGCCCCTGGAAGACAACGGGTATACCGTCCGTTTCGACGTCTACCGCAATTTGCAGGTCAAAGCATTGTGGCACCACGTTCGGCGGCGCGTCCGTCTCCATTAACGGCATCTTGCGCAAGAAATTCGGCTTCACCGGTACCGTCCTCACCGACGCGGGCGGGTAGAAGACGACCTGCATGACCACCGACCTTGCGCTGCGCCGCGGGCAGAATCTCTGTCTGACCGATAACGGCAGTTCGCCCAACTCTTCGCTGTACGACACCGGGAACCCGACGGCGGTCTATTGGCTGAAGACCTCCACGAAGTATCTGCTCTTCAACATCGCCAACAGCAACGCCATGCAGGGTCTGGCGCCCGGCGATACCTTCTACTATCTGACTTCGCCCTGGAAGATCGCTCTCGTTGCGGTTTGGGCCGTCGTGGGTGTGTATGCCGTCGTCGCCGTCGTGCTCGGCGTGCTGGTGGTGAAGGACGTCATCCGCCTGAAAGAAAAGGTCAAGACCAGGCGTTCGGACGATGAATATTGATGCGCATACGGTAATTTCTGACCTCTCATAAAAGAAAAGACGGCTGTCCGTTCCGGCGGGCAGCCGTTCTTTTCTTGCTGTCTTTCGGTCCGCGCGCCGGCGGGGCGGCGTTTCAGAGCTTTTCGGCTTTTTTCATGAGTTTTCTGTCGTACAGCAGGGCGGCGATCAGAACGACGAACACGGAACCGGCGTTGTGCACGATCGCGCCCGTGATCGGCGTCAGCAGTCCGAGCGCGGACAGAACGATCGCCAGAAAATTGATCGTCATGGAGAGTGCGATGCTGCCTTTGATCGTTCTGACTGTGGAGCGCGCCAGCACGCACAGGTAGGGGAGTTTTCCGATGTCGTCGCCGATGAGCGCGATGCCCGCCGCGTCCGTCGCTATGTCGCTGCCCGTGCCGCTCATGGCAACGCCTGCGTCTGCCGTTTTCAGCGCGGGCGCGTCGTTCACCCCGTCGCCGATCATGCACACGGTGCGGCCCTGTCCCTGCAATGCTTCCACGGCGGCCACTTTGTCCCGGGGCAAAAGCTCCGCCCGCACGTCGCCGATGCCGACTTGTTTTGCAAAATATTCCGCCGTTGTGCGGTGGTCGCCCGTGAGCAGCACGACGGCGTACCCGAGTTTTTTGAGTTTGCGCACGGTCTCCGCGGCGGCGGGGCGGACGGTGTCGGACAGCGCGACCGCGCTGAGTACGCTCTCTTGGCTCGCCACGAGAGTGACCGCCTTGCCCTCTTTGCGCAGTTTGTCGAGTGCGTCACTGTTTTCGTCGCTGCATGTAACGCCGCACTCTTCAAGGTATCTGCGGTTGCCGCAATAATAGGTCTGCCCGTCGATCGTGCCGCTCACGCCCTTGCCCGCGATCATAGCGAAATTTTCAACTTCGGGCAGGGCAATGTCCTGTTCTTTTGCGTAAGCCGCGATTGCTTTGCCGAGCGGGTGTTCGCTTCTGCTCTCTACGGCGGCTGTCTTTGCGAGCAACTGACTTTCGGAGAGGTTGCCGAACGCTATCACGTCGCTCACCGTCAGTTTTCCGCAGGTGAGAGTGCCCGTTTTGTCGAAGGCGATGCAATTTGCCTTGCCCATACTCTCCATAGCTTCGCCCGATTTTATGAGCACGCCGTATTTGGTCGCCTGACCGATGCCCGCCATCACTGCCGTCGGCGTGGCGAGCACGAGCGCGCAAGGGCAGAATACTACAAGCACGGTGACGGCGCGCACGAGCGCGGCGTTGTTTTCGTTACCGACAACAAAATATGTAACGATTCCCGTTATGACGGCGATCGCAATGGCGACGGGAACGAGCCACGTCGCCCATTTGTCGGCAATGCGCTGCATGGGAGCCTTTTTGTTTTCGGCATCCTTCAAAAGGCGTATCATCTTCTGCAAAGAGGAATCTTCGCCCACGTTGGTGGTGACCATATCGACCGAGCCGTAGCAGTTCATCGTCCCGCAGAATACTTCGTCGCCCTCCGCTTTGTCAACGGGCAGGCTCTCGCCCGTCATGATAGATTGGTCTACGGAAGTCGTGCCTCTTATGATTTTGCCGTCGACGGGGATCGTTTCGCCGGCCAGCACGCGCAGTTTCATGCCCGATTTTATTTCGGCGGCGGGAATTATCTTTTCGCCGTTTTCCAAAATCACCCGCCCCGTCTGCGGCGTAAGTTTTATAAGGTTATTCAGCCCCTTCTTTGCGCGCTCCGCCGTTTTATCTTCGAGTATCGCGCCGATCGCCATAATAAACGCAACTTCGCCTGCGGCAAAAACTTCTGCAAGGCAGAGCGACGCGATCATTGCCACCGTAATGAGCAGCGCGCTCGATATCCAACGCTGCTTTATCAGGCGGTACACTGCAAGATACAACAGCGGATAGCCCGAAATGACGACCGTAATGAGCGCAGGGTCGAGCCACGGGCTTATGTTGAGTCCTGCAAAATTCTTTGTGATCAGCAATGCAAGGCTGAACGCAAGAAATACGCCTGCGACGATCGTCATCTTCAGCCCAGCCAAAAAGTCTGCGGCTTTGGACAGCCAGCCGTTTGCTTTCTGTAACATAATGGTAAAAAACCTCCTTGACTTTTGTGCCGAAATATCGTATACTGTATATGTTTCCGAACATATTGTTCGATTATATAATAGCAAAAAAATCAGCGCAGAGCATAGCAAATGCGGCGGTTGATTGATCGGTTTTGTCCGTTAGCGGACAAAACGTGGAAAATGTGCGGAGGAGGACATCGTGGACAGGCGCATACAGAGGACGAGGCGGGCGATATTCGACGCCTTCGACGCGCTCATCGTGAAGAAAGATTACGCCGGGATCTCGGTGCAGAACATCATAGACGAGGCAAACATCGGGCGCAGTACGTTTTACGAGCACTTCGAGACCAAGGACGAGCTGCTCCATGCGAAATGCACGGAACTCTTCGGGCACATCTTTGCGCCCCACGGCGCGGAAAAGACACACAGTTTTACGGAAGATTCGTCGTTCAGGGAGAAAATAACGCACATTCTGTATCACCTTCTGGAAGACAAAAAGGTTATCAAGGGCATACTTTCAAGCGAGAGCGGGGAGATATTTTTGCGGTATTTCCGAAAATTCCTGACGGAGATGGTGCAGAAAACGGGCACTGCCGTGCCCGATGTGCCGCAGGAATACCTGTACAATCACATCGTCGGCAGCTTCGTCGAAACGGTGCGCTGGTGGGCGGCGGGCGATTTTCATTGTTCGCCGGAAACGCTCGCCGGCTATTACGTGAAAGCGGTCGCCGGGCTCCTGCAATGAGCGGCGCGGCAAAAGAAAAAGACGTTTCCCGCAATAGGGGGAACGCCTTTTCGTTTTCTTTGTCGGGCAGCGTCTGAAAAAAGTTTTTGCCCGCAGATTATTTTATATTTCCGCAACGGTCTCCACTTCGGCAAGCACGCCTTTGGGCAGGGCTTTGACCGCCACGCAGCTTCTCGCCGGCTTGGAGGTGAAATATTTCTCATATACGGCGTTGAAGGCGGCAAAATCGTTCATGTCCGCCAAAAAGCATACGGTCTTGACGACCTTGTCCAGCGAAGTGCCCGCCGCTTCCAGCAGGGCCTTGATGTTTTCGCAGATCTGTCGGGTCTGCGCCTCGATGCCGACGGCCTCCACGTTGCCCGTGGCGGGGTCGATGGGGATCTGTCCCGAGGTAAAGAGCAGGCTACCCGTCTGAACGGCCTGGGAATAGGGGCCGATCGCCGCGGGGGCGTTCGGGGTGTAAACGGTTTTCATGATGCAAAATCCTCCTTTTCGTTTATTCGTTGACAAGGCGGAACCCGCCGTCGCGGAGCGCCTTCTTGATCTCTTTGATGTGGTCGAAATTCCGTGTCTCCACGGTCAGGCGCAGGAAACAGCCGTTGATGGCGCTGCCTTCCCCGCCGCGTTCGTAATACACGCCCGTCACGTTCCCGCCGCACGAGGCGATGACGCTGGAAACGCCCACGAGCTGCCCCGGCTTGTCGAGAAGTTCGACGACGATGGTGCACGTCCTGCCGGACATCAGAAGCCCCCTCGAAATGACGCGGGAGAGGATGGTCACGTCGATGTTGCCGCCCGAAACCAGGCAGCAGACCTTCTTGCCCTTCAGCTCGGGGATCTTGTCGAACATGACGGCGGCGACGGACACCGCGCCCGCCCCCTCGGCGACCATCTTCTGTTTTTCCATCAGGCAGAGGATGGCGGCGGAGATCTCGTCGTCGTTGACGGTGACGATCTTGTCCACATATTTGGAACAGAGGTCGTATGTAAGGTCTCCCGGCTGTTTGACGGCAATGCCGTCCGCGATGGTGGAGACGGAGGGGAGGGCGATCGGCTTATGCTCCTCCAGCGATTGCGCCATGCTGGGCGCGCCCTTCGCTTGTACGCCGTACACTTTGACGTTCGGATTGAGGGATTTCACGGCGAAAGCCACGCCGGAGATCAGTCCGCCGCCGCCCACGGGCACGACCACCGCGTCCGCTTCGGGCAAGTCGTTCAGGATCTCCAGCCCGATGGTGCCCTGTCCCGCAATGACGTCCTCGTCGTTGAAGGGATGAATGAAGGTATAGCCGTAGGTGTCGCGCAGATGCATTGCCCGTTCATAGGCGTCGTCGTATACGCCGGGCACCAGGCAGATCTCCGCGCCGTACGAGCGGGTCGCCTCGACCTTGGAGATGGGGGCGCCGTCGGGCAGGCAGATGAGCGATTTGATGCCGTTCTTTTGGGCGGCGAGGGCAACGCCCTGCGCGTGGTTCCCCGCCGAGCAGGCGATGACGCCCTTTGCCTTTTCCTCTTCGGAAAGCCGGGAGATCTTGTAATAGGCGCCGCGTACCTTGAAGGAGCCCGTCACCTGCAGGCATTCGGGTTTGAGGTACAGTTCGCAATTCTCAGTCACGCCCGAGGTGCGGATGATGTCCGTCGGGCGGATGGCCTCTTTCAGCACATAGGAAGCGTGATGGATTTTATCCAGAGTCAGCATGTTCTTTGCCTCTTGTAAAATAATATATTATCCCACAGTATAGCACCGCGGGGCGCAAAAGTCAAATTGAATTGTCGGCTGCACGGTATTTTTTTATGCCTGCGCCGGCGCGGTTCCGTTTTCTCTCTCTTCCAGAAGATATGCCTGTACGGCGATGATGGTCTTGGAATCCTTGATCTCGCCCGATCTTATCATTTTCCACACCTCTTCCACGGGCAGGAAAAAGGCGTTCAGAAATTCGCCCTCGTCGGGGTGTGCGGCGCCGCGGCGGCAGCCGAGGGCGCGGTAGATGTAAATTTTTTCTTCCGAATAGCCGCAGGTGGGGTAGTAAGTGCAGATGTGCTGCATCTCGTCCGCGTCTATGCCCGCCTCTTCGCTCAGTTCCCGCTTGGCCGCGGCGGCGGGATCCTCGTCCCGTTCCAGTTTTCCCGCGGGGATCTCCCAGAGAACTTCGGAAAAGGCGTAGCGGTACTGCCGTACGAGCAGCACTTTGCCGTCCTCCGCGTACAGGACGCCCGCGCCGCCCGCGTGCTCTACGATCTCCCGCTTGCACGGTTTTCCGTCCGGTCGCCGGGCGTCGTCACAGCGTATCGAGAAGATCTTTCCGCGGTAAACATATTTTTTTTCGATCGTCTCTTCTTTCAGATTTTCCGTTGCAATGTCGCTCTTCATGTCTGTCCGCACCTCGGATAAAAAATTGATTTTCCGTCAAAAGAAAGTACCCATACCCGAAACAAATGGGAAAAACGGGATCATAATTCTTCGATCAGGGAGAATATTTTTTCGATGTTTTTTTCCTCCCGGCCCGTCTGCGCGGCGAAATAGCTGTATCCCAGCAGAAGGGCTTTCAGCTCCTTTTCGTCGGCGGCTTTCGCGGCCGCATACGTCTCGTTCAGAATGAGCGTGCCGGCATAGCGGTCGGGGTCGGGGAGAGAGGAGGCGTTCAGCGCCGCCGCCTCGGCTTTGATGAGGGGAAGGAGTTCCGCAAAGACCGTGCGGCGGCTCCGCTTGACCTTGCGCGCCGGCGTGCGGGCGCTGCCGAACGCGGGCAGCACGGGCGCGGCGGGCGTCGGCGCAAGTTCTTCGCAGACGACGGTCTTGAACGGTCGGATGACCTGGGAAAGGAAGAGGGCAAAAGCCTCCGTATAACTCCCGTCTCCCGCAAAGAAGGTCAGAAGAAATAGGTTGAAATTGATCTCCTGGTTGTCGATGTCCACGAGCAGGCAGAAGATGAACGCCAGCCGGTCCATGGGATCGTCGGGGAGGAGCAGGATGCCCTTGTTTTCGGTGCCGTCGGGGGAGGGAAGCATGTATTTTTCCTGCGCGGCGGGATAGTCGAACTGCCGCACCGCTTTTTCAAAGAGGGAGACGAGCGCGGGGGCGGCGGCAATGACGCAGAGCAGTTCCTCGATCTTGGAGGGGGCGACGATGAATTTCGCCTGCAGCAGGTCGTCACAGCGGTTTGCAAAGGTTTTTACTTGTTCTTCTATGGTGTGTGTCGTCATATGATTCTCCGCATTGTTTTTGAAAAGTGTTTCCGGTGTATGATTTCATTATAGCACAAATTTTGAAAAAGTTGTATATATTTTCGCCAAATATCTTGATTTTTTACAAAAAATATGTATAATAGATGTACGCAAGGAAAGTTATGATACAGGTCAAAGGCGAAACATCGACAAATAAATTGATCATTCTGTTCGTTTTCGATAAGATGGAAACGGCGCTGTCCGAAAAAATTCTCGTGGACATCTGTTGTTCGAGCAACGATTGGCTCAACTACATGGATTGCGTTTCCCTCCTGCGAAAACTGCTGGACGACGGATTTTTATGCGCCGTGCCCGCCGACGACGAACCGCTCTATACCATCACGCCCGACGGCAGAGAGAGCCTTGCCAATTTTTACATCAATATCCCAAAGAGCATTCGGGAGGAGATTTCGCTCTTCATCAAAAAGAACATCGCCCGCTTCAAGAAAAAACAGGAGTGTAAGGCCGACTATTATCAGAACAAGGACGGCACTTACACGGTATTTCTGAAGATCCTGGCGCCTGTTCAGCCCATGCTCGAACTGAAATTCGTCGTTCCCGATAAAAAGACAGCCAACAATATCTACAAAAAGTGGGAAGACAAAGCGTCGGAACTCTATTCGGTCATTTATGAAACGCTCGTGGACTGACCTTTGCGGCCGGCGGCGCACAAATTAACGGAGGAAATCAAAAATTATGTTTACTTATTCGACAAACGGTACATGTTCCAGGCAGATCGTGTTCGACGTTACGGACGCCGACAACACGCTGCACAACGTAAAATTCATCGGCGGCTGCGGCGGGAACCTGCAGGGCATCGGCAGGCTCGTGGAGGGCAAAGATCTCGACGAGGTGGAAAAAATTCTCGCCGGCATCCGCTGCCGCAACAATACATCCTGTCCCGACCAGCTTTCCCGCGCCATTGCGGCGTACAAAAAGGCGCGCGCGGAGCGGGAAGAAAAGGAACGGGAAAAGGGGAAAGAGAAATAATTTCCGCGCCGGTACGGCCGTCTTTTCGGCGTATTTTTTGCGCCTTGTTTTTCTTTCATATCTTCGGATTCAAAAACGGCAAAAAACCTTCGGAGAAATCCGAAGGTTTTTTGCATATCCGAAAAAGTGAGTTTGGTATGTGCGTGGTCACGGGGCGTGCCGGGCAGCTTTCGTGTGCTTGCGGCGCCGCTGCTTTTTCCGCCTGATCAGGGCGGAGAGGGCGGGGAGCGCGGCGGGGGCGAAGGTCAGGCGCCTGTCGAGCAGCCTGCCGATGATTTCCGCGGCTTTGCCCATGGTGAGCGCCGCGATGACGGTGCCGATGCCCAGCCCGTCGATCCTGCCGAGGAGCAGCCCCGTCATGCAGGCGGTCACGGTCAGACAGATCACGTCGAAGGCGATTTTCAGTTTCGGAAAGGATATGTGCGTGATCGCCGACAGTTCCCGCGGAAAGAGGTCGGTCGGAATGATGGGCAGCCCGCAGCGGTTGGAAAGGGCGATGCCGAAGCTGATGAGCAGATAGCCGGCGAGGAAGTAGAAGATGCACCAGCCCGGCCCGTCGGGCAGGACGCCGATCCAAAGTTTGTGCAGGTCCAGCAGCCCGCCGAACGCGAATCCGACGATGAAACTGAAAAAATAGGGCAGGACGATCTTTTTCCGCGCGATCATCAGCGACAGTACGAGCAGCCCCTGAAAGATGTAGGTCCACGTTCCCAGCGAGATGAGCGGGAACACCTTGGAAAAGGCGTACGGTACGCTCGAGATCGCGGAAATGCCCGTCCCCGAATACAGCATCAGCACGACGCCGAAACTGTTGGTGAGCACCGTCGTCAGCAGCGCCGCCTCTCCGGGAATAAAAAGTTTTTTCCTTTCTGCCGACGCAGCGCCCGCGGCGTCCGGTCCCTTTTTGCCGCCGCTGTCCCGTTCGGCGGCGTTGCCCGCTTCCTCTTTTGCGGCCGGCCGGCCCTTTTCTCTCTCTTCGATGTCCTTCATTTTTTTATCTCCGTGAATTTTTATGCCGCCATTGTAGTACAGACGGAGAAAAAAATCAAATCAATAATTTTTATGAAACGATAGACATTTTCTATATATTGTGTTATACTGTTGTTGCCGGCAGAGAGGGAGGCGGCAAGGGGATGAATTTATTTCAACTGCGATACTTTGTAAAATTGGCGCACGTGCGGCACTATACCAAAGCGGCGGAAGAGCTCTGCATCACGCAGCCGAGCCTCAGCCACGCCATGGCGGAGCTGGAAAAGGAATTGGGCGTGCCCCTCTTTGAAAAGAGCGGGCGCAACACGGACCTCACGCGGTTCGGGGAAGAATTTTTATCCTGCGCGGAACACACCCTGTCCGTTTTGGACGAGGGCGTGACCTCCATCCGCCGCAGCGCGCGGGGGGAGGGGTTGATCCGCCTGGGGCTGCTGCGCACGCTGGGCACGGAATTTATTCCCCGCCTTGCAAAGCGCTTTCTGACGGAGCATGCGGGCAGGGACATCCGTTTCTCCTTCTGTACGGGGGCGACGCAGACGCTCCTGGACGCGCTTTCGGCGCGGAGATGCGATCTCGTCTTTTGTTCGCAGCCGCCCGCAGACGGGCGTTTCGAGGCCGTGCCCGTGGGGCGGCAGGATATCGTGCTCATCGTCCCGCAGGAACACCCCCTGGCGGCGCGCCACGGCGTCGATCTCAGCGAAACGCTGGCATATCCGCACATCTTTTTTTCAAAGGATTCCGGCATGCGCAGCGTGGTCGAATCGCTGTTTGCGCGCCTCGGCAAACGCCCCGTCGTCGCCTATGAAACGGAGGAGGACGAGGTGATCGCGGGGTTGGTCGCGCAGGGGTTCGGCATTGCCGTCGTGCCCTATATGGATCTGCTTCTGAAATTGGATGTCAAGATACTGCAGATCGGCGCGCCCGCCTATGAGCGGCAGTTTTTTATGGTCAGCGACGCGAAAACGTATATGCCGCCCGTCGTCCGCCTCTTCCGGCAGTTTGTGCTGGACAGCGAGGGCGGGGAATGAACGGATAGATGGTATCTATTGTTTCATAGATAACGCTCATAAAAAAATGTCTCTCCGCGGAGAGACATTTTTTTGAAAAAACCCTTGTGTCGGAAGAAAAGAGACCGTCAGCAGCCGCAGGAGTTGCCGAACAGGCTGTTCGCAAGGGAAGAAAGCGATCCGTTCTTGCACATGCAGTACAAGAGAGCGACGAGCAAGGGCAGCCCGCAGCCGCTCAAAAGGTTATCCAGACAAATGTTTTTGTTGGAGAGGACGAGGGCAAGGATCAGGATCCAAAGGCAGTTGTTGCCGGAACAACAGGAATTGCAGTTCATTATGTAAAACCTCCTAATTCTGCACGGGAACCCGATTGGAAATATATGTATGGTTTCCGTGTTTTCGTGTATATTAAATAGTATTAAAACCGCAGAAAAAATGTTACACCTCGGACTTTCGTAAAAATATTATCTCCCGCGGGCGCTCATTTACTTGCAAAAGGGCGAAAAAATTGTTATAATGTCTATGTTTGCGCGGTACGTAATGTGCCGGTCTGCGGATATGAGCCATCAATCCGACGGACGATGCGTAAAATATTTTTTTGACACAGCCATCCCGCGCGGCGGGAGGTTGATGGAGGTAATTGAATATGACGGCGGAAAAGAAATTTTTCTCGGCGGCAAATCTGACCAAGTTTGCCGTGCTGTTGGCTTTGGTCATTGTGCTGCAGGTATTCGGCGGCTTTGTCAGCGGGTTCCTGCCCGTGGAGCTGAGTTTCGTGCTCATTCCCATCGTCCTGGGCGCCGTCATTCTCGGCCCCGTTGCGGGCGGCACGCTCGGGCTTGCGTTCGGCGTCGTCACCATCGTCTACGGCGCGGCGGGCATCAGTTCGTTTACGGCGATCCTGCTTGCCGATCACCCCCTGCTCACGGTGTTGGTTTGCCTCGTAAAGGGCTTTATGGCGGGGTTTGTGCCCGGGCTTCTCTTCCGCCTGCTTTCCGGCAAGAACACGCAGGTAGCCGTGTTTGCCGCGGCGGCAGCCGCGCCCGTCATGAATACGGGGTTCTTCATTCTCGGCATGTTGCTCATGACCGATACGCTTGCGGCGAACTTCGTTTCGTCGGGCGCCATGTCGGACATCGTATATTTTCTCTTCATCGGCTGCGCCGGCGTCAATTTCATCATTGAATTTGCCATCAATCTTATCCTGGCGCCCGCCATCCATACCGTTTACAGGGTGGTCGAAAAGCGCATCGCGGGGAAAAAGCAGGAAATAATTCATGATCATTTGCATAGATATAGGTAATACCAACATAAAATACGGCATATATGAGGGGGACGAGCTGGTCATTTCCTTCCGTGTCTCCACGGACGGCAAGCGCACGTCGGACGAATACGGCTCCCAGCTCATGAGCATGCTCCGCTTCAAGGATGTGCCCTATAAGAAGATCACGGGCGGCATCATGTCCTCCGTCGTCCCGCCGCTCGACTATACCATTTCGCATATGTGCGACATCTATCTCGGCTTCAAGCCCCTGCAGCTTGCGCCGGGGATCCGTTCGGGGCTCAATCTCCGCTGCGACAACGTGCGCGAAGTGGGGGCGGACCGCATCGTCAACTGCGTCTCCGCGCTCGTCAATCACGGCGAGGAGGGCACGCCGATGGTCGTCATCGATTTCGGCACGGCGACCACCTTCAACATCATCAGCGCGGAAGGGGAGTTCATCGGCGGCGTCATCGCCCCGGGCATCAAGGGCTCTCTGGACAGCCTGGTGAACGGTACGGCAAAACTGCCGCGCGTGGAGATAGAGGCGCCCCGCAGCATCATCGCAAAAAATACCGTCACCAACATGCAGGCGGGCATTGTATTCGGCTTTGCGGGGCTGGTGGAATACATAGTCAGGCGGATCAAAAGGGAACTGCGCGCGGAACGGGTCGTCACGATCGCCACGGGCGGGTTCAGCGACATCATCGCGAAGGAGATTTCCTGTATCGACGCCGTGGACAAACTGTTGACGTTAAACGGATTAAAATATTTATATTATTTGAATAGTTCAGAGGAGAAGTAAGAAGATGAAGAGAATCGGCGTAGCCATTCTGGGACTCGGAACCGTAGGCGGCGGCACCTATCGGATCATCACCGAACACAGGGAGTTTTACAAGCGGACGCAGGACATAGACCTGGAAGTGGAATGCGTTCTGGAACTCAACAAAGACCGCATTGCCGCCCTGGGGATTCCCGAAGAAAAAGTGGCTTCCAACATAGCGGAAGTCGTCTCCAATCCCGGCGTTGACATTGTGGTGGAAGTCATCGGCGGCGTCGGCGTGGCGCGCACCTTCGTGCAGGCGGCGCTCGGCGCGGGCAAGTCGGTGGTTACGTCCAACAAAGAACTCATCGCAAAATATTCCTACGAACTGGAAAAGATCGCCCGGCACAAGAACTGCGGGCTGTATTACGAAGCCAGCTGCGTGGGCGGCGTGCCCATCATCCGCACCCTTCTCGACGGGCTGCAGGCCAACAACATTCAGTCCATGATGGGCATTGTCAACGGCACCACCAACTATATTCTGGACAAGATGACCAACGAGGGCGCTTCCTATGCCGAAGTGCTCCGCCAGGCGCAGTCGCTCGGCTATGCCGAACTCGACCCCACGGCGGACGTGGAAGGCTTTGACTCCACCTATAAGCTCTCCATCCTCTCCAGCATGGCGTTCCACACCAAAATTCCGTACACCAAGATCTACCGCGAGGGCATCACGCAGATCACGCAGGAGGACATCGCCTACGGCAAGGAGCTCGGCTATGTCGTCAAACTGCTCGCCATCGGCAAAAACACGCCGTCCGGCATCGAAGTGCGCGTGCATCCGACCTATGTCCGCGCCAGCCATCCGTTGGCTTCCGTCAACGACGCGTTCAACGCCGTGTTCATCACGGGCGACGCGGTGGGCGACGTCATGCTGTACGGCAGGGGCGCGGGCGACCTGCCCACGGGCAGCGCCATCGTCAGCGACGTCATCTATGCCGCCACCCATTCGGACATCAAATATTCCACCTTCAAAAATACGGCGAACGCCGACAAAGAAACAAAATTCGTCTCCAACTTTTCCAGCGCGTACTATCTGCGCCTGACGGTCTGCGACAAGGTCGGCGTGCTCGCCAAGATTTCCAATATCTTCGCGCGGCGGAACGTTTCCGTCTGCGAAATGATTCAGAAGGACTGCGCGGAAGAGGGCAAGGCGGCGCTCATCTTCATCACGCACGAAACCAAGGAACAGAGCATCCATGGCGCCGTTTCCAAAATCGCGGCGCTCGAAGACGTGGCGGAAGTCAACAGCGTCATCCGCGTCGTGTCTTAAACGGTTTTGCGGCTGAAAAATCCATGAAAAGAGGGATCATCGTCGTCAACGCTTACTCCGAAAGCGCGGAGTATCTCTACCAGGCGGACCGCCTGCAAGAGGAGTTTGCCCGGCGCGGCGCGAGCGTTGCCGTCGTCAGGAATTACTGCGGTATTGCAGGCATCGATGAAAACGGCAGGATCGGACTTTGTGAAAAGGCCGATTTTGCCGTCTTTTTGGATAAGGACAAATATGTCATGCGCCTTTTGGAAGGGGCGGGCGTCCGCCTCTTCAATCCCGCCTCCGCCATCGAAGTGTGCGACGACAAGATGCTCACGCACATCGCTTTGGCGGGAGAGGGGATACCCATGCCCGCGGTCATGCCCGCGCCGCTGTGCTATACGCCCGATGCTGAAATCGGAGCGGAGTATGTCGCCCGCGTCGTCGCCGCGCTCGGGCTGCCCGTCGTGGTGAAGGAGAGCTATGGCTCGCTCGGCAAGGCGGTCTGTCTGGCGGAGGATGCGGAAGAACTGCGCGCGCTGGCGCAAAAACTGCGCTTTACGCCGCACTTTTACCAACGTTTCGTTGCCGAAAGCCGCGGCAGGGATCTGCGCGTGGTCGCCGTCGGCGGGAAGGCCGTCGCGGGCATGGTGCGTTCCTCGGCGGGGAACGACTTTCGTTCCAATGCCGCGCTCGGCGGCAGGTGCGAAGCGTTTGCGCTCACCGATGCGATATGCGTTCTTGCGGCAAAAATTTCCGCCCGATTGGGGCTTGACTACTGCGGCATGGATTTTCTTTTCGGCAGGGAGGGGCTCCTTCTCTGTGAGGTCAATTCCAACGCCTATTTCAAAGCGCTGGAAGGCGCCACGGGCGTCAACGTCGCCGCCGCCTATGCCGAATATATTTTGCAGCGGGTCTGAGGTTTATTCTCCCGGCGGCGGGCCATTTTCGGCCGCGGACGGGAAATATCTGCGGAATCGGGCGGCTGTCTTGGCGTAAGACGGCCGTTTTTGCTTTACAAAGGCAGGAAAATTTTGTATAATGATAGTCATGAAGATCGCGCGGAATTGGAAAGATTATTCGGTCATCGCCACGGGCGACGGGTACAAACTCGAGCGCTGGAAGGACGTCGTCCTCTTGCGCCCCGACCCGCAGGTCATCTGGAAGCCGCAGACCGACCTCTTTGCTTATCCCGGGCTCAACGCCTTTTACAAGCGGAGCGAAAAGGGGGGCGGCGGTTGGAAGATCCTGCGCCCCATGCCCGAGGAATGGGCGGTTTCCTACCGCGATCTGCACTTCAAAGTCAAACCCATGGGGTTCAAGCACACGGGGCTCTTTCCCGAGCAGGCGGTCAACTGGGATTATATGTCCGAACTCATTCAAAACGCCCGCCGGCCCGTTAAAGTGCTCAACCTGTTCGCCTATACGGGCGGCGCGACGGTCGCCTGTGCCAAGGCGGGCGCGGAAGTGACCCACGTCGACGCGGCGAAGGGCATGGTCGAGCGCGCGGGAGAAAACGCAAGGTTGTCGGGGATGCATACGGGCATCCGTTATATCGTCGACGACTGCAAAAAATTCGTGCAGCGCGAACTGCGCCGCGGGCACCGCTACGACGCCGTCATTATGGATCCGCCCTCCTACGGCAGGGGTCCCAACGGGGAAGTGTGGAAGATAGAGGGGGAACTCTATCCCTTCGTCGAACTGTGCGCCGGGCTGCTTTCGGAGTCGCCGCTCTTCTTTCTCGTCAACAGCTACACGACGGGTTTGCAGCCCATGGTGCTCGAAAACATACTGAAACTGACCATGAAAAAATACCGCGGGACGGCGGACGCCTATGAAGTCGGGATACAGACCGAAGAGGGGATCGCCCTTCCCTGCGGCGCAGGAGGGATATTCGTCTATGACTGAGGACGCCGGAAGAAAAACCGCGGAGGACCCCGAAAATAGATTCGGCTTCGTCCCGCTCTATGAGGACAACCATATCATCGTGGCGCTGAAGCCGCAGAACGTCGCCTCCTGTCCCGACGAGAGCCGGGACGATAATCTCCTCGACATGGTGCGGCGGTATATAAAGATCGTGTACGAAAAACCGGGCAACGTCTATGTCGGGCTCATTCACCGCCTCGACCGGCCGACGGGCGGGGTCATGGTGTTCGCCAAGACCTCGAAGGCAGCTTCCCGCCTTTCGGACGGACTGCGTCACGGGGACTTTGAAAAGCGCTATCTCGCGGTGCTCTGCGGCACGTTTGAAAGCGAGCGCGGCACGCTGACCGATTATCTGAAAAAAAACCCGGTCAACAACATGGTCTACATCTGCACCCGGGGCGACGAAGGGGCGAAAGAAGCCTCCCTCGATTACAAGGTGCTGGAAACGCGGGACCGCTATACCCTGGCGGAAATCCGTCTCCACACGGGCAGGAGCCACCAGATCCGCGTGCAGATGGCGGGCGCGTCACACCCCGTGTTCGGGGACATGCGTTACGGCGGGCCTTCGGCGCAGAAGGGAAAGCTGGCGCTGTGGGCGTATTCCCTCAGTTTCACGCACCCCGTGACGAAAGAGCGCATGCGCTTCATTGCCCTGCCGCCGGAAGAGGAAGTGCCCTGGAAGAATTTCGACCTGTCGGGCATCGGGACGAACAGATGAAAATCTGTGAAAAATTTGTAAAATGTAAATATATGCGGCAAAAACCCGCAAAATGCGTTTGACAAATTTGCCGTTTCATAGTAAAATAAAATTCGTATTTTGTATAAAACACTCAATTCCTTTGCGGAGTACTCAACATGAAAACCAAACAATTACGATTCACAGCATTTTTCCTCGCTTTTGCGTTATTTGCCGTTTCCGTCGCCGGGATATGCGTTTCTTTTGCGTTGACCGTTACGGCGGCATATAACGCCTCTTCGCTCTTTGCCTCTTCGACGAGAAGCGAAGTGGTGGCGGAAGCGAATGAATATATGCGCTTTTCTTTTGAAGGGACGACGAACAACGCCGTCAGCTACAACCGCAACCTGGCGTATAAATGGTTCACCATGGAGGACGACGCGGATGATCCCGAGGGGAATTATTTTTCTTTGGAATTTTCCTTCGACAACGCGACTTTTGATACCTTCACCGTTACCTTCCAGTCGGCGGAAAACAGCAAGAGCATAGACGGCGTGACGGAAAATCAGATCGTATTTTTCAATGATAACGAGTCCTATTCGG
>CAZTND010000012.1:17858-38185 GCA_964615285.1 uncultured Clostridia bacterium
GTCCTATTCGGTTGCCATCCGTAACGATGATCAAGCTGATGTTGCAGATGAAGATCTGACGAAAACCGATCTGACGCTGTCCTCTCTTGCCGGCGCGACGGTACGTATTGATTTTACCGAAAGCGACGTTTCGGGCGAATATGGCGTGAATATCACTATCGGAGACCAGACGATCCCGGGCACGTTCACCAATATCCGCGGGGCGTACGCGCAGTATACGGCTTCCGAATTGGTGCCCCTTTCCTTTGCGGCGGAGCTGCCCGAGGAGGACAGCGAAGCGACGGTGCTTTCCCTTATCTCTCTCAACGGACAGAATTTTTTGCTGGACGAAAATGCACAGGTCGTGGACGATACGCCGCCCGTCCTGGTCATTGACGACGATATCAAGGGCTTTACGCTCGGGACGAGCATTCTCAACAGTTTTTCCTATGCAACCGTCGACGTCTGCGACGCCACCGTTTCGAGGACCGTCACATATTATCAGTACAACCCCGCCGACGCTGATGAGCCTTCCTATGAAACGCTGACTTCCAGCGTCAAGATTTTCGACAAATATATGTATGAGAGCGAGGGGGCGGAATATATTTCCGTTTGTTTCTCGCTGAACGACGACGACGACAACGCGGCGACGTATTATGTTTCCTGGTATGCCGACGACCGCGACGAGGATGTGGAGACGTTCAAGGGTGTGGAATATCTCTATGTTTCCCGCGACACGGAAGCGCCCGTATATACCTGCATCGACACGGCGGGAACCGACCAGACTCTGAATGAAGAACACGAGGCCTATACGACTTATGTGGATGATGTTGCGCGGGCGGCGGAGGGGCTGCGCGCCGGCGAAGGGTACTATTTCTATCTGCCTTCGCTGGAAGACATGATAGAGGACAACGACACGACATATACGGGCCTGACGTTCACCATCTATTATAAGTCCGACGGCAGCGATTCGACCAGCACGCTCTCCAATCTTTCCTATGACGAATTGGAAATTCCCGTCAGTTCCACGGGCGGCTATCGGTTCAAGGTGGTTGCGTCGGATAAGAGCGGCAACGCCATGGTGTTCTACCGGAACGGGCTTCGCGTTACCGTGGATTCCGATAATATCTGGGACATAGACGCCATTCCCGCCTTCGATTTCTATGTGGAAAACAGAGGGTTGGAAATCGAAGAAATCGAAGCGCTCAGCTATGCTTATGTGTACAGCAATTATACGGTGCAGGACTTTGAAGTCAAGGGCGTGAGCGGATACGAAAGCAAATACACGCTCTACTATCTCGAAGGGGTTTCCTCTTCGGATATCAGTTATGCCGAAATGATCGATTTCGCAAACAAGTGTTACGACGACGGCGTTTCCGACGCGGAATTTGTCAGCCTCTTTGAAGCGGAATTTGAATGTACGGGCGTTTCCCTGCGCGAGATCGACGAATGGGACAGCAACGGGCCGGAGGACGAGGACGACGACGGGTGGGATACCCACGACAACCGCTATGGTTGGAGCGTCAGTTCCCTGAGCTTTACGCCGCAGGAAGCAGGCTATTACATCGTATACGGCGAGTTTGTGGACAGCGAGTTGTGGAGCGATCATCTGTATGCCTATCAGATCGTCTATTCTTCCAGCGAAGTGGACGAGAGCTACGGCGCGACTTATTGGATAGAAAATAACGTGGTCACCGTCGTATTCATCGTCATTGCCGTTATTTCGGCAATCGGTCTGTTGGTCGTCTGGATCGTATTCCCGTCGAAAGAGCCTGCCGCCGATGCGGTCAGAAGCGGTCGCGGCGCATCCGGTAAGTTTGCCGAAAAGCGCAAAAAGGGCGGAAAGGACAAAAAGACGGATGAGTCGAACGACTGAAAATAACGTCTTTTACAAGAATTGAAATAAAATATCCGCGCCCGGTCGGGCGCGGATATTTTTTCGTATGCGGAAAACGGTAAGAAACGGGCGGGCTAAAAAAGCCCCGCCGTGCGGACGACAGAGCACGGCAGGGGCATGGCGGGGGTCCGAAGGGGCATCATATCAGCGTTTCATACTCCCCGTAAAGGGCGTCGGTGCGCCGTTTGATCTCTTCCAGGCGGTCGCATTTTTCCCGCAGCAGCAGGTAGTTTGCCGCCACGGAAGGGGCGGCGATCTCTTCGTTCAGGCGCGCTTCTTCGGCTTCCAGTGCGGCGATCTCCTTTTCGATCTCGCGGGTGCGCTGGCGCCTTTTCGCCTCCTCCGCGCGGTCATTTTTTCCCTTGTATCCTTCGGCGGGGCGCACCGTCTTGGCGCGGGACGCCGCCTCTTTTTCTGCGGCGGAAGTCCTTTCGGCGGCAAGAAATTCTTCATAGCTGCCGTTGAAGGAAGTCATGCCCTGCGCATCCAGGCGAATGATCTTGTCCGCGATCGCATTGATGAAATAGCGGTCATGCGAAACAAACAGTACGGTGCCGTCAAAGGCCTTCAGTGCGTTTTCCAGACTCTCCCGCGCCGCCAGGTCCAGGTGGTTCGTCGGTTCGTCCAGAATGAGAAAATTGCCGTGTTCCGCTTCAAAGACCGCCAAAGCCAGTTTGGCGCGTTCCCCGCCCGAGAGGGCGGAAACGGGCTTGTCCGCGTCCTCTGCGCCCAATCCCGCGCGTGCGAGCGCGGCGCGCACGTCCGTCTGCGACCTTCGCACATGCCGCCCCCAAAGCTCCTCCAGGACCGTCGAAGCGGGATGCAGATTGCTGTTTTCCTGGTCGTAATAGGCGATCTTCACCAGCCGTCCCAAAGAAATTTCCCGCCGACCGCCGCGCACGATCTCCTTGACGAGGGTGGATTTTCCCGTCCCGTTTGCGCCGATCAGGGCGCACTTATCTCCCCGCTGCAAGGCGGCGTTCCCGTGTGTAAAGAGGGTCTTTGCGCCCGCCGTCAGGGTCAGGCCTTCAATGGTCAGTACGTTTTCGTACGGTTTTTCGGCGTATGTAAAATGGAAGCGCGGGGGAGCGGACGGCGTATACGGTTTTTCTATGCGCTCCATTTTTTCCAGCGCGGTGCGGCGGCTCTGCGCCATTTTTGTCGTGGAGGCGCGCACGAGGTTCTTGTCCACATACTCCTGCATGTGCGCGATCTCTGCCTGCTGCTTGTCGTATTCCTTCTGCTGCAGGGCAAGCCGTTCGGCCTTCAGCGCCTTGTAACGGGTGTAATTTCCCTTGTATTCGTCCAGCCGTTTGTTTTCCAGTTCGGCGATCTTCGTCACCGTCTTGTCGAGGAAATAGCGGTCGTGCGACACGACGAGCAGGGCGCCCTTGTAGGCGGCAAGATAATCTTCCAGCCAGAACAGGGTGCGGATGTCCAGATGGTTGGTCGGCTCGTCCAGTATCAGGAGTTCCGGCTGTTCGAGGAGGAGTTTGCAGAATTTCAGCCGCGTCTTTTCGCCGCCCGACATGGTGCGGATGACCCGCCCGTAATCGTTTTCAAACCCCATGCCGTTCAGCACGGTGCGGATGCGCACTTCGTAATGATAGGCGTCCGTTGCGGCGACAAATTTGTTCAGCCGCTCGTATTTTTCCGAAAGGGCGCGAAAACCGTCGCTCTCCTTGCCTTCTTTGTCCGCCTCCGTGGCGGCAATGGCGTTTTCTACGGCGCGCAGGCTGCGCAGGGCCTCTTCTTCCCGCGCAAACACGGAGCGCATCTCTTCAAACACGGTCTTGTCCGAATCGAATCCGCCCGTCTGTTCCAGCCAGCCGATGCGCGCCCCGTTCTTGCGGAAAACGCTGCCCCGATCGGGTGTGAGGAGTTCCAGGATGAGTTTGATCAGGGTGGTTTTTCCTTCGCCGTTACCGCCGATCAGGCCCACGCGCTCGCCTTCCGAAAGCGAGAAATTCACGTTTTCCAGCAAAATTTCTCCCTTATATCCGAATTGCAGGTTTTTCAGGGAAAACAACATAAATAAAAATCTCCGTATTGCGGTATACTGGTGTTGAAAGGAAATATATTCCTGTTTTATCAAGTAATATGTTACGCAAAGATCCTTTGCCCGAGATCCGCCGTCTGGAAGAGCGGCTTCTGTATGCCGACCCGTCCGAATGCGCCGCGCTGACCAAAAAGCTCGTCCGCCTGAAGACGGAACTTGCCTGCGGCGACGGAAAATAGGGCGGCAAACTTCAATATTCCCACTGCGGAATGAACGCCGTGTCGGCGCTTCCGGCATCCTGCAGAAAGACGTTTTGCAGGCCGCATTCCAGCACGCACTCCAACACCTCGCGATATTCCCGCGCGGTGATTTTCCGTTGGAGTTCGGGGAATTTTTCCGTCTCGCCGAAGGGGACGTACTGCCGCATGAGCGAAAAATACACACGCTCCGGCAGGTTGTCCTTCGCCCAGCGCACGATGCGCATGCTGTCCTGCACGCCGAGCGGAAGAATGAGGTGGCGCACGATGCAGCCCGACAGCATTTTGCCGTCCGCGCGCATGACGAGCGGTTTTTTTGCCATGAATTTCACGGCGCGGGAAGCGTATTCGAAGTAGTCCGCCCGTCCCGTATATCGCTCGGAGCGGGCGGAGGCATAAAATTTCAAATCGGGCAGCCAGATGTCCACATAATCTTCGATCATGCGCAGGGTCTCGATCTTTTCATAGCCGTGGGAATTGTATACGAGGGGGATCTTCGGTCTGTATATCTCCAATGCGCGCACGATGGATCCGACGACGTGCGCCGGCGTCACGAGGTTGATGTTTTCCGCGCCCTGCTCTTCCAGCGCGCGGAAGATGCCGGCAAGCTCCGCCGGGGTCACCTCCCTGCCCCGCTCGGCGCGGGAAAGTTCGTAGTTCTGGCAAAAGACGCAGCGCAGGTTGCAGCCCGTGAAGAATATGGCGCCGCTTCCGTTCTTGAAGGAGATGCAGGGCTCTTCGTAGGGGTGCAGGTAATATTTGGCGACGCAGAGAGACCTTACGCCGCAGAAACCGCTGTTTTGATTCCTGTCCGCGCCGCAGGCGACGGGGCAGAGGGTACACTTTTCCATGTCTTTCAGTATATCATTCCGCGCGATTTTTTGCAAGCGGGCGAAAGCATTTGACAAAAGATATTCTTTTATTATATAATTTATATCCGATAATACAAGTATATCCGAAGGACGGAAGGGGACAAAAGAGCGTATGCGTAAGTTTTTTACCAGTGAAAGCGTGACCTGCGGGCATCCCGACAAGGTCTGCGATAAGATAGCGGACGGCATTCTGGACGAGATTTTGAAAAAAGATCCCCTGGCGCGCACGGCGATCGAATGCTGCGCCGCCTGTGACCGGCTGCTCATCATGGGCGAGGTCACCGCGGCCGCCAAGGTCGATTACGAGAAGATCGCCCGCGAGACCATTCGCGGCATCGGCTACGATTTCGGTAAATTCGCCTGGGATCGCTGCAATGTCATGGTCGCCGTGCATGAACAGTCTCCCGACATCGCGCTGGGCGTGGATGCCTCTCTGGAGCGGAAGGCGGGCGGCGACGTCGCCGACACCATCGGCGCGGGGGACCAGGGCATCATGTTCGGCTATGCCTGCCGCGAGACCGAAGAGCTCATGCCGCTGCCCCTCATGCTCTCCCATCGCCTTGCCAGACGGCTGGAAGAAGTGCGCCGGACGGGCGTTATCCCGTATCTCCGCCCCGACGGCAAGACCCAGGTCACCGTGGAGTATGACGAGGCGGGTCGTCCCGCGCGCGCGGAGGCGGTCGTCGTCTCTTCCCAGCATGCGGAGGGGGGCGATCAGAAGGTTTTGCGCGCGGACATCCTGGAACACGTCGTGCGTTCCGTGCTGCCCGCGGGGCTGACGGACGAAAACACGAAATATTACATCAACCCCACGGGGCGGTTCGAGATCGGCGGGCCCGAAGGGGACAGCGGGCTGACGGGCAGAAAGATCATCGTCGACACCTACGGCGGCAGCTGCCCGCACGGGGGCGGTTCCTTCTCGGGCAAGGACTGCACCAAGGTCGACCGCAGCGCGGCGTATATGGCGCGCTATATCTGCAAAAACCTCGTTGCGGCGGGGCTGGCGGATACGGTAGAATTGCAGGTCGCCTATGCCATCGGCGTGGCGCGGCCCGTCTCGGTGTTCGTCGATACCTTCGGCACGGGCAGGCGCCCGGACGGAGAGATCGCCGACATCGTACTCAAAGAATTCGATCTGCGGCCCTATTCCATCATCCGGACGCTGGGGCTCCGCCGACCTGTCTATGCGGCGACCGCGGCATACGGCCATTTCGGCGATCCCGCCTTTGCCTGGGAACGCACGGACCGCGCGGAAGACTTGAAAAAGTATCTTTGAGCGGATATTATTAATTTGAGCGGATATTATTAAGGAGGAAAGATGGAAAAGACGAGGACGAGGGACATCTGTTATGTGGCGCTGTTCACGGCCGTCATCGCGGTGTGTTCCTGGATATCCATTCCCATCGGGGAAATCAAATATACGCTGCAGGTGCTGGGCGTCCTGGTCTGCGGGGGGCTTCTGGGCGCAAAGCGCGGGCTGTTGGCGGTCGTCGCCTACATACTTCTCGGCGCGGTCGGCGTGCCCGTTTTTTCGGGGTTCACGTCGGGATTGTTTTCTTCGCCCACCAGCGGCTATATCGTCGGATTTCTGTTCACGGTCGTCTCCGTCGGACTGGGGTACAAGGTTCGTTGCGGCATCACGCAGAAAATCGGGGCGTGGTGGGTCAATCTTGCCATTCGCGCCGCGTTCATGGTTTTGGGCGTCGCGCTCTGTTACGCCTTCGGCACGGCGTGGTTCCTCGTCTACATGCATTCCGGCGGCAACGATATAACCGTTTGGTACGCGCTGGGCGTCTGCGTGTTCCCGTACCTGTGGTTTGACGCCCTCAAAATAGCCGTTGCGCTCGTTCTGATCGACCGTTTGAAGGGCGCCGTGAAATAAACGGAGCGAAAAAAGCATAAAATACGGGTGGAATGCCCGTATTTTTTCAAATACCCGTTGACAAAATGCAAAAAGTATTGTAAAATAAAAATATAAGGCAACTTATAAAAAATACTTTGGAGACGGAATAAGATGCGTATAGCAGTGGCAGGACTTGGAATCATGGGCGCGTCCGTCGCGCGGGCGCTGAAAGCAAACACCAATCATATCGTCGACGGCTGGAACCGCAATCCCGACGTGACCGGTTACGCGAAGGATAAGGGCTATATCGACGGCGAGGCGAAAGATTTTGCCGATTACGATGTGGTTTTCGTCGCATTGCCGCCCGAAGCCACCATGGAGTTTCTGGAGACGCAGAAGTTTGCCGATAACGCCGTCGTTGCCGATCTCTGCGGCGTCAAGCGGCCGATCGAAAAGGCGGTGTACGCCCAAAAGCGCAATTACCGCTATGTCGGCACCCATCCCATGGCGGGCAAGGAAAAGGGCGGCGTCAAAAATTCCGACCCCGCGCTCTTCAAGGGCGCCAACGTCATTCTCGTCCGCGACAGCCGCACGGACGAGGAGGCTCTGAACATCGTTGCCAAACTCTATCGCAAGATGGGGTGCGGCAAACTACTGCTCTGCCCTGCGGATTATCACGACGCAAAAGTGGCGTACACGTCGCAGTTGGCGCACATCGTTTCCAGCGCCTATTTGAAGAGTCCCGCGGCGGAGGGCTGCGAGGGCTTCACGGGCGGCAGTTTTCAGGATATGACCCGCGTGGGCGGCGTGGACGAAGAGATGTGGACGCAGCTCTATTTCCTCAACGCCGACAATCTGATCGTCGAACTGGAAAATCTCATGACCCATCTCGGGGAATATCTCGCCGTACTCAAGGACGGCGACGAAAAGGGAATGAAGGAGCTCCTGAAACAGGGGAGCGCCGTCCGCCGTTCCCTGAAATGCTATCGGGACAAGAAATAAATTTTGCAGAATCATTCAGCCGATAACTGTTCGGTCCGCATCCTGTCCGAAACGGACGGAAAGCGGTCGTTTTATACCGCAAAGGGTCGCCTGGAACGCACGGCTGCTGGCGTGCGGCTTTCCTACCGCACGGACGGGGCTTTTGTCGCGGTGGAGGCTGACGGCGGCGGCATAACGATGCGCCGCGAGGGGGAAATTTATCTGCGTCTGCGGTTTTGCGTCGCTTCGGATACGGCGGGAGAGATCGGACTTTCGCCCGAGGCGGCGGGGCGGGTGCGGATATTTTCCGAACGCGCGGAGAGTTTTTTTACGGAAGAGAACGGAAAGATACAAAAGCTGAAAATATTATTGGAATATGTCCTGTCGTTCTCTGCGGGGGAGGAGCAGCGGATCTCGCTGCGCCTGGTCGCGGAGAGAAAAATATCTTAGGCAGGGCCGAAAGGAGTTTTTGAATAAAACATTATGAAAATACAGTATTTGGGACATTCCTGTTTCGTATTGACGGAGAGCACCGGCACGACCGTGGTGACCGATCCGTATAATAAGATCGGTTATCGCATGCCCGCGGTGCGTGCGGACGTAGTCACCGTCAGCCACCAGCACTACGATCACAACAACGTTGCGGCGGTGGAGGGGAATCCGCTCATTATCGACAAGGAAGGGTTCTATACGCTCGACGGCGTGGAAGTGATGGGCATCAGGAGTTTTCACGACGACGAGGGCGGCGCCGTCCGCGGCGAAAACATCATTTTCAAGTTCCGCATCGACGGGCTGGAGGTCTGCCACCTCGGCGACATCGGCGAGAGCTGCACCGCCGAACTTTTGGAACAGATCCTGCCCATCGATATTCTGCTCATTCCCGTGGGCGGAAAGTATACCATCGACAGCGAGCAGGCAAGGGAATATGTGGACAGGATCATGCCCGCCGTCGTCATTCCCATGCACTATAAGACCAAAGATCTGGAGATGGACATCGAAAAACCGGACGATTTTCTGGACAGTTTCGAAGACGAGGACGTGGAGCATTGCGAGGACGATACCATCGAAATTTTCCGTGACGATCTCTCCGGCGACAGGACCAAAGTGATCGTGATGGAGCGAAGCAAAGACCGATGATCGAAGACTTGATAAAGGCATACGGCGAATATCTCGATTCGCTGAACATCCATGTGCTGCGCAACGTGGCGCGGCGCGTCGGGGTGTATAAGCCGACGGACGGCAAGAAGGAAAATTTGATCGAGCGGACGATCGCCGTGCTCATCGGCGCCGCTCAGCCCGCGCCGCCGTCCAACCGCGGCGCGCCGCTCAAGGACGACGCGCTCGATCCCAAGTATATGCGTCGCCTCGAACAGATTCGGGAGGAGTATGCGCTGCGCGGCGGTGCATTGTCTTATGAAAATACAACGGCCGTGCGCAGCGGGGAAAAGAGCCCGTCGGGATACGACAGGCCGCTCCGCATGGGGATATTGGAACTGCAGCCCAACGGCAGTGGTTTTCTGCGCGGCGAAAATTGCCGGCCTTCGGCGGAAAAGGATGCGTTCGTTCCCGCCAAGTCGGTGCGGGAAGCGGGCTTGCGCGAGGGGGATTACGTCGTTGCCGCCGTCTCCATGCGGGAGGAAAACGATTTGCCCGTATCGACGGAGATCCTGTCCGTCAATGAACGGTCGGATTACCGTACCCGCGGCAGATTTGAAGATTTCGCCGCGGCATATCCGGAAAAGAAGATAGAACTTTCGGCGGGCAGCGCCCGCCTTTCTCTGCGCTGTGCAGACCTGTTTGCCCCGGTAGGGCGGGGACAGCGCGCGTTGGTACTTGTACCGCCGTCGGCAGATGGGGGCATTTTTTTACGCCGGATTGCCGCGGCGGTCCGGTCCCATGCGGACAGGGGGGAGAATCTGCACTTATTGACCTTGTTCGTCGACGGTCGGCCCGAGGAGGCGGAAGAATATAAGCGCTGTCTTTCGGCGGGGGCGCTGATGCCGTCCGCGGATTTTGCATATACGACCTTCGACATGGATGCACGGGAACATCTGCGCGCAGCGCGGCTGATTTTCGCCCGTGCGGCGCGGCTGGCGGAAACGGGGGAGGATGCGGTCGTTTTGCTGGATTCCCTCACCCGCCTGACCTATGCGGCGGATGCGCTCTGCGACGGCGGAAAGACCCTGCCCTGCGGCCTGAATGTCTCGGCGTTCCGGCAGCCCAAGGCGTTCTTCTCCGAAGCGCGTAAACTCAGCGGCGGGGGGAGCGTCACCGTCATTGCGTCGCTGGACTGCGACACGGGCGATGCCGCGGCGGAAGCCGTTCGGTCGGAGTTCGAGCAGTTTGCCAATTGCCGTATTTTTCTTTGCGGCACAGACGCGAAAGGGGAGAGCCGCATTGACCTGAGAAAGAGCGGCACGCTCCGCGCGGAGACCCTGCTCACGGCGGAAGAGGCGGCGTGCGTCCGCCTGCTCCGTTCCCGTCTGTCAGACGACGGCGGAGACATTTGCCGCGCCATGGCGGAAACGCCCGACAATGCCGCGTTCGTCGCCGCCGTCCATGCGGACGGGCGCGAGCAAACGACAACGGATGAAAAATAGACATCCTTTTTCAAAGAAGGATGTCTGTTTTTTTTCGTGCGCGGCCGAACAGACCGTATGGATTTCACAAATATATAATGCCCGGGTCTTATTATAATGAGGTTATAATGAGGCGTTTTTTTATTGTCTTTCTCCGAATATATACTTTTTTCCGAGCGTCCTTTTTTTGGAGCGGAAGTAATTTTCCGCCGGGCCGCAATACAGGATATACTGCATGAAGAGCAGGTCGCAGATAACCAAAATATTTCCCTTTTTACCGAACGTCAAAAGCGTTTCATAGACCGTCAAACGAGACCGTTCCGTCTAAATCGGGCGTTTGTTTCAGCATTTCATACAATTCTTTGTTTTTTTCAAGGATACGGTCTTGTTCCGGTACAATTTGTTTGTTCACCGTTTGCTCCCCGGGGTCAGCCGATGTAGTCGACGGTCGTTTCTTCGTTGAACGGCTTTTCGCGCGGCGCGGTCTCCTGTTTCGGATATCCGATCGCCGCCGAAGCCAACGGGCGGAAGCCTGCGGGCAGATGCAGTTCGTTTTTCAGCGCTTCATTGTTTTCGAGAAGGGGGCAGATCCCCTTGACATACAGGTTTGCCAGGCCGGCGTCCGTCGCGGCGAGGAGCATGTGGTCCACCATGCAGGCGGCGTTCTGGTGCGCCAGCGCATCGTCTTTCGTCGAGGCGGAGACGATGACGAGCACGGGTGCGCCGTGCAGGGGACTGACATCGGGAACGCGGCGGCACGCCCGGTCGATTTTTTGAAGGAGCGTCGGATCCTGCACGACGGTCAGACGAAGTTCGGAGAATTTTTTGAACCCCGTCGGCGCGTACAGCGCGGCGTTCACGACCTTCCGCACCAATTCCTGCGGTACCGTTCTGGCCGCAAAGTCCCGTGTGGAGATTCTTTTCTGCATTGTTTCAAAGGTTTCCATAGCGTTTTTATACCTGTTCCTTTATATCTTTTTGGTTGAGTTTTCTTTCGTCGCGGCGGCAGAGGAGCTTCAAAAACAGGGGCGCAAGGAAGGAAGAGAGAATGATGATCAGGCAGACATAGGTCAGCACGTCGCCCGATACCAGCCCGCCGTCGATGCCCGTCTGGGCGCAGACCAGCACGACTTCCGCGCGCACCATCATGCCGAATCCGATCTTGGCGGAATCGCTCACGGAATAGCGGCACAGGAGCCCGCCGGCGCCGCATCCGATGAATTTTCCGGCGAACGCTGCCAGGATGTAACAGATGCCGAATGCCAGCCAAATGCCGCCGAAGGCGCCGAAATTGATGTTGCTGATGCCGATGTTGGCGAAAAAGACGGGCGTGAAGAGCATGTAACCCAAATTGTCGACTTTGATCTCTTCATAATCCGTTTCTTCCAGCCCGCAGAGCAGGAGTCCCGCGATATAGGCGCCGGTGATGTCCGCCACGCCGAACACTTTTTCGGCGGCATATGCGTAGGCAAAACCGAGCGCCACGGCAAAGATGGGGTTGCGCCTGTGGTGCGGGTATTTTTTCCCCAGCCATTTGAAAAGTTTCCGGATCAGAAGCCCCAGGCCCGCCGCGGCGATGAAGAAGACGACGATCTTGATGCAGACCATGACGGGGCCGGGCTCGAACCAGCTGCCCACGGCGCCGACGCTTTCGCTGCCGGACGAGGCGTTCAGCCCCGTCAGGACGGAGAGGATGACGATGCCGATGATGTCGTCGATGACCGCTGCGGAGACGATGGACGTCCCGAAGGGGGAATTGAGCTTGCCGAGTTCTTTGAGTGTCGCCACGGTGATGGAGACCGAGGTCGCCGTCAGAATGGCGCCGTAGAATACGTCGGAGAGGAGGTTGACTTCCCCGGCAACGCCGCCGTCCCCGCCGCCGATGAGGTCGATGGCCGTGAAATAATCGAAGCAGAAGGCGACCAGAAATCCGAGCAGCATGGGAAGGATAACGCCCAAAGTCGTGATCACGATGGCGGCGACGCCCGTCGCCTTGATCTGTTTCAGGTCGGTACTCATGCCCGCCGAGAACATGATGAGCACCACGCCGATCTCCGCCAGGAACTGATACCCTTCCTTTATGGAGTCGCTGAAAAACATGTCGTAGAGGAAATTGCCCTCCGTGACGCCGGGAATGTATTGCAGCAGGCTGATGAGGATCCCGGCGATGAGCATGCCGATGACGGCGGGCGTGCCTATTTTTTGCGCGCCCAACCCCAACAGTTTGGAGAGGACGAGAATGAGCGCCAGAGGCAGCAGCAGTTCATAAATTTCCATATGATTTTACCTTCCGAAGAGAAGATGTATCAACAGTTTTTCCGCCGACGGGAAACATCATACGATTCGCTCCGCCCTTACCGTCTAACATTATAGCGCGCGTCCTGTAAAAAATCAAACAAATCGCGCGGGGGAAAATCATAAAAATTTTGAATGGAAACGGATTGCTTTTTTCAAAGAAAAACATTGCAGTAAGGGTTTTTACTCGGAAAAATCGGTAAAAATGGAAGCGCATTCAGGCGTTTTGTATGTATATTCGGTAAAAATTTTCTGAAAAGCCATAAAAAATTTGCCTGCGGGGGGCAATATTTTTTCCTATGATATTGACAATGTTTTCGGGGGATGGTATAATAATATACGGTGCCGGGCCGCGGATGGAAAAAACCATATCTGTGCGGGCATCGTAGAAAGAGAGGAGTTCAATATAAGGTATGTATGAAATTCTGAAAAAGCAGCCGTTGAATCCGACCGTGACTTTGATGGATATTTATGCTCCCCATGTCGCCCAAAAGGCGGAGGCGGGGCAGTTCGTCATTCTGCGCGTCGATGAGATGGGCGAGCGTATCCCGCTGACCGTCGCGGGGTACGACCGGGAAAAGGGGACGGTCACCATCATTTTCCAGATCGTCGGCGGCACGACCGAGCTTCTCAACCACAAGGATGTGGGCGATCGTCTGCAGGACTTTGTGGGTCCCTTGGGCAAGCCCACCGAAACGGAGGGTCTGAAAAAGGTCTGCGTGGTCGGCGGCGGCGTCGGCTGCGCCATTGCGCTGCCCGTGGCGCGCAAGCTCAAAGAACAGGGTTGCAGCGTCACCTCCATCATCGGGTTCCGCAGTAAGGATCTGGTCATTCTGGAAGATGAATTCAGGGCCGTTTCCGATACCTTTCATGTGATGACGGACGACGGCAGCTACGGCAAGAAAGGAAACGTATGCGTACCTTTGAACGAGATGTATGAAAACGGCGAAGATTTCGACGAAGTCATCGCCATCGGTCCCTTGATCATGATGAAGTTTGTCTGCCTTGCGACCAAACCGCACGGCACCAAGACGATGGTCTCCATGAATCCCATCATGATTGACGGCACGGGCATGTGCGGCGGCTGCCGTCTCTCCGTGGACGGCAAGATGATGTTTGCCTGTGTGGACGGACCCGATTTCGACGGGCATAAAGTGGACTTCGACGAAGCGATGTCCAGGGCCCGCACATATACGGAATTTGAAGCGCGCGCCAGGGAAAAAGCGTGCAACCTGTTCAAAAAGGAGGTGCAGTGAAATGGCTTTCAACATGCGTCCGGATAAAAATCCGATGCCCTGCCAGGCGCCCGACGTGCGCAACAAGAACTTTGAGGAAGTCGCCCTCGGATATACGGCGGAAGCCGCCGTTGACGAGGCGAAGCGCTGCATTCATTGCAAAAATAAACCGTGCGTTGCGGGCTGCCCCGTCAACGTACATATCCCCGAATTCATCGCCGAAGTGGCGAACGGCGATTTTGAAGCGGCATATCAGATCATCGCGCAGTCCTCGGCGCTCCCCGCCGTGTGCGGCAGGGTCTGCCCGCAGGAAACGCAGTGCGAGGGCAAGTGCACCCGCGGCATCAAAAACGAGCCCGTCGGCATCGGCAGGCTGGAGCGGTTCGTCGCCGACTATCACAACGAGCACTGCAAGGAAGCGCCCAAAAAGGTGCCTTCCAACGGGCACAAAGTCGCCGTCGTCGGCAGCGGTCCCGCGGGTCTTACTTGCGCGGGCGATCTCGCCAAACTCGGCTACGACGTCACCGTTTATGAAGCGCTGCACGTCGCTGGCGGCGTGCTCGTCTACGGCATTCCCGAATTCCGTCTGCCCAAAGCCATCGTGCAGAAGGAGGTGGACGGCCTGAAGGCGCTCGGCGTCAAGATCGAAACAAACATGGTCATCGGCCGCGTGTTCTCCATTCAGGAACTCAAAGAGCAGTACGGCTACGAGGCGGTGTTCCTCGGCAGCGGCGCGGGTCTGCCCCGGTTCATGGGCATCCCCGGCGAGAATCTGAAGGGCGTCTTTTCCGCCAACGAATTTCTCACCCGCTCCAATCTCATGAAGGCATATCTGCCCGATTCCGAAACGCCCATCAAAAAGAGCAAGGTGGTGGCGGTAGTCGGCGGCGGCAACGTCGCCATGGACGCGGCGCGCACGGCGCGCAGGCTCGGGGCGGAAGTGCACATCATCTACCGCCGTAGCGAAGCGGAACTCCCTGCCCGCGCAGAGGAAGTCGAACACGCCAAGGAAGAGGGCATCATTTTCAATATGCTCACCAACCCCGTGGAGATCCTGCCAACGCCCGTGGAGAATATGCGCGATGAAAATTACGGCTGGGTCGCGGGCATCCGCTGCATCCGCATGGAACTCGGCGAGCCCGACGCCTCCGGCAGAAGAAGGCCCGTGGAGATCGCGGGCAGCGAGTTTGACATCCCGCTCGATTGCGTCATCATGGCGCTGGGCACCTCGCCCAACCCGTTGTTGAAGCACACCACGCCGGGGCTGGACACCGACAAGCACGGCTGTATCGTGGCAAACGAAGTCGGCGCGACGTCCGTGGACGGCGTATTTGCGGGCGGCGACGCAGTGACGGGCGCGGCAACGGTCATCAAGGCGATGGGCGCGGGCAAAGTCGCGGCTGCCGCCATCGAAGAATATATTAAAAACAAGTCAAAGGCATAGTCAAGAAAGTAGTTTTACTGAGCGCGGGAGCAGTTCCCGCGCTCAGTTTTTATACTCGCCTTTTTACACCATTAAAAATCATATTTTTACAGTACTATATCAGAACATTGAAAAATAAAAAGCAGAAGGAAAATGCGAGCTTCGTGGAGGTCAAGAGGAGCTTTCGGAATAATTTTTTTGTAAAAAATCGAGTTGCGACTGAAAGGGGCTGGTGGAAAAAGATAAATTTGAAAAAGATAAATTTAAGGGTCTCTTGCAAAGAAGCCAATAGTTATATTTACCGGCAGATATTATTTATATGTATTGTATTATGCCTGACATACTATTCTTTTTTTTATGAAATACACCGTTTTTTTGCCCGAACCGGACGGGCGAGTGGAAACGAAGGACTGCAAGAAAAAAACAGCAAACTTTGATCGAATGTTGGTTGTGCCGAAACGAGGATTCCTATGGGAAGGAAATCATGAGAAGAAAGGGCGCCTATGTTCCGCAGGATAAAGAAAAAGCCCGTATCCGAATGTTTCGGATACGGGCTTTTTGGTTGAGGCAACGGGACTTGAACCCACGACCTCTTGGTCCCGAACCAAGCGCGCTACCAAACTGCGCTATGCCTCAATAAGAATTTGCCGATCAAAAGGACGCAAAGGAAAAAGAAAAAATCCTCTCAAAACAGCATAAATAATTATATTCATTCTTTTTGGGGATGTCAAGCGTTTTCGGCGTCTTTTTCCCAAAATAATTTGTTTTCTTCTTTTTATCGGGCGGCAGGGAAAATCCCATGTGCACCGCTAATATTCCGCCGTGGCAGGGCATAAGATAATATCACCCTTTTTACAGAAAAAGAGGGCGGAGCGGCGTGCCGCATGCGGAGGAGAGAATTTTGGAATTTTATCGGTGCAAGCAAGAGGAAGTATTGAAGGCGCTGCATTCGTCCGCGGATGGATTGAGCGCAAAAGAGGCGGCGTCCCGTCTGCAGTCGTACGGCTTCAACGCTCTGACGGAGGAGAAACGGAAGGGGCCGTTGGCCCTCTTTTTGGCGCAGTTCAATGACTTTATGACCATTCTTCTGATGATCGCGGCGGGGATCTCCGCCGTGCTGTCCTTCGTCACGCGGGACCGCAACGATCTCGTGGATACCATCATTTTGCTCGTCATCATTCTGCTCAACAATTTTGTGGGCTTCATTCAGCAGTACCGCGCGGACAATGCCATCGAAAAGATGAAAAATCTTTCCGTCTGCCATGTCAAGACGCGCCGCGGCGGGAAAGAGGTCTTGTTGGACAGCAAACTGCTGGTGCCGGGGGACATCGTATATTTTGAGGAGGGCGACCGCATTCCCGCCGATTGCCGCATCCTGGCGGCAAAGAATCTCAAATGCAACGAGGCCGCGCTGACGGGCGAGTCCGCCGAAGTGGAAAAGGACGCCGCGGTCCTGTCCGCAGCGGCCGCCCTCGGCGATCGGAAAAACATGCTCTATTCTTCGACGTATGCCGTGCGCGGACAGGCGACGGCGGTCGTGACGGAGACGGGCATGCGGACGGAGATCGGCAAGATCGCGGGGCTCATCACGCACGCCGAAGTGCTGCAGACGTCGCTGGAAAGGGCGCTCGAAAAGCTGGGCAAAATCATCTCGGGCTGCGTTGTGGGCATTGCGGCGTTCCTCTTCCTTTTCGGCGCGTTTTTCCGCGATGTGGGACTCCTACCCAACTTCATGTCCTCCGTGGCGGTCGCCGTGGCGGCGATCCCCGAAGGGCTGCCCGCCGTCGTCACCGTCCTGATGGCGCTCGGCGTGCAGAAGATGAGCAAACATCGCGCCATCGTGCGCCGCCTGCAGGCGGTGGAAACGCTGGGGGCGTGCGACTGCATCTGTTCGGATAAGACGGGCACGCTCACCGAAAACCGCATGACGGTACAGGAGATATTCACCTGCGGCGAGGAGGGCAAGCGGCGGCTCTTTGAGTGTATGGCGTACTGCAACACCGTCCGCGGCGAGCGGGGGCATTATATCGGCGACGCGACCGAGATCGCGCTCAAAAATTATATTGCGGAGCGGAACATAGCCGTTCCGTCCGCCGAAAAGACGGACGAGATCCCGTTCGACTCCGACCGCAAGATGATGTCCGTCTTTATGCGCACCGCGGCGGGAGAAGTCTGTTACGCCAAGGGTGGCGCGGAAGTCCTGCTCAAAAAGTGCCGCCGGATCTTGGACGGGGAGGGCATACGCGACCTGTCGGGCGAAGACAGGCGGCGCATCCTGCGTTCCTGTTCCGACATGGCGAAAAAAGCGCTGCGCGTATTGGGCTTTGCCTACCGACCCGAAGGGGGCAGGGGCGAAGAGGACCTCGTATTCGTCGGATTGTGCGGCATGATGGATCCGCCCAAGAAGGGCGCGGCGGAAGCCGTCCGTTCCTGCCGGGAGGCGGGCATCGACGTGGTCATGATCACGGGGGACCAGCGGGACACCGCGCTGGCGATCGCGCGGCAGCTCGGCATCGCCGATTCGTCCGCGCAGCTCGTAACGGGGGAAGAACTGGACGGGTTGCAGGGGAAAGAACGGGAGGAGCGCATCCTCTCCGCCCGCGTGTTTGCCAGGGTCAATTCGGTGCACAAGGCGGTCATCGTCAAAGCGCTGCAAAAGCGGGGCAAGACGGTCGCCATGACGGGGGACGGCGTCAACGACGCGCCCGCCGTGAAAAATGCGGACATCGGCATTGCCATGGGTTCGGGGACGGACGTCACCAAGAACGTGGCGGACATCGTGGTGACGGACAACGATTTTTCCACCATCGTGACCGCCGTGTCCGAGGGCAGGCATATCTTCGCCAACATCCGCAAGACCGTTTCCTTCTTCCTCACGACCAACCTCGGGGAGGTGCTCGCCGTCCTTGCCGTCACGCTCTGCCTCTTCCGTTATGATTTTCTCAATTCCACACAGCTTTTGTGGATCAACCTCATCACGGACACCTTTCCCGTGCTCGCGCTCGGAGCGGAGGCGGCGGAAAGCCGGGTCATGCGCCGTCCGCCGAAGAAAGCGGAAAAGGAGATGTTCTCCAAGCGTTCGCTCGTGCCCGTCCTGCTCTTCGGCGTCGTGCAGGCGGCCTGCGTCGTCGGGCTGTTCGTCTGGGCGCTGGCGGCTTACGGCAATGCGGTCGCCCTGACCATGGCGTTCTTTGCTATGTCCTTCTGTGAACTCTTCTATGCCCTCAACATCCGGACGGATGCTTCCCTGCTCGGCAAAGCCTTTCTGGAAAACAAGATACTGCTCGGCACGATCGTCTGCGCCGTTGCGCTCAACCTGCTCCTGTGCGTGTTCGGTCCCGTCCGGGATGCCTTCGGCATCGTGGCGCTCACGCCGGGGCAGTGGGGCATCGTGTTCGGCGTCTCCTTCGTCGTCCTGCCCTTGGGGGAACTCTATAAATTTTTGCTCCGCCGATTTGAAAAAAGCCGTTTTTCGCTTTCCTCCGCAAGTTATCCGCTGCGAACGATTGACAAAAAGACGCGGATATAGTATAATTTGAAACAAAATGAGGAGGGCGTGCGATTTTGTGTCGCGGCAGAGCCGAAGATGATTGATTTTCATACGCACATTTTGCCCCGTATCGACGACGGGGCTTCTTCTTTGGAAGAATCGTTGGCGCTACTGCGTTCTTTGGAAGCGCAGGGCGTGGATACCGTCGTGCTCACGCCGCATTATTACGGCAGGCAGAAGGGGGTCAGGCAGTTTCTGGAAAAGCGCGCCGAAGCCTATGCAGCGCTGCGCGCGGCGTATACGGGAAACATCCGCCTGCTTTTGGGCTGCGAATGCAATATAGCGACCTGTGCCAACGGCGACGTGAACGACCTCATCCCGCTCGCCCTGGAGGGGACGGGATACATTCTCACCGAGCTCTCCTTTGACCCGCATATGGACGAGAGGATCTTTCTGCGCCTGCGGGAACTGACAGAAACCGCGGGGCTCGTGCCCGTCATCGCGCATGTCGAGCTCTATCCCGCCGTGCAGCGGCAGCCCGAATTGGCGGCGCGGCTGATCGCGGAGGGCTGCTTGTTGCAGGTCAACTGCGAATCGGTTGTCGGAGCGGAGAAAAAGAGCTTGGCGCAGGCGCTCGTTCTCCACGGGCAGGCGCACTGCCTGGGGTCGGATACGCACAACACCAAAAATCGCCCGCCTTTGTACCGGAAAGCGGTCGAACGGCTGAACGCCTGGGCGGACGGCGCGGGGGAGCGCATGCAGGAAAACATGCGGAAAGTTTTGCGGAACGAGCCTTTGGGCGTTCCGGCGGGGGAGCCCGTCAGAAAGAAACTGCTCGGGTACGTCTGACCGGTTGCCGTGCGGCGGAATGGAGCGGGGAGATTTTGCGTATACTGCCTGCAGGATGATTTTACTCTACGTTCTTTTTTCGGTATACATCGCGGCGATCAATTTTTATTCTTTTTTGCTCATCAAGAGCCAGCGGGCAAGCGGCATGGACGGGGAGGAGACCCCCGCGGCGCCGGAGCGGCGGCGGGTGGGGGACGGAAAACTGCTGTTGGCGGCATTTCTGGGCGGCGCCGTCACGATGTACGTGAGCATGTTTGTCTTTCGTTATCGCCTGAACGACCTGCTTTTGATGATCGCGCTGCCTGTCCTGGCGGCGCTGAACATCTATCTCTTTATCCTTGCCTATCGTTCGGGGTTCGGTTTTGCGGTCGTATAAAAAACTTTTCGGATTTTTTTGTAAAATGCAAGTGTAAATTGTTGCATAATATAAAAAAATATGGTAATATATTAAAGTTGCCATCAGAGATTCGGCTTTCGGATTTTTGAAAAAATTTGGATGAAAATGTCCGAAAACGATTGACAATCGGCGTGTGCAATTGTTATAATAGACAGGCATTAAAACAATGCGGAGCGCACGCGGGTGTAGTTCAATGGTAGAATCCCAGCCTTCCAAGCTGGTCGCGTGGGT
>CAZTND010000013.1:0-10540 GCA_964615285.1 uncultured Clostridia bacterium
CCATTCGCAACAAACGTTATCCTCCAATGCTCCGCCTTTTAATAAAGTATCGTACATATGCAACAATACAAAATACTTTCATACCTCTACCCATAACAATAAAAAAGAGCACTCCCAATTAAGGGAACGCCCGCATACGAATGTATCCCCTAATTAGTTGCGTTCAAATTCCATATCATAGGAAAGTAAGGGTACACCTATGCCGATGTAACCTATGATATGGTAATTAAATTTGAACGCATTTACAGTATAACATAAAAAAAGTAAAATTGCAACATGATAAAAAATAAAACAGCAACGATAATTCGTGCTTATATGTTATAAAGCTCCTCAATCGACCAAGTATTATTCACATCCAGCAAAGTTAAAAGTTAGCCAGTCAAAGACCTCATAATACCTCATAACTTTTTTGGCACACTATTTTTTGTCCATTTTTTGGCACACTAATATTATTTGATTCTATCTATTAAAGGTATTTTATTCATATAATATGCAATATAAATACCAATTCTGCATTTTTATTCATAAATTTTGATAAAATATTCTTAATAGACATTATTTCTTGAGGTATCCAAAATCGTCCAGCGCGTGGTCGTCCCGCTTTTTCGGTAGATCCCCTTCGCCCCAGAAATACCCCTTGATCTCCCGTATCAGATTGACGCATCCCCTGAATATATAAATGTTTGGCAATCCGTTTTTTTGATTCAGGTAACTCTTGACCCGCTGGATGCCCGAAAACAGATCCTTGTCCACGTTGGGGTTGACCAGGATGCCCCGCTCGTAGAAGAGTTCGCTGACGCTCTTGACGGATGCCAGCGTGCGCTGGTTGGCGGCGCTGTCGATGAGCGCCCCGATCCGCCCCTTGCCGTCCGTGTGCCAGCCGAGTTTTTTGCATATCTCTTTGATCCTGTCCGCATGATAGTCCACGTCTTTGCCCGCCTGATAGTATTCGTATACGACGTACACGTTGTCGTCGAAATCGACGGCGTACCAATGCGCGGAGAGCGGGTTGTGCAGCCCGGGGTCGATGGAGATATTGTCCTGCCAGGCGGGCGGCACGGGAAAGGGGTCGATGACGTGGATATTTTCGTCGAATTCCGGATAGACCAACCCTTCGCCCGCGGCAAACCTGCCGTAGCGGCGGGATTGCAGCGCCGTTTCGTCCAAACTGCTTTCGAGCAGAGCGATCTCCTTGGGGGAGAGGTAGGGATTGTCCGCCCACTCCATGAACTCAAACCACACTTCGGGGTCGTTGTGCCTGTTGAGATAGATATCGTCGTACAAAAAGGTGATGCCTTTGAGGGGCGTCATCGTGCCGAAAATATCCCCCCGCCTGTCCATAATGCGCATGCGGCACTCCTCGTAGATGTCCTTCGGCGGCTCTTCGTCGAACCACACGAAGTCGAGCGAACTGCCCTGAAACTTTTCCCTGCCTTGATCGCAGCTCTTGAACCCGATGACCGAACTGCCGCCTAAAACGTTTCTGACCCGTATGAAATCGATGACTCCGCTCGCGGGGGCATCCCTTCTGCCCGAGAGCATGACGATCTCTTCGATCCAATCGGGGCGGAGGTAGTGCAAAATCTTCTTTTGCGCCACGTCCCGCTGCACCTGCTGGGAGAGGGAGACCACCCATCCCGCGACGTTCTTGCGGTTTTTGCGGTAGGGATGGACGCCCCGCGCCATGTAGACGCATTCGACCGCGCCGCACTCCGTCTTGCCCGAGCGGTTGCCGCCGAACACCCAGCGGTTGCGCTTTTTGCATTTGTGAAAGGCGAGCTGTTTTCTGTGCTTTTTCCTGCCCGCGTTGTAGGCGGCGAGCGCGTCGCTTTGCCGCCGCTTTGCCTGTTCCCGCTCGATGGCGGCAATTTTTTCTATAATATCTTTCATCGTTCGCCAAAAATTTTCCTTTTTCCCCGCCGTCCGCCGGCTATACTTACCTGTACTATGAAAAACTTCGTACTGTCCGTACTTTCCTGCCTGTTGTGCGTACATATACTATGGTCCTCCTGCCTCCCGCCCCGCACCGCCTGTACCGCCGCCGCGGCGGAAGAGCAGTACGCCTGCGCCCTCTCCTACGACGTCTATTTTTACGCCGCCGCGGACGAAAACAGCGGGCTGTTCTGCATACCGTATACCTACTACGTCAAGATCCTTTCCGCGGGGGAGGAATACTGCTATGTGCAATACTCCGCCGACGAGGCTCCCTATACCGCCCTGTACGGCTACTGCCGGACGGATAAACTGTATTTCGTGGATTTCGTGCCCGAACGCCCTTTTTTGTTCTATCCCCTGGAAGTCACCTATTCCCTGGAAGGAAGTTCCTCTTTCCCGACGGGCGACAACATATTTTCCGACGTCACCCTGACTTACGCCTATTACGGCGATTACACGGTCGGAACGTCCACCTATTGGTACGTCGCGCTGGAAAGCGAAACGGGATATCTTCCCAAAACCATGGAGCTTTCCTACGAGCTGAATACAGATTACGAGGCGTCCATGCCCGGCAATACAGGGGAAAACGAAGTCGATTGGCCCTCCGTTTCCGCGGCGCAGATCGCGCTGGGCGCCGTCCTGACCCTGTTGGCGGCAGGCGTGGCATATTACCTCTTCCGCCCCCGCCGCAGCGCCCTGCCGAAAGCGGAAAACGACCCGGACGGATGAACCCGCTTACCAGGACGCGGCAGCCTTCTCTTTCCCCTCCCCGCTCTTCTTTATGCAGCAAAGAGGGCTCTCTTTATGCCGCCCCAAAAGATAGGAATCCCGCCCCGCGCACACTTTTTTGTATACCTTCATCGCCCAATCCATCTCCGAAAAATTCTCCGCAAACCATTTCTCGTCCATTCCCCGCAATTTCAGCGCGGCGGAAAACTTTTTCAAGATGCTGTGCTGACGGCGGTAAAAGGTGCGCACGGACATCTCCACCGGCGCCTCCTCGTACTCCCGCAAAAACTTCCGGCGGCGGAAATAGCGGTATTCCAGCACGAACATCTCCTCCCGCGTAAACCCGGAAAAAATATCTTCCAGCCGCTCCCTTGTCCGCAACAGAAAAGAGGACTGAAAGTCGGATTGCAGCAGCCGCTCCACCAACGCCTCCGCGCTTTCCCGCCGCCTGTACGACAGCAGCGCCTGCGTGCGCAGGCTTGTATCCAACGCCTCGGACATCTTTTCCATATGCGGGTACAAATAGAGCAGCGTCTTTTCATACGCCCCCTTTTCCCCGTTTTCTTCCGCCCTCGTTGTTTCCGTCTTTATTTCCATAACCTCTCCCGTCTTTGTTTTTTCGGATAAAAAACAAACGTTTGTTTGCTTTTTCGAAAATATCATACCACTAAAAAGAGGCATACGGTTGCCATGAATGTCAAAAAAATCCAAAAAAGGCAAAAAAAGTTTTGTGAGAAAATGCTTGCCGCAATGCTTGTATTTTGCCGCGCCATATGGTATAATACAGGAGAGATGAAAAAGATTCTGAAGGGCATATTATCAATTATTTGTACGGGAACGCTCTTTGCGGGGCTGTGTGCGGAAACGGCCGCGCTCCTGCCCGCGAGCGCGGCGGAGGCGGAAGGCGGCGCGCGCGCGGAACAGACGCTGACGGGCGAAACGCTTTCCCTGTTGCTGCCGTCGAGCTACGAACAGTACCTCGGGCTTTCCGCCGTAAACGGAATTTCCGTCAAAGGATCGTACATCGCCGTTGCGGACGGGAACGGCATTTACATCTATGACGGAACGGCATACCGTCGTTACGAACACGTTTCGGAAGTCGTGCAGCTGGAACTGAACGGCGAGAATACTCTCTATTTCCTGGACGAAAACGGATATCTTTACACGCTGGACTGCGCGGCGGAAACGCTGACGGGGGAAAATTACGGCATTACCTGCAGCTCTTTTACGCTGGGAAACAACACCGTATACTATGCCCGCAGCGTGACGACCCGGACGAATATTTATGACGAACATTCGCCCGATTCCCCCCTCGTGACCCTTTCCGCGGCGGTGACGAACGTCCCCTCCCTGGCTTACGCGGACGGAAAACTGTTCTATACGGACGGACAGTATTTTAATATATGGGATACGGAAGCCGGCGAAAATATGGGAACCTATTCCCTGACGGCGGAAATTTACGACATTGCCGTGGCGGGAACCCTTCTCTACTACACGGATAAAAACAATCTGTACTCCTACGACTTCTCTTCCGAACAATTCGGCGAAACGCACCGGGCGGAAGGCGCGGCCTACGGCGCGCTCTCTCTGGACGGCAGTTATCTCTATGTGGCGGACAACGCGGACGAAAGCGCGAAAATCCGCCGTTTCGACACGGCGGAAGGCGCGTTCACGGACTATGAAATAGGCACTTCCTCCGAAAGCGACAACCGCCTGTCCGCCGCAACACAGAGCATCGTGGCGGGCGAATACCTCGTCATAGCCGACGAAAACCGGCTGCGCCTCTACAATTATGCCGAAGGGACATACGCCGCTTTCGATTGTGCGATCACGCCCGCATACATCGCCTCCGACGGGTCGAGCATTCTGGTCGCCGACGCGACGACGGTGTGCGCCTACGACTTTCAGGGCGCGCAGCTTTTGAGCGCTTCGACGGGATTCATCGGCAACATTGCGGGCATTGCGGCGGCCAAGGGCGGCGATTATTTCCTGGTGACGGGCAACCACGTCTTTTACCGCATCGATGCGGAAGAGTTCACGCTTTCGGGGCCGATCTACAAGAGTTCCGCCTCCCCGAAGGCCCTGACCGCCGACATCTACGGCGATCTGTATATCCTCTACGACGACAACGAAGTATACCGCTTCACGCCGGAAGAATTCATGTCGCAGAACGCGGGCGGCACGCTCTGTTTTTCTTTCGGCAGCGCGATAAGCGACATCGCCGTCGATTTCGACGGCAATATATACGGGCTGTCCGGCAAGACGCTGCAATGCAGCGACGGATCGGAATACACGATCGACGACGCGGGCTGTGTCTTTGAATCGGACGCGACGCTGCGGGACTTTGCCTTCGGCTACGAGACGGGAACGGTATACTTTCTCTACGACGACTATATCCTGACGACGGAGGCGATTGACCTGCCCCATCTCGGCGCGCTGGAAACGGGCGACGCCTATCGGACGATCTTTGAAGAACCGTCGGGCGCGGACGGCGTGGTGCCCGTGGTGACGCTGAACGAGGACGCAGTGCTGCTGCAATTTTCCCTGGAAGAGCTCACCGCCGACGCCGAATACTTCCCCTATCTGGGCTATACCTGCGGCAATGCGGGCGTCAATGCGCTCGTCCTGGGCGAAATATCCATTCATTCCTTAGACTACTATATCGTGACGATTTTCGACCCCGGCGCGCGCGATTATACGGCCGGGCTGGTTTTGCGGTCTGCCTGCACGGTCGTCGACGAGGACGACTATGCCTCCGACCCCGAAGCCTTTGCAGACGGAGCGGGATACATCACCAACGCCATTCCCCTCTACAAATACCCCTATCTCACCGATCGGCTGACCCTGACGACGTTGGAAAAAAACGCCGTGGTGAGCGTGCTCAAAGAGCTGTCCCTGGGCGACACGTTGATGGATTACGATTACTATTACATCGGTTATACCGACGCGAACGGGGAAACGCTCTACGGATATGTCCCCAAGAATTTTGTGCGCGGGTTCCGCGGCACGACGGAGGAAAACGTTTCCGTGTATTACAGGACGCTGCACAGCGACGAGGATGTGACCGCCGTTTCGGCGGACAACCGCACGATAACGCTGGAAGCGGGGCGGGACTACGCGGTCGCCGTGTACGAGACGGACGACGAGAACGTCGTATTCATCGCCTATGAAGAGAACGGCGTGACGTATTACGCGACGGTGAGCGCCGACAGTTTCCGCACGGGAACGACGGACGGCCTGCGGTATTTCCTCGTCACTCTCCTCCTGATCCTCGACGTCATTTTAGTGGTAAACTATATCATCTTCCGCAAAAAAGAATGACGGACAACCGCGGCAAAAAATCAAAATCAAAAAATACAGGTCCCCCGCAGCCGGCTTGACTGCGGGGGACCTGCCGTTTGCCGCCCGGCCCGCTCCCGCGGCAAAAGAAAAGAGGCCTTGCAAAACCTTGCAAAGCCTCTCTTTGTTGTTTTATATCGTTTCAGCTCATTTCTTGGGTACTTTGAAACCGCTGTTCCTGATATACATTTCCTTGATCTCGGAGATGAGCGGATAGCGGGGGTTGGCACCCGTGCACTGGTCGTCGAACGCCTTTTCGCTCATTTCATCGAGGGTATCGAAGAAATATTTCTCATCCACGCCGTAGTCTTTCATCGTGCGTTTGATGCCGACCTTCTCTTTGAGCGCGGCGATCGCCTTGATGAGGTTTTCGACCTTCGTTTCTTCGGTCCTGCCGCCGAGCCCGAGGTAGTCGGCGATCTCGGCATACCGCGCGCGGGCGTGCGGGTACTGATACTGCGGGAAGGTGCCCATCTTGGCGGGGACTTCGGCGCTGTTGAAGCGGATGACGTCCTCGATGAGCAGCGCGTTGGCGACGCCGTGCGCGATGTGGTGATAGGCGCCCATCTTGTGCGCCATGGAGTGGCACACGCCGAGGAAGGCGTTGGCGAACGCAATACCCGCCATGGTGGCGGCATCGGCCATCGCTTCGCGCGCTTCGGGGTCGTTCATGCCGTTCTCGTAGGCGCGGGGCAGATATTTGAAGATGAGTTTGCAGGCGACCAGCGCTTCGCCGTCGGTGTAAGGCGTCGCCATGATGGAGGCGTACGCTTCCAGGGCATGGGTCAGCGCGTCGATGCCCGAAGCCGCGGTCAGTCCCTTGGGCTGGGTCATCATGAAGTCGGTGTCGATGATCGCCATGTTGGGCAGCAGTTCATAGTCCGCCAAAGGATATTTGTTGCCCGTCGCCTTGTCAGAGATGACGGCGAACGGCGTGACTTCGGAGCCAGTACCGGAAGAGGTGGGGATGGCGATGAAGTACGCCTTTTCGCCCATCTTGGGGAAGGTGTAGACGCGCTTGCGGATATCCATGAAGCGCATTGCCATATCGTAGAAGTCCACTTCGGGGTGTTCGTAGAGCACCCACATGATCTTGCCGGCGTCCATGGCAGAGCCGCCGCCGAGGGCGATGATGACGTCGGGCCGGAACTCCGCCATCAGTTTGGCGCCCGCCTTGGCGCTGTCGAGGGAAGGATCGGGTTCGACGTCCGCAAAGCAGGTATAGCGGATGCCCATTTCGTCCAACTTGTCCGTGATGGGCTTGATGCGGTTGGTCTCATACAGAAATTTATCGGTGACGATGAACGCCTTCTTCTTGCCCATGACGTCCTTGAGCTCGGCGAGCGCGACGGGCAGGCAGCCTTTCTTGTGATATACCTTCTGAGGGGTCCTGAACCAAAGCATGTTTTCTCTCCTTTCCGCAACGGTCTTGATATTGATGAGGTGCTTCACGCCGACGTTTTCGGAAACGGAGTTGCCGCCCCAGGAACCGCAGCCCAGCGTCAGGGAAGGCGTCAGTTTGAAGTTGTACAGGTCGCCGATGCCGCCCTGGGAAGAAGGCGTATTGATGAGCATGCGGCAGGTCTTCATGCTCGCTTCCCACTTTTCCAGCTTTTCCTTCCGGGTGAGCTGATCGATGTAGATGGCGGAAGTGTGCCCCATGCCGCCGTCGGCGATGAGCTGCTGTGCCTTGGCGACGGCGTCGTCAAAGTCCTTCGCGCGGTACATGGCGAGGACGGGCGACAGTTTTTCGTGGGCGAACGGCTCTTCGATGTTCACGCTCTCCACTTCGCCGATGAGCACCTTGGTGCTTTCGGGAATGTCAAACCCGCAGAGTTTGGCGATGGTGACGGGCTTCTGCCCGACGATCTTGGCGTTGAGCGCGCCGTTGATGAGGATGGTCGAACGAACCTTGTCCTTCTCCTCTTCGTTGCAGAAATAGCAGCCGCGGTAAGCGAACTCCTTCTTGACCTCTTCGTACACCTTGTCGAGCACGATGACCGACTGCTCGGACGCGCAGATCATGCCGTTGTCGAAGGTCTTGGAGTGGATGATGGAGTTGACCGCCAGCTTGATGTCCGCGGTGTCGTCGATGATGGCGGGCGTGTTGCCGGCGCCGACGCCGAGCGCGGGTTTACCCGAAGAGTACGCGCTCTTGACCATGCCGGGGCCGCCCGTGGCGAGGATGATGTCCGCCTCCTTCATGAGCGTATTGGTCATGTCGAGGGAAGGCACGTCGATCCAGCCGATGATGCCCTCGGGCGCGCCCGCCTTGACGGCGGCCTCCAGAACGACTTTCGCGGCGGCGATGGTCGATTTCTTGGCGCGGGGGTGCGGGCTTATGATGATGCCGTTGCGCGTCTTTAAGCAGATGAGCGTCTTGAAGATCGCCGTGGAGGTGGGGTTGGTCGTCGGAATGACCGCCGCGACCAGACCGATGGGTTCGGCGATCTTTTTCAGCCCGAACGCCGCGTCCTCTTCGATCACGCCGCAGGTTTTTATATGCTTATATGTGTTATAGATATACTCCGCCGCATAGTGGTTCTTGATGACCTTGTCCTCCACGACGCCCATGCCCGTCTCCTCTACCGCCATTTTGGCGAGGGGGATGCGCTGGTTGTTGGCGGCGAGCGCCGCCGCGCGGAAAATCTCGTCCACCTGTTCCTGCGTGTAGGTGGCAAAGACCGCCTGCGCCGCGCGGACGCGGGCAATGGCCTCCTCCAACCCTTCCATGCTGTCTACGATTTTTTCTTCCATCTTCTTTCTGCTCCTTCGGGACGGACGCCCCTTCCGTTTTGAAAAATTAAATTGATATTTTTTTACTGATATTATTTTATCCTTTTACGGCAAAAAAGTCAATTGATTTGGCGGGCTTCGGAAAAAAAATCTTAAAATGTAAGAAAAGAACAAAATGTTATAATTTTCATACATGTTTGTGGGGAATTAACAAAACGGCAAGACGCGGCGGACGTTTGACAGAAAAAGGAAGAAAGAGTTATAATATTGCGGAAAACTTCCTTAAATTTAATATAATATCCGTTTTATATTGCGGGAGGAAAAACAATGAAAAAAATATGCGTGATATACACGGGCGGGACCATCGGGTCGGCATACCGCGGGGACGGCAGCCTGGGGACGGACGGCGGCGCGGGCGGCGCGCTTACGGCGATGTACAAAGAAAAGTACGGGACGGACGTAGAGTTTGACGAATGCCGCCCCCTGGACGTGCTCAGCGAGAACATGCAAAAGGACGACTTGGTTTGCCTTGCCGCCTGCCTGCGCAAAAAGCTGCGGGGGGAGTACGCGGGCGTCGTCGTCACGCACGGGACGGATACCCTCTCCTTCACCGCCCCCCTCTTTGCACTGCTCTTTTGCGACGCGCGCCTGCCCGTGGTGTTCGTGTCCGCACTGTATCCGTTGGCGGACGAGCGGAGCAACGGGCTCGACAACTTTGCGGCGGCGGTCGGCTTCATCGGCGAAGGGCTGCCGGGCGTCTTTGTCGCCTTCCGCAACGCGGGGGAACGTTTTGCGCGGATACACCTCGCCTCCCGCCTCACGGACTGCGCGCACTTCACGGGGGATTTTGCCTCCTTCGGCGGCGCGCCGTTCGGCGTTTGGTCGGACGGAAAATTTGCATACGCCGCCGGCCCCGCCGACCCGACGGCGGACGAATTGCGTGCCGAGAGAGCGCCCTGCAATCTGACGGCCGAGGACCTCTGCACGAACGTACTGACGGTCAAAGCGCACTCCCTGACGGACTATTCGTTGTACGATCTTTCCGAAAAAAAGCCCCGCGCCGTCGTCCTGGAACTCTATCACAGCGGCACGGTCTGCACGGCGGGCAGGGGCAACGCCGCGGACTTTCTGCGCCTCTGCCGCGAAAAGGGCGTGCCCGCCGTGCTCTCCCCCGTCCTCCGCGGCGGGAACGTGTACGAGAGCGCGACGGGGCTTGCCGCCCTTGCCGAGATCTTTTACGACGAAAGTTTTCAGATGTCGCGCATTAAGACCATGCTGGCTTTGGGGGCGGGCATGCCCCTGAAAGACGTGTCGGAGCGCAACTTTTTCTTTGAAAAAATTACGCCCCGGACGCAGGGTATCTGATTTTCCTGTTTTTACCGAAAATTGCGGGCATGCCACCTTCCTTGCGGAAGGACATTTTTGTATCGGGTCAAAAGGGGGCGGCGCGATGAATCGCCGCCCCCTTTCGGAACTCTATGCCGCGACGACCGTCACCGCCTTTTCCCCTGTGCCCTCCTCCGTTTCCGCCGTGGCGAAGGTCACTTCTATGTACTTGAACGAAGTCGCTTCCAACGCCACGGAGTCCTCGAACGCCGATTCGAAATCGTCCTCATCTTCGCTGCTTCCGATGTCAAAACTATCGTTCTTTTCCGGCAGTTTCATATAGTCCGCGTCGTAATACTTCCACACGAGGTCGGTCGAAGCCATGTCGTCCGTCTGCCCCTGTACGGCGAGCCGAAAACTTCCTCCACCTCGTCCTCGGTCATGCCGAGCGTGACGAGGGAAACTTTATCGGCGC